>JAMCYO010000032.1 GCA_023473395.1 Candidatus Martarchaeota archaeon | reverse complement strand
CGTTCCTCCTTGGGTTTTCCCTGGTCCTGTGCCAGACCTTCTCCCTGAGCAATTCGAAGAAGTCATCCCTAAATGGCACGTACCACGTCTCGGATTCCGAAGTATAGCCTATGTTCCATATGGAGGTGCACGAGCCGAAGACGCTGCTGCTCCTGAGCTTGTAGATTATGTTTTCAAGCGTAACGTTGTTTTCGGCGAGCAGGTATATCAGCATGCTGTAATACCCGCTAAGCGCGGCAACGAACTGTATCCTGGGCTCTGCGGCAAAAAGCTTTTGCAGCTCATCCTGCGAGGGTTTGCCACGTATGAACCTTATGGTTATGAAATACCTCTCGAAGCCGAATGTGCCTGGCCTTAGCTCTATTGTGTACTTTATCCCGTAAAGCCTCTCGAGCTTCTTTATCCTGTATGCAACGGTGTTTGGGCTTATGCCGAGTGCCTTGCTTATCGAATACGCAGACGCCTTCGAGTCCATGCTTATTTTCTTCAGAATCTCCTTGTCTATGTCGTCTGGATATATGAGCTCGTTCACGCTTTCGGGCCTTTCGCCCCTCTCCGACGATTCAAGGTATTCGTCAAGGCTCCTCGAGCGCGTCTTGAGGAACCTGTGCCTGCCCTCACTGAAGTTTCCTTCGCTGTCGGATTTCCCGAGGTAGAACGAGAGCTTCTTCTGCCTGCCATTGTCGTTCTTGAACATGTATTCGTATACATAATACCCGTTGCCGATCCTTTTTACCTCTATGTTGTGCTTCGAGGCCCTCCTTAGCCTTTCGACAAGCTCGGCCACCCTGGCAGGCATATTGGCCTTTTTGTTTTTAATCACAGTATATAAAACATCCTTAAATATATTTATTTCTTACTATTTTTGGTTTTTATTGATATAAATAATCCTAAAATTACAAATTTATGAATTTTTGCTTAAAGTTTTTAGTATTATATATTTTAAATAGTCTAAAATATCCCGAATGGTATTTATACTTTTAAGTACATAGTATTTATCGAGCCAGGGGGTAATAAAATGATAGAAAAATCCGAAAGCAAAACTTATGATTTTTCTTATCCCGAGTTTTACCCCACCAACCATACCCTCTGGCTTCCCACCCTAACTAGAAATTCAAATAAAAATAATAATTCCCCATTCCTAACCCTTTTTTCTAATTTTTCTTCTTTTTTCAATAAGTATGTGCCAATGAGGGCACTTCATGTTCTTGAAGTCTACAGGTGCATATAATGAATGGAAATAAAACCCCTAAGGATAGTGTACGTGATTCAAGGAGGTATGGAAATACTTCGCACAATTTCTTCTTCATAAAACCTGAAGATAACACAAGCGCAGAGGATCTCGCCTCAAAGCTTATGAAGATGGAATGCATAAAGGAAGTCAATATAAAGTCCGGGACGTTGGGATACAACGTGACTGCGATATTCTCAGATGATTCCTACAGCAAGGTAGAGAGCAAAATACCTAAGATAGTCGGCCCTTCGTATGGAAAATTTGTCAGCGCCGCAATGATACAGAGGGTCTTAAAATGAAGATGCCAAGCATATTAGGATCAGGGATAAAGGGTTCGGTCATGAAAATAATAGAAGAGGACCCGGAAATACGCGAGGATATGGAAAGGCTGCAGATGAAGATATTCAGGAAATACATGTCCATGAAGGCATGATTGCCAACAGGTGTAAATATGCTAAACTTTGTAAAAAACATGAAATACAGGAAACTTGACAAGTTTCTGGAAAAGGATTCAAAGAACGCAAGGCCGGTAGCGATAGTCAAGGAACGGGAGAATGTCTACAGCATAGTCTGGGCCGACAACAAAAACTGAATATTTAAATTTTTTAAAACATTAAAAACAAGTTCTCTTCCTTTTGGTTTTTTAATTTGCGTGTTTTTGCCCAATCATCTATATCTTAGGAGCGCCGCAATCCCTCCAAACCCCAAAAGCAGCTCCTTGCCATATTGGCTCTCGGATGATATGAAAGATATCTGGACGCCGAGCTTGTCGGCCATGTCCACGAGTTCCTCCACTGCGTCGTGTTCCTCCACTATGGAAAGGTTGCCTCCGTCGCTGTGCTTTATCTGCCGTTGGTTACCCTGTTCGAGCGCGTCGAACTCTGTGCCACAGGTGTTGCACTTGTAATGCACGGAGTAGAGTTCAAGGTCCTCGCTCACTATCAGCATGGCCACATTGTTGGACTGCAGCGCCTTTTTGACCTTTTCGTAGCCATTAGTCGCAAGCCCGTTTCGCGATATCTCGCTAAGGAACCTTCCCATTATCTTCTGTTCCTGTATCGCCTGCTGCTCCGAAAGAACGTCCTTGGCCTGCTCAAGCAGCTCCCTGAATCCTGCATTTTCGTCCGTATAGCCGGTGTTGAAAACCCCTACGACCTTTATCTGGTAGTTCAGGTTCTTTGACTTTACGAAGTCCTCCTTTGCCGGGCCAGGGCCTCCAACGATAAGCCCCTTCAGCTTGAACTCGTGCTTTATGAATAAGTCGTTTATGGCCTCGGCGACTGCCTTGTAATAATCGTCTATGCTCTCCTCTCGTGCCCTGTCATACCTTGCTGCAGACTGGCCTCCCTTGTGCACCTTTTGGTGGGCGAAGGACCTGAGCTTCTTGTCCACAATGAACTGCGACCCTGAAAGCACGCCCACTGTGGCGTCGCTTCCGTCCATTATCACAACCGCATATTTGTCGGTCGTTTCCATCATGCGCTGTATCGGCTCAAGCAGGAACGTGGAATCGCACCTGTATATGTTGACTTTTATCGGCTCAGGGGGCTCCATTGAGAAAAGCTCTATGTCGGGCTTGGACTGCTCGTTGCTTATATTCCCGCAGAATATCGCCAATCCCTTCTCCGGCGGCATCTTGTAAAGCTTAAGGTACTGCATAATCTTTTCGAGTGCGCCTTGGACGTTCAGCCTTGTGGTCTTGGACTTTATGTTAGAAGCTTGGCCATGCTCGTCCCTGAGCTTCGCTACTTCATCGCTTATCGGGAAGCCCGGCGGTATGTATACGCTTATTAGCTCAGTCCCCGAGCCTTTTATCGAGGCGAGCCTTTTGAGCTCCTTCTTTATCTTGTATTCATCTTTCATATCTTACACTGTTGAACTTTCGAAAACAAAAGCCCTTTTTCAAAGGCAAAAGCCGCAATAGGCAAGGATTATTCTTCCCCAAACAATAAAATACTAATCCTTGGAGCCTATCCTATCCTTGTGCATGTACGGAACCAATACCTTGGGTATGGTTATGGTCCCATCGCCGTTGTAATAGTTCTCCACTATCGCGACTATCATCCTGGAAATGGCTATAGCTGTGCTGTTGAGCGTATGCACGTATCTTCTCTCCCCCTTCTCATCGTATTTTATATCGAGCCTCAAGCTTTGCCAGTCGGTGCAGTTCGAGCACGATACTATCTCCCTGTATTTGCCCTGCCCTGGCATGTAAGCCTCTATGTCGTTCTTCTTCGCGGCCACTACGCCTATGTCTCCGGTGCATATATCTACTACATGATATGGTATTCCTAGCTTTTGCACAAGCTCCTCGGAATTGGCAAGCAGCTCCTTGTAATAGCCCCAGGATTCCTCCGGCTTGCAGAATATGAACTGTTCTACCTTGTAGAACTGGTGCACCCTGAAGATTCCCTTCGAATCCTTGCCGTGCGAGCCGGCTTCCCTCCTGAAAGCAGGGCTTATGCCCACATATTTTATCGGAAGCTCCTTTGAGCTGAACACTTCGCCGGCGTGCATTGCAGCCATGGGGTGTTCGGCTGTGGAAATCATGTAAAGGTCCTCTTCCATGTGCTCATAATCCTTCACGTCGTTTACATCGGCTGGATCCGTGACCCTGTAGAGCTGTTCCTCGAAATCCCCAAGCGCCGTGACTCCCTTGTAATACTCCCTCTTCATCATAAGCGGCGGCGCTATGGCAGTATAGCCTTTTTTTACCAGCTCATCAAGGGCAAAACTTATGAGGGCCTGTTCCAGCATAGCTATGTCTCCCCTCAAGTAGTAGAACCTTGCACCGGATATCTTGGCAGCGCGTTCTATGTCTATGAGCCCCATCTTTGTAAGTATATCCTCGTGGCCGAATTCAAGCTTCTTGCTGGCGTCGCCCCATTTCCTTATTTCAAGGTTGTCATCATCGCTAAGCCCGTAGGGTACGCTCTCGTGGAGCGTGTTCGGCATGTTTAGCAACAGGTTTTCAATCTTCTTTTCCATTTCGGATATCTCGTTCTCAAGACTCTGCATTTTCTCCTTGGCGGATGCTATCTCCTTTATTTTATCGTCTGCATTGCCTCCCCCCTTCTTTATCTTTGAAATCTCAAGGCTGGTTTTGTTCCTTCTAGCCTGCAGACCCTGCAGTTCTGTCTTATTTGCCCTCCATTGCTCATCAAGCTTAAGCAATTCGTCTATAGGGTAATCGCTTTTCCTCCTCTCCAAGGAAGCCCGTATCTCTTGTATATGATCCCTCACATATTTCGTCGTTATCATAAAACCATCCCATTGTAAGTAGCAAAACAGGTAGAAACAACACTGCTAATATTCAGATTGAAAAGGTTAAAAACAAGAGCGTATACATTACTGCAACGCGTTAACTGCCCTACTGCTTTTGTGATTGGTACACATCACTCACGATTTTTAACTCCGGTTCAAGTATATATTGCTTTTGTACAGGTCTTGACTAGAACCAAACCCATTATAAGCAGTGCCAATTGTTACTGCCAAACCTTTTTAGCTTGACAAATTAAGAAGTTTGCTTACTGGAATTGATTCAACGCTATTGCCAATGCCATAAATCAAAATATTCTTTCCCATAAAAAGAAGATTTTCAGGGCCTCCTCCAATCCCAATATTAATTTTTTTATAAAGGGTACCGTTTAAGTCGAGTACAAAAAGGGTTCCGTTCATGTTGCTTACGTATATATGGCTACCGTATATATTGACATTACCCGATTCCTTTCCAGTATTGAAGGACCATAGCCCTTTACCTGTTGTTAAATTTACGGCCCAAAGCTTACCGACGCTCACCGTATCGCTATAAACGACTCCGTCATAAGCGGTAAGCGGTGGAAGGTTTATATACTGGTTTTGAAAACCGGCGCCTTCATAAAAAGTCCAAAGCAAGCTGCCATTTTTTGCGTTGAATGCGGCCAGATTTACATTTATTACCACGTTTGCAGGAATGTTGCTTGGAGCCGCCGAACTGTTGAGCGGATCGAATCCAGTTACCACGATTCCGTTATAATATATAGGCGAGCTATCCTGCGTTCCGTCGTTAGAATTAAACTTGTGCGACCATATGACGCTTCTAGTGCTGAGATTTACTGCAAAAAATGTGTCGTTGTATGTTAATAAGTTTGTGGAATTATTTCCGGAAAATTCTGGATAATTACCTACCTCCCCCGTACCAAAATATATGTTTCCACCTGCAAATACTGGGGACGACATTGCAGAATAACCACCTATGAATAACTTCCATTTTACTTTTCCAGACGAAGCGTTGAGGGCATACAGGAATATTGAATCTTTACCTGCCCCTGCCCCTGGAACTACAATTAAAGTGTTGTTATAATATACAAAAGATGGCATATGCGACACTATCGTTGGGTCGTACCAGACGATTTTTCCCGTAGTGGTATTTAGTGCTACTACGCCATTCAAGCCTGAAAGTCCGACAAATTTACCATCTTTAAATGTCTCATTATAATATGAACCGTATCCATTTCCTAAACCAACATATACCAGTCCTTTGGCCGTTAATGGCTGTGTCATTATTTGGTCTGGAAATATTTTAACCCAAACCTGTTTTCCAGTTGTTAGGTTAAGCGCCAAAATCCCGCCCCAAAACGTCTTATTATTTACTGCTTTAGCTGCATACGTATAATTTGGGGATGGGGAAGAAAGCGGAACAAAAAGCATACCTGCATAAGGGGTTACCGGACCCAAGACTGAGGCATTTGAAGTTAATCCTGCCGTATGGTATGTAAAATTGCCTATACTTCCATCGATATAATATAAATGGCATGCATCATATTCGAATTGGAAATTGCTGTTCTGCGTGCCATTTAAGTACAAACCCCTAAAAGTGCCCGATAGATATCCATATACATTTAAATTGCGAATTGCCATAGGGCAAGAGTCAACACTGGCATTAATGGAAAAACCGTTGTAGAAGATTGATACAAAAAACAATACGGCTATTACAGTTGCTGCTATATAAAATATTCTATAACCGTTTTTTGCTCTTTTAATCCTTTTTATTTTTTTTGGCATAAAATCATATATTGTTAACAACACACGAAGAGTAAGCAAACGGTATTGGGTACTTAGTTATACTTGTCCAATTTACAAATCCGTTCGTGGTCATTTTGGCGTAATAGGATTGATTTGCATAAGGGAAATAACTTTTTGATATCGTTCCATTTACAAACACTGTCTCGCCGTCGCCTATGCAGTACATGAATCCGTTGTTCTCGGTACATATAGAACCGAAAAATCCTATCGGGTAATTTACCGACTTAGCCCAGTTTCCTATGCTCCCGTTTGGCAGTATCTTCGCATAATAGGTATCTGTAGCTAATTTGTTTACTGCTGGTCCTATGCAGTAAATGTAACCGCCATAAGGCAAGCATCCAGACCCGCTAAGTGGCAGCGGATAATCGGTAGTCTCAGTCCAGTTTCCTATGCTTCCATTAGGCAATATCCTAGCAAATCTTACCTGACGCATATAATAGCTTTCGCTTGAGATTGACGAATTATGGTAACCATCGCCTATGCAATACATATAATTGTCATAAGCAACGCACCTAGCTGCATAAAATGGTATAGGGTACGAAGTTGTCTGTATCCAGTTCCCTATGCCATTTGCAGATAGGTTGGCATAATAAACTTGATTCTTTGCTACGCTGCTTTCATCACCAACACAATAAACTCTGTTTTTATAGGGGTAGCACAAGGCCCCAGATAACGGTATAGGGTAATTCGTCGTCTCTGACCAATTCCCAATGCCATTTCTTGAAAGCTTGGCATAATATGCCAAATTTAAATTTTTATTTTCAGTATTATTTGCCTGGCCTGCCGGCAAGCAGTAAACGTATCCTGCATTGCTAAAACAATCCAATCCATATCCAAAATATGGGTAATTCGTCGTCTTTAACCAATTCCCTACTGAGCCATTTGTATATATCGGTGCATAATAACTTAGGTTATTTGGGGTATACGCCCTACTCCCCACACAATATATATATGCATCAATGTTGCTTGTGCTTGTATTTGTTTGTGTTATGGTGGAAGTCACATTATGTACACTGCTTATATGTGCATTTTGGTATACAGAATAGGCTGCATACATAACTGTTACTGCAACTATAACTGCTATTATCGCAAACAGGTAGTGTGCATGTATTCTTTTTAAATCTTTAATTTGCGAATCAGGATTTATAGCTCCTGCTTGAATTTCAATTTTAGGCTCTTCCGGTTTGCTTTGCGCGTTTGCCGTTTCTCCCTGTGTGGATCCGTTTGTTGCATCCGTTCCGTTTAGGTTATTGATATCGGTCATTTAGGTCTCACACGTTCCGCTCGAGGTAACTCCCTTTGGCACTTGCCCTGGAGATATTGCAGTACAACCGTTTCCACCGCCAATGTTATTGTCTGAACTACATGAATATGTTTCAGAATATGCTGTACAATAAGGTGTGCTGGATCCGCAGTTGGTATCTGTATAATACTCCCACACTCCAACACCACCATACCCAGTAGATTCAAGGCACGATTCTATCAATATTGTAGATGTCGATGTTGTTGTTGACGTTGTTGTTGAAGTTGTTGTGGACGTTGTTGTTGACGTTGTCGTCGATGTTGTAGATGAAGTCGTTGACGATGTCGTTGAAGATGTCGACGTTGTCGTTGATGTTGACGTGGTTGATGTGGATGTAGAAGTGGTAGATGTAGTCGTGGATGTTGACGTTGTGGATGTTGTTGTCGATGTTGTAGAAGACGTCGTAGTTGAAGTTGTTGAAGATGTCGATGTAGTCGTTGATGTTGACGTGGTTGATGTGGATGTAGAAGTTGTTGATGTAGAGGTAGAAGTGGTTGACGTTGTCGTTGATGTTGACGTGGTTGATGTCGATGTGGTTGTGCTGCTGAATATCGCAGTCTCGTTTATAGGATTGTTTACCGTCAATGAGGTGCTAGTGTCCGTTCCGGAATAGCATCCGGTGCCGTTGCATGTCCAGTCTACGAATATGTAATCTCCTGTGGTGTTTGGCGTTTCGGATATCGTAACGCTGCTGGATGGATAATACCAGGAGGTTCCTGGGGATACGCTGCCCCCGATGGAAGGCGAAGGAACTTCATACAGTTCGTACTGCGGAAGGTAGTCTACCGTGAAGTTCTGCGTCTTGCACGTTGAGACAGTAACGCTTCCAGAGTTTGAAGTGGAGCTGAAACCGTTTATTGAAACGCTCTGGAATACGTATCTTGTACCTGAGGAGTTGTATATTATCGGATTGAAGTCGTAGGTGTGCGTAGTGTTGCACCCGAACTCGAAGGACGTCGGCTTTTTTGTAAGTTGCGAATACGAATACCCGACTCCGTCTATTGTCGCTATGTCGGATGTAGAACTCTGCAGGTTTGATGGTATGTTGGATATCGCGAAATAAACAGGAACTACCGCGACGAAGTTTATTGTCTTAGACGCGTTCAGCCCTGCATAATTTGCTGTTACTGTAACATTGGCAACCTTTGTCCCCCATATGTAATCAACGGCCTCACCATTCGTTCCAGTGGTAACATACTGGCTCTGGAACGAATAGGGAGGTATTGCGTTGGTACCGTTCTTTGTAAACGTTGCGGTGAAATTCACGGTTGCGCCGCTTTGCGGGTAACCCAGAAGGGTAACCCTTGCGGTGAGTTTGTCCTTGGCGTTGTTAGATGGCTGTGTTGAATTTTGAACCGAAAGCGTTATTGTATAACTAGGCGAAACAAGTGGTTCAGCGTGCGCGCTATAGGTTCCAGCGTATGTCTCTTTTGGAGCAGTTGCGCATGACGATGGCGAATTCGGATTTGGCGCAAGGCCGCAGTACGAAACGTTGAGGTATACCCCACCCGAGAAGAACTGCCCCAATGTGGAAGTCACGGAAGTGGGTAGCACGCATATTATGGAACCTCCTGCCAATACGAACGATGGTTTGCACGCAACGGCAGAGGTATTCTTCCCGTTTATGCTTGCATAAATCATGGGGTCATATACCGGATACTTTCTTGAATTTGTTATGAATAAACCAAGTTCGGTTGCGTGCGTGGTTGTGTTGGTGCCGAATATGAGGTCTTGGCATACCGCGCCAGTCACGAAACTGCACGTAGAAGGAACGATGACTTTGGGAACCGCAATGTAGAGGTAAAGAAGCGATATTACCACTGCGATAATCAGTATTGCCCAACCGTACGTTATCAGGTATTCCATTGCGGATTGGGCTTTCTTATAAGTTTGTTTTGCATTAATCAATATCTTGCACCCTCTTATTTATACAATAAATAAAAACTAATAAAATACTTGACTATTCCAATTGTAAAGCGGTATGAGCGGAACATTCGGTATTATGCGTTGCGGTTTTGTTAAAAATCATTTGTTAGCTACGACATATTTTACATATTCTCTGTCCTTTCGTGCGATTTGCCAGGCCTGTTAACCTTATCCTCCCTTAACGCTCTGAACAAACCCTCCCTTAATTCAAGCAACCCTTCGGCCCTCCTAAACGAGCGTATTAAGATCGCGCCTTCCTGATCGGCGGAGCCAAGCCCTTTAGTTATGAGCACCGACATTCTGGCATCTTTTTCGATCGTAGCGTAATCGCCAAGCTCTGATGCGTTTTTTGCAAGAGTGACCGAATCGGAAAACACCCTTACGGATTCAAACGATACAACATCCTTTAATACCGATGAAAGCCTGTCCAAGTCCTTAGCATATAGTCCTATTGCGAATATTCTAAAATCTGAGTCATTGGCTATCGAATCGTATATTGCCTTTTCTACTGCAAGCTCTGAAGCCAAGCTTTCGTCAAAATAATTCTCCATCCAGAAATAGGGGCCCATAGATGTAAATTCCATGTTCATGCAAATGCCAAGAGTCAATACTCCTTTTTTTATTATTTATATTTTTGCAATAAAATCCTTTTGTACAGCTTTTTGGTGCAAAAATGGGAAAGAAAGCAAACGGTTTCGCCTACGCAGCAACCGGTGCAAAATACGCGCTCATTTTCATGTCTATATACTTCATAGTTGCCATTTTCGAGGGCAGTTGCGCTAATCCAAACCTGAACAATTCGTTTCTGCTTGCCACGGCGCCATTTAATCCATTGGAAAACTGCCTTCTTGCCGCATCGCAGGGCGGAATTTTCATAGGCATCGTGTCGAATTTCCTTGTTGTTGCATTGCTAATATGGGGCGCTGGCTACTATTTCGGGTACCTAAAAAAGGTGACAAATGGCGCGATAAGGATGGAATACGTATTCCTCTCTGCGGTAATATCTACTTATATGGCCTCTATAATGTCGTACCTTTACTTTTCCAAATTCGTTGATATAAAGCTAAAGGTAGCCACTGGCACCTCTATAATAGGCTTTGACATGTGCCTTTTTGTCGCTGTTTTCATGTTTTTGGAAATCTATTACTATACCAAAGCGAGGGCCTTGGACCAGCCCAAGATGCGCGGAAGCCTTAAGCGCATGGCATACCTAATGAACATAAGGCTCGGTTTCCTTGCAATTGCGCTAATCCTGATATATTCATATCTCAACATAAGCCTGGTGCATCTGGCAGGGCTCATAGGCCTTCCGATATTCGCCATCGTTACAATAAGCCTGGGCCACAAGAGCATGGCCAAGCTCTTAAGCCAGCTGAGGAAGCCCTATGGGCTTAAATAGCTTGTGAAAGGCGTTTAAACGGCCTATTTACGCATTGCCCCTTACTGCCATGGCATTCCAATCAGACAGAAAACGGTAAATATAAAGTAAGCTGCGGTATTATTGATGCTATGGTAGAAAACGATACAAGTTTCGACATTAAAAAGGCATTGAATAATTTAAAGAGTTTTAGGAAAGGCTTCGAAAAGTCGTGCGGCAAGCATTGCGATGTAATATATATAAACTATCTTCCCCATGGGAAGTTTTTGGAATCCTATTCAAGGGCAAATCCTGAAGACAGGATGGGAAGCTATTCTTTCAAGGATTCCAATACTCTCTATGTCGACCTAAGCTGCCTATTGAATTGCAATGCAAAAGAGGCGTATATGATGGGCGCGTGCGCCATATCTGCAAACCTTGTTGTGGCTAAAAGCTGAAATACGCTTATTCGCTCCTTAAAGCCATTATCGGGTCGACCTTCGAGGCCCTCCACGCAGGGTAAAGCCCGGCAGCTATGCTTATCAATATGGCTATTCCGAATGCCAATAACAGCGTTTGCACGGTTATTACCGGGCTGAAGCTCACGGAAGCGCTTGAAGCCCCTCCGGCGGCACCGCCAAATCCAGCGCTTCCCCCAAATCCGCCGCCCGCTGCGCCCCCCGAACCAAATCTTCCCGCCCCTGAGAACCCGGAATGCGTTGTGGCGCTGCTTGAAGAAAATCCGGTTGAGCCCGAGCTGTGCGACAGCGCCGCAGGCAATATATACGATCCGCCTGCTCCAGCGACCATTCCTACGGCGCCGCCTATTACCCCTATCATGATTGCTTCGGAAAGGAAAAGCAGCATTATATCGCGCTGTTTGAAGCCTATTGACTTAAGTATTCCTATTTCCTTTGTCCTTTCAGAAACGGATACCATCATTATGCTAAGTATGCCTATTCCAGCCACTATCAACGATATTCCGCCTATAGACCCAAGCAGCAATCCCAATGTTCCGGTTATGGACGACACAGTCGAGGTTATGCTTTGCACTGAAAGTATTATGGCGCTGTTGCCAAATATATCATCAAGAACTGTTGTGAGCGCCGACGTAGAATTCAAGCTCGAAGCTTTTATTACAAGAACGTTGTAGGAATATTTGTTGATTATGCTTTCAGCCTCGGTAAGCGGCATGAATATTGTAGTATCAGGGTCCACGAAGAAAGAGGTTCCGTAATCCCCCAATATACCAGTGGGCACTATGGGCACAGTCTTAGTCCCAGTAGCGGCCCTTACATTTGAAAGGTAAAGCGGCTGGTCCAATTCTATGTTTGGCGCTGAACCTGTTGTGGGGTTAGCTATGCTGTAACCAAGCAGCGCCTGGTTGTTTCCAGAATCGTTGTAAGGAACGCCTTCCGCTATGTTCAGTTTGCCCAGTACCGAAGCAAGGCTAGAATTCTCTATGCCAAGCACAGTTTCGGAACTCGAACCGGTGCTAGTAGTTATGTTCGCCGAAAACCTGAGTATTGGTATAACAGAGCTAACATTCGGCAGTGATTCTATTTCGCTTATCTGCGCATCCGTGAAAAACCCGTCAGGGCCTGAAGCCGACATGTATATTGTGGTAGGGCCTATGGTGTCCAGGGACTGCGTTATGCTTGCCGTTACTCCAGTGACAAGCGATATAAGGGCAATTATTGTTGCTACTCCTATCATTACGGTAAGCACAGTGAGCCCGGTGCGAAGCTTGCGCTGGGACATGCCCTGTATGCTTAGCTTCAACACGTCTTTCGGATTCATAAGTGCACCATCAACCGTTTGCCTTTATTTAGACTGCTTCTTCGCCTTCCTGTGGCTGCGCCTTTTGTAAAAGAAACCACCAACTACGGCTATTGCAATCACTGCTATTATCGCATAAAGCAGGCCTGAGCCCGAGCCCCTCCTGTACTTTGCTATGGCCGAGCCATAAGCGCTTGCGGAGAATCCGCTCGTGCTTGACGAGGATACTATCAAAGGCATTTCAATGTTTTCGCTTTCCTTTTGGTTGAGGTTGTTTATGTAATCCAAGGTTATCGGCACTTCATACGTACCGGGTTTTATGCTCTTTCCCAATGTCAGGCTCACAGTAAAAGCGGTTGGCGAATATGTGCCAATGCTGCCGAGGAACGTTGAATTGTCCCCCAAAACCGATATGCCCGACTCGTTGTGCGCAATCAACGTTACCGCGCTAGCGGATATGGATCCGGTATTAAGAAGCGTTCCGGTCAACGAGACAACAGAACCAGGTTCTGCCGTAGCAGGCAGCTGCGTAGTGCCGGTGTTCGTTATGTTAACATACCCTGGCGAGAGCAGGCTCAAGGAACGCGTCACCGAATACTCCTGGCCGTCAAGCACATAGCTTAGCTGGGCTTCCAAAGTAGCCACGTCAGTGGACGAAGTTATGTACAGTTCAACTGGAATGGCCGCGCTTTTGCCTGAAGCTATTGACCCTATTGTATAATACCCGTCGCTGCCTATAAGCGTCAATGGCGATGCGGCAGTTAACGTGACGGAAACATTCGAGATAGAAGAGCTTGCATTGTTGTATATCATTATCGAATCATTCTGGAGCTGCCCTATGGTTATCTCATTGGACGACATTCCAATGGAAACCTTGTTCGGTGCAGGCACTGCATACATGCCGAATGTGACCGGCTGCGTCACATTGTAGCCGTATGCGTTGAGGTAGTCAATGTCGAACGTTACTGGGATTGTTGACCCTGCCTCAGACGGGGAAACGTAAACAGGTATGGTCACTTTCCCTGTTGCATTAGGGATAAGCACGCTTATGCTTGTCGCCCGCCCTGCCTGGCTTATGCTTGAACTAGAAGCTACAGAAGGCTGTATCGAATAAGCATACCCTGTACCCTCATTTCTCACGCTTATCGATATATTAGAAATCTTACCTGCAATCAGCTGCTGGGAGGTATTAAAATAAAGGTTGTCCGAACCCTTCATCGGTATCAAAAAGCTCCTCGAGTATTCATAACCCTCATTGCTATTCGTATAGTTCCAGTAAAGGTTTAGAGTTTCATATTCTCCCCCATAAGGGCCAACCGGTGTGTTGTTCGCGATGTCTAGATAGTAAACCACATTGAAGAACGAAAAAGGCTGAACGCTCTGTATCGAGTCAACCGCAGTAGACGAACCATTTGTCGTTGTAAAGTACGAATCCAACGGCATTTTCGCTTGAACGTCGACAAGTTCGCAGTTGTTATTGTTATCAACTGTTATCGTTATCGGAACTCCTTTTTGCCCAGGCCCGGCTGCAATACTGCTCACTTCATTGGACTGGTTGGAACCTATGTTCGCGTTCTGCGATTGCGGCAAGCCCCATTTAACTCCCACTATATTGAAACTCGTTATTGTATTCGGGTTTACGCACGATGCGTTGGTAGGGGAAGCCGAAGTTACTCCAAACATAAACGTCATAAGCAGAAAGCCCAGGGCGCCGATTAACATATATCTCTTCATTTTTACCACATCGTTTCATTATACATCATATAAATGCAATCAAAGTTTTTTTGTTTCGCTAAGCTTTTGCATCATGTTCTCCTTGGTTATGATCCCGTCTCTTATAAAGATCCTTCTCTTGGCGAATATTCCGACTTCAGGGTCGTGAGTGCTTAACACTATCGTGGTGCCGTATTCCCTGTTTACCCTTGCCAGTATCTGCAGTACGGCAATTGCCGATTTTGTATCAAGGTTTCCTGTCGGTTCGTCGGCAAGCAAAATTTTTGGGTTGTTGATTAATGCTCTTACTACAGCAACCCTCTGCTGTTCGCCTCCGCTCAATTCGTTTGGCTTCTTTTCGAACTTTCCCGCTAATCCAACCTCTTCAAGGAGCTTCGCAGCGGTGCGCATCACTTCTTCACCGCGCCTTTTTGATACCAGCGTGGGCAACGTTACGTTCTGAATTGCTGAGAGGTATGGAACTAAGTTATATGACTGGAAAACAAACCCTATCTCCTCGTTTCTCAACGTAGCAAGCTCGGAATTGCTCATTTCGGTAACCCTTTTCCCAGATATGGTTATTGTCCCGGCAGTAGGGCTGTCAAGCGTGCCTATCAAATCCAATACTGTTGTCTTCCCTGAGCCAGAAGGTCCCATTATTGCTACGAATTCCCCTCTTTTTATCTCGAAGCTTATTCCTCTCAATGCAACATAAGTCATGCCCGACTTGTTTGAGTACACCTTTTGGACATTATCAAAACTTATCACAGTCTCAGAGTTTTTTTGTACCATCGTATCACGGCATTTTATCGCAGTCCGGCGAGCTTGAATTCGAATCGTAAAGCAGCATCCCGTTCGAGCTCATGACAATTATCCTATAATCCGGGCTTGATGTTATATTATATAGCACCTTTCCTTGCAAGGAACTCGAATTAGAACTATATTCTAACCTGAAATTTTTCCCAGGCGCAATTGCATAGCCGTTTCCAAGCATTGGCATGTACCAATAAGAATTATCCAAGGTCCCATTGTTCAGTACTCCAAACGCTATCCCTAAGAATGGCGTTTGCATCTGTCCGTCCATATTAAACATATCTGGTTTTCCTACGTTATCAATTACGACTACCCTCCTTATGCCTTTTGATCCGTTGACGCTTATGTTCTCAAAAAATGGTCTGGAAGTTCCAGCACTAATGTTTGTCATGTTTATCGTGAGCGTGCCGTTTTTAATGCTGTAAAACCTGCCTCCGGATCCAAAGTTTCCATTACGCCCTATGATGTCTGTGTTTCTTTCCATTAAATCCTGCGCATTGCAAGAAAGTATGGCTATGCCGCTTACGTTTAATGTAGAGTTCCCTGTATTCTTTACTACGACATTAAATCCGGAGGTGCCATTCGAGTCGCGCGTAGAAACATTTTCTATCTTGATGCTCGGCTGCTGGTTGAAAGGCATTCCCGGCCTCTTCCAATAATTGTTTATGGGAAACGTCATGTTCCCTATATACTTCATGCCGCCGGCCTGGTCGCCCTTTACAAATTCCATATATTGCATCCCAGGTCCGGTCATTCCTGAAAACTTAGGGACGAATGCAAACGATTCTGGACTTTGGGAGCCAGGCGAGAAATATGGAACAACTATGCTCGATAGCTCTATAAGTACCGATGTGGAAGAATTTACCGTTGCATTGCTTACTACGGGTGTGTAGAAGTGCTTTATTGGTATGGTTAGATTGTAAGTCGAATTGTTTATGGTTATTTCTCCAGAGCTTATATTTATTGAAATACCGGTTATCTTAGATCCTTTCCTTATGTCTGCAAGCGCTATGACCTTTGTGACGTTTACCAACTTCGTGACGTTCAGCGCGCCGCTGGCGTTTATTATTGCTGTATAATTTTTACTCCTATAGCTGTAATTCAAGACTATCGATGAATAATTTACGCTTACGGAAGTGGTTCCGGCTGGGAGATATGGCGGGTCGGTTATAGCAACCGGAACAGTGCTATTCGAACCTGCATTGAAAAACATAAAGGCGAGCAGACCAGCTATTGCAGCTATAATCAGAAAACCTGCAAAGGCGTATTTGGGCTTTTGGCTTCTGCTGTAGTTTATTTTCGCTGCAATGGTTTCCGGGAACTCGCCTTCAAAATCGGAATTTATCCTGTAATGCTTCCATTTTTTAGCGTATTCGCTTTCCACCAGCCTTATGGCTCCAAGCTCTTGTAGTTCGTCGAGATGCTTGCTTACGGTAGAAGGCGCAAGGTTTAGCTCAGCGCTTATAGCACTGAGCGTGTCCTTGCGCTGACTTATAAGGCGCAACATTTCTGACTTGGTCTTACCATACTTTGACATACGGATAATTTCTTTTTATAATATTTATATGCTTTCTGAATTGGTTCGCTTTTTATTTCGTTTTTTTTCAAAAGCTTTAATCCCATCTATTTTCACGCATCCGATTTATTAAAAACATGTTTTTATGCTTCGCTTTATATTTCGTATTTATTTTTTTATGAATACAAAATAGGAATCCTTGGCCTTATTCTATAAGGCGTTATCTTTTTCAAAAACCTAGAAATAAAAAAGCTAAAAAAAGCCAACAATTGTCAAATCAAATGAGGTCCTCTGGCCTTACTGGAGTAGTGCTAAAGCGCTTACCGCTTATGTGTTCCAGCGAGCGAATCAACGCTATAGGAGTGCCAATTGTGGGGGCTTCCCCAAGCCCTTTTGCCTTGTCAGGGAGATCCGAAGGATTTTCGATTATCTTGACAACACATTTTGGCGCTTTCGTCGCACGCATAACTCCAGCATTCGATATGCTGGCGGTTAAAAGCTGCCCGTTTTCGTCGTATATAACCCCTTCGCCTATAAACTGGCCTGCCCCCTGTATCATTCCTCCCTCTATTTGCGCTTTTACCATTTCCTTGCTCAAGGCCCTTCCCACATCATAAAACGCACGAACTTCAAGCGCCCTGACTTCGTTAACCGGCCCAATTCCAGCAACTGCAAGGTTGGCCCCGAACGAGTTTATTTCGCCATCGAACTTGTAAAATTCAAAATAATCATAATTGCCATGAAGAAGGAGCGCCTTAGAATATTTGCCGTTCTTGCGTTTTACCTCATCTTTAATATGCCTTGCAGCATCCACCAATGCCGAGCCGCCCACCATTGCCGATCTGCTTCCCCAAGTCCCTATTCCGGAACGTATATTGTCTGTATCAGGCACTTCGATTACCATCTCGTTTTCGCCAATGCCAAGCTCCTCTTTGACGAGCTTCTTTATAAAAAAGTCGTGCCCTTGTCCATGCTGATTGCTTCCCAGCCAGACATGGAGCTTTTTATCCTTTACTGCCAGTCTCACGCCTTCGCCAGGTGCTGCCCCTGGAACCAGTACGAAGAAGCCTATGCCAGCTTTGCTTTTTTTCATTTTTCTGTAATCAAGCGCCTCGAGCGCCTTTTCCATAAACGGCTTTGAGGCTTCTATGTGCATGCCAAAAGGCGATGTAAATGGTTTATCGGTGGAGTTAAGCAGGCGTATTTCGGCGTCGTCCATACCAAGCCTGTCCGCAAGCATGTCTACCATGCGCTCCATGAAAAACGCAGCCTCCGGCCTTCCAGCTCCCCTGTACGGCCCGTACGGGGCCTTGTTGGTAAGTACGCTCATGGCCCTAACATATCCATTTTTTATTCCGTATTGTTCAGTTAGTTGATGCGCTATGAATCCAGGCGCAAACCCTGCCAATCCCTCTGCGTATGCTCCCGCATCGACTATTATTGTGCCTTTTATTCCTAGTATCTTTCCGGAATTGTTTGCATAAAGCCTCATTTTTCCTATTGCACCCCTGCCTTGGTTGGCTGCCATAAGATGCTCTATTCTTGTCTCTATCCATTTTACCGGCCTTTTGTATTTCATGGCGGCGTAAGCTGCTATGACGTGTTCTGGCTGTAGCCCTCCTTTAAGGCCAAAGCCCCCTCCCGTATCTGCCTGTATTACCCTTATTTTTTCTTCTGGAAGCCCAAGCGTGCCTGCAAGCCCGCGTTTTATGCTGAAAACAGATTGCGTTGAAACGTGGACAATAAGCCTTCCTTCTGTAAAATCCGCAAGGATGCCCCTTGTCTCTATCGCATTGGTCGCTATCCTGTGGTTTTCGAGCCTGTCTTCCAAGACTATTTCAGCGCCGTCGGCAAAATCCTTTCCCAGATATCTATCGCTTATTATGTTGCTTTTCATTCCTTCGTGTATTGGTTCAAAATCTATCGCGGCTTCTGGGCTAACAACCGGTTGCAAAGGCTCATAATCCACATCCACGCTTTCCAACTGGTCTTCTGCCTTATATCTGTCTTCGTCGAAAACCGCAGCAACAGGTTGCCCTACGTAATTAACAAATCCTTTTGCAAATATCGGGTGCGCCGCAGGGTTTGAATCGCGCCCCTGCGCTCCTTCGCCTACAGAAGCAAGTTTTGCGTCAAAATCCGCTGCCGAGACTCCGCCTTTGACATTGATGAGTTTTGCCCTTGCATAAGGGCTTCTTACGACTGCCATGTAAAGCGGATGCTCAACCTTTATGTCGTCCACGTACTGTCCCATTCCCCTTACAAAACGTTCAAGCCTTTCCATTATCAGCACCATTCTGCACGCTTTTTATGGCTTCGATTATACCCACATAGCCGGTGCACCTGCATAGATTCCCGTCGATTCCGGACCTTATCTCTTCCTCGCTTGCATTCGGATTTTTCTTAAGCAAGTAATGCGCTTCCATTATCATTCCAGGGGTGCAGAAACCGCATTGCAATCCGTCGTGCTTTATGAACGCCTTTTGGAGTTTGTCCATGCCCTTGATGCTGCCTAAGCCTTCTATGGTGGTGACCTCCTTGCCATTTGCCTGTGCGCTTAGTACAGTGCACGACTTTACTGGTTTGCCGTCAAGCAGCACTGTGCATGCCCCACAATTGCTGGTATCGCAGCCTACGTGCGTACCTGTAAGGCCAGCACTTTCCCTTATGAAATGCACCAAAAGCTGCCTTGTTTCCACTTTTGCCGAATGTTCTTTCCCGTTTATCGTTATCTTAACATTCATTGCTTCCATGTTTTTCACCTGTTGCTCTTTGCCCGTGCATACGCCTTTTCAAGCGCTTCACTTGCGGCGTGGGCTATTGCCATGCGCTTTATTTCGGCTGAGGCGTAATAGCTGTCTTCGACGGAAATCGATTCGCTAGCTGACTTTCCGGCTCTCGCAAACAACTCTTTTGAAACGGTTTTCCCTATAATGAGCTTTTCAGCCATTTCAACTCTTACAGCCTTTTCAGGGCCAGATACTGCTATCCGTGCTCCAATGCACAATCCTTTCTCATCGAGTTTTAACATAGCGCAGCAAGACGCCAATGCGTAATCACCCACCCTTCTGTTTACTCTAGAGTAGGCGCTACCCGAACCCTTGCCATTCAATGGGAAATCGATGCGAACAAGTATATCACCCTGTTCAAGCTTTGTGGTATACGGGCCCAAGAAAAAAGAATCAGAAGGCTCCTCCCGCTCCCCGGATTTGCCTTTTATCAACATTTTAGCACCACATCCGAGGGCTACGACTGGCATGTCATTGCTCGGGTCTGCGTTTGAAATATTTCCGCCAAGCGTTCCCATGTTCCTTATTTGTACGTCAGCTATTTCTGATGCCGCATCATGCAATGCGGGCACCATTTTCTTTACCTTTTGGCTGTCTGCCAATTCCGCGACCCTTTCCATAGCGCCAATATTTAGGGATTCCTTGGATTCCGAAACCCCCGAGAGCGACTTTATCTTAGATATGTCAACCAAACGTCCGGGGGAGGCTAGCCTAAGTTTCATCATCGGGATGAGCGACTGACCCCCAGCAAGCACTCTTGAATATGGATCAGAAGAGATTATCTTTATTGCCTCTTCAAGGCTTTCCGGAGCAACGTAATCGAAACTTTTAGGAAGCATCTTGACAACCCCACTTAGCTTTGGCAAATAATATATTTAAGCCGTTAAAACTTCTGCTTGTATAATTATAAACGGAATTATTGGGCCCATATTTATCTTTTGCATGTACACTAATCAACGGACTAGGTGCTTTCATGAAATTACAGGGTAATTCCACCATAGGCATGGACAGGGAAAAATTATATAAAATACTCTCCAATCCCGAGGAAATCGCCAAGCTTGTTCCAGGGATTCAAAGCTATGAAAAAGAAGGAGACTGGGTCAAAATGGTGGTGATGGTCGGCTACTCCTTCATAAAAGGCAAGTTCAATGTTAAAATACGCGTCTTGGGCACCCCTAAGATAGATCATGTAGAACTTAAAGGGGTGGGAAGCGGCGCAGGCACATCGATAGATTTCCTATCCAAATTCGAACTGAAAGAAGCCGGCAAAAATGCCTCCTCGGTCTCGTGGGACGCTGATGTAAACGTCGGCGGAATAGCCGCTGCGATGGGCAATAACATGATAAAAAGCGCAGCTGATAAATTTATAACAGAAGTGATTGACGGCTTAAAGAAGGTGTCGTGAGTTTCGTACAAGACCTATACTTGTCAATCGCTTCCTTCTTTTTCCATCCTGAACAGTATTTTTATATCCCTCTTGAATCCCTCGAGCCTTGCGGATTCAAAAGCTATCTCTTGCGATACATCCTTTCTGCCAGAAGCCAGGTTTTCAAAATATGATCGCAGCATCGCGCTTCTGGTAATCTTGACCCAACTATAATATATACGTTTTGCATTCGATTCCAAATACTCTAAAGAAAAGTTTACTATGTTGTATATATTTTCAGGTTTCATTTCTACGTTGTTGGCCCTTAGTAGCCTGAAAAACAGTGCCGCAGTGGATTGATTATTGTAATCTTCTTCGGTTTTCGGTTCCGGATCACCTATTTCGAAGGTGTCACCTTTCAAGAAAGATGCTATCCTATCGCTGTCCTTTTTCATTAATTCAATAGCATCGTTTAAAGCCGATTTGTGAACCTCGGTAGTGACTATGCCGTACTCCTTATAAAATTCAAACTCTTTTATCAACGCCTCCGAAGCGTAAACCGTAGCTGTTGAGTGGACGACATGCCTTTCATTCTTATGCAATTTCTTATGCTCCATTAACGACACCGTTTTAAGATTTGCTTTCTTTGGTGTGCGTCCAAATATCTATACTTTTCTTTTATAATATCCGTCTGTGGAACCCTGCCAGCGCGAATTCAAGTGAGTGCCTTGTAGCTGAAACGTATCTCTTGATGATAAGGTATTAGAGGTTTTGGAATCAAAAAGTATTCGGTGAAAAAATGAGATTAAGTTGGATGATTGGCGGGGCCCAGGGCACTGGGGTAGACACGTCCGCCAATATTTTCGGAAACGCCGTTGCAAAAGCCGGGTATTACATATACGGCAGCAGGGAGTATTTTTCGAATATAAAAGGGAGGCACAGCTATTTCAATGTCGTAATAAGCGACGCCCCACAGCACAGCATAGAGACAAAGGTAAACATACTTGCTACTTTTGATGCCGAAACTGTTTTCCAACATTTTGACGAGGTCAAGGACTGGTTGATATACGACAAGGCTCTGGAGCCGATGTCAATGGACAAGGTAAGGTCGTTGGAGCCAGAGATAGCCGAGGAGCAGGCGGCAATATTGGAAAAGGCAGGCTTTGGCTTAACAATAGCAGACATAGTAAAATACCTAAACGGCAAGGGGGTAAAGACGATAGCGGTCGATTACGGGCCCCTGATGAAGAACATAATAAACCAGCTAAAGATGGACCCGTTCATTGCAGAGAAGGCGCGCAACATGCTCTGCGCAGGCGTATCGTTCGGGCTTTTGGGGCTGGACCAGCAGGGAATGCTAGATGCAATAAAGTTTGCGTTTTCCAAAAATGAAAAATTCCTAAACTTGAACACTCTGGCTGCGCAGTCTGGGCTTGCACAGGCAAAAAGCGCCTACAGCCTAAAAGAGTTGCCGAAGCAGGGCCACAGGGTACAGCTCGATGGCAACACAATATCCGCCATAGGAAAAATCTACGGCGGCCTAGGGTTCCAATCATACTATCCAATAACCCCTGCCAGCGACGAGAGCACCTATATAGAAGCAAACCAGCTGCTCGATTCCGGCAAAGGAGACAAGCGCGGCATCGTAGTGCTTCAGACAGAAGACGAGCTCGCCGCTATAAATGCAGCCAACGGAGCCGCCCTTACTGGAGCAAGATCCGCCACGGCAACATCCGGGCCTGGTTTCTCGTTGATGAACGAAGGGATAAGCTGGGCAGGCATGAACGAAGTACCGGTAATGGTAACATATTACATGAGGGGTTCTCCGGCTACGGGCCTGCCGACAAGGAGCGGCCAATCGGACCTTAAACTGGCTTTGAATGCCGGCCATGGCGAATTCGCAAGGATAGTTATAGCCTCTGGGGACCACGCTGAGGTATTCGAAGACGCAATATTGGGCTTAAACCTTGCGGAGGTATGCCAGACGCCTGTAATACATATCATAGAAAAGACGCTGGCCAATGCATATTCGGTCATGGACGAATCCACGCTTGCAATGGGTTCCGCAAAACTCGAAAGGGGCAAGATAGTGTTTCCCGAAGAACCTGAAGCCTATAAAAGGTTTGAGATTACCGAAGACGGGATATCTCCGAGGGCTTTCTTGGGCCATGCGCAAATGTATTATACCGGCGACGAACACAACGAATACGGCCATATAACGGAAGCGAGTTCAAACAGGACGCAGATGTACGAAAAGAGGATCAAAAAGCTCGACACCGCTTCAAAATCCATCCCTGATGATAAGAAGGCCAACATAGTCGGGAACTCCGATACGGTTCTGTTGACGTGGGGTTCCCCGAAGGGTGCAATCCTGGATGCGATGGAAGACCTAAAAGCTGACGGCATAAATGTCGAAATGTTGCAGGTGAGGTTGTTCAGCCCATACCCGAAGGAGCTTGTGGGCAAGGCCCTTCAAGGCAAAAAGCGCATAATAGCCGTTGAAAACAATTACAATGCACAGGGCGCCGAGATAATGACAGAAAGCCTTTTGATAAGCCCGACGCACTACATATTGAAGTGGAACGGTAGGCCCATGGCAAAGGACGAAATAGCGAATGCGGTAAGGGATATAATGAAAAACGATACTAAGAAGGTGGTTTTGAATGGAGGTAAATGAAGCTGTAGAATTCAACGACTGGTGCCCGGGTTGCGGGGACTTCGGGATATTAAGGGGGGTAGAGTCGGCGCTTGCCGAGCTCAAGCTTGACTTCACCGACGCGGTGATAGTTTCAGGTATAGGATGTTCTGGCAAACTCCCGCATTTTGTCGGCGGACCAATATCAGGGGTGCACACGCTCCATGGAAGGGCCCTTGCGTTCGCAATTGGCATAAAATTGTCAAACCCGAGCATGAAGGTGATAGTAGATGCGGGAGACGGGGACACTTTCGGGATAGGCGTGGGCCATTTTGTAAGTGCGGGAAGGCGCAATGCCGATATGACTATGATAGTCCACGACAACAGGGTTTACGGGTTGACAAAGGGCCAAGCTGCCCCTACGATGCCGATGGGGGAAAAGACAAAGGCGCTTCCAAAACCAAACATAAACGGGCCGATAAATCCCGTAGCGCTCGCAGTCGCGTCCGGGTATACATTCGTAGCCAGGAGCTTTGCCTACGATACCACGCTTACGAAAGAGCTGATAAAGCAGGCTATACAGCACAAGGGAATGGGCTTGATAGACATACTTCAACCATGCCCTACATACAACGACATAAACACCAATGAGTGGTACAAGGAAAGGATATTCAAGCTCGAGGACGATCCAGAGGTCCACGACCCGTCCGAGACTATGGCGAAGATGACGCAGGCGCTGAAGAATGCGTACATGCCAGAAGACAGGATACCAGTAGGGTTGTTCTACAAGAACGAGCACATACCCACATTCGAGGAGAGGCTGCAGGCGAACATTCCGAACTACATGGAAAAGTACCCTGCAGAGCAGGAGATAGAAGAAAACGGGAGCCCGTCGACGAGCATAGCAAAGCTGATAGAATCGAAAAGGGTGTTTTGATAAGCCATAACAAAAACCGCGCGCTTTTCGAGAAATTGTGGGAAGACCCATCGAAAGTGGAAATGGCCAACCTCGCCAGTGCGACGGCAAGGCATACTCCAATAGTCAAAATGCTGGCAAGCACGCCGCTGCCGACGGAATACGGCAGCGTAACATATTATGTATTCGGCGACTTGAGCAACGGCCACGTGCACAGCGTGGCTGTGTTCGGAGATGCAAGGAAAACGCTCAAAGGTGCGGCCCGGATACTGTTGAGGGTGCATAGCTCGTGCGGCACCAGCGAGCTCTTCCATGCCACCAACTGCGAATGCAGGGAGGAGCTCGACGAGGCGATGAAGCGCATAAGCAAGGCGCACCGTGGCATCGTCATATACCTGGACCAAGAAGGCGCCGGAAATGGCATAACCAATAAAATAATGGCCTACCGAAAAGCCTTTGAGTGGAAGAACGGAAAGGTTGTGCCTGTCAAGCGCAACGGAAAGACATTCAGCATATACGATGCATATGAAGAGCTTGGGCTTCCGCCAGAAAACCGGGATTTCACGGTGGCGGCTGCCATACTAAAGGAGCTCGGCGTGAAAAAGGTAAGGCTAATGACAAACAACCCGAAAAAAGTTGAAGGCCTTCGCAGGCATGGCATAGACGTGGAGCCTTACGGCATACACATAAAACCCACGAACAGCATAGTAAAAGAACATCTCAGGGCCAAGGCGCAGAAGCTTGGACACAAAATAAAAAATACCGACCTGTAAAGCAGTAAACCTACAACTTCACTTTTTTTCGACGCGTATTATTTCGGATATTTTTGGCGCGTCTTTCCATCTGCCGTTTATCTCGTCTTCCAAATACGCCTTTACCCTGAGAGGAGTGCTCTTGCGTGTATACAGGTCCCAAAGCAATCCCTTGTCCTCTATTCCAGAAACAGCTTCGCGGGTTATCAGTTCAAGGTTTCCATGGGTTTTTTCGTCAAATATCCTTCCGAGCAATTCGCACCTTAGCCCCTCATCTTTTATCATAGAAAAAGCCTTGCACGATAACGTCGGCAGTTCTGTATGCATAGCAACCTCTGCCAGTTCGTCAACGGATAGCCTTGAGTTCACAAGCAGCCAATACCTGTCTTCCAAGGTATTGCCGGCTCCGGTTATCTGGTTGATTATTTCAGTGCGAATCTTTGGGCGTTCCACACATACCTATGCCTTATAAAGGCTAAATATCTTGGCATAAGCATGCGCGGCTTGCGCCGGGATTATGAATCCCCTGCGCCGCAGGCGCACATCCCGTTCTCATCGATCCTGCTTCCGCAGATGGGGCATATGTGCTCCTTAGAGTATTTCACTTCGTGATACTCCTTAGAATATAGTTCCTTGTGCGCGTCGGTAGACCTGTACCTCTTTTTTATCCTTGCCTTGAGTTCCGCTTTTGTCTTCTTCTTAGTGCCCTTTTCTGTTTTGCTCATCGCACCACCTTCATTCCTTATTAAGCCTTTTTTTATATTTATGCTTTGCGCTGCCGGTCTAACTAATCCTCTATCCATCGCCTTTGGTAGCATGTCAGGTATAAATAATTGCTGATTCAAGCAGTATATCGATGCGAAAAACCAAGGGTTTACATTCGATAGCCTTCATAAAGGCGCGCGCCCAATCGGCAATAGAAATGCTCAGCGTATATTCATGGGCGATAATCCTGATAGCGATGGTAGTTGCGCTCGTTTTTGCCATGACCGGCCCTTTTTCCCCGGCACAATACCTTGGCTCCAGTTGCAATATCGAACCTTTAATGCTCTGCCAACATACATATCTTGCTCCTGCTATTAATTCCGGCGAACCCATAAAGTTTACCTTGATATTCACTAACAACCTCGGCGTAACGCTTAACTTCACGAAGGACCCGTTCAACGTTACTACCTTGAACGTCGGGCAGTCCGGCGTCCTGAACAGCACAGGAAGCTGCGGTCCGCAGATTGCCCATCCAGGCACCGAAGTAATATGCTACGCCGACATATACGGGCCGGTAGAGCCTAAGATGTACAGCAGCGTAAGCGACACGTTTAAGGTAAGCTACTATACCTGCAGCGGAAAATCGTGCTCGGGCCCGTATACCTCAACGGGAACTTCCATCCAGGAAATTTCTCCAGGGGCAGCGAAGCTGATAAATCTTTCGCTATACGCCCAGCCAAGCATAGCCAGAATAGTGATTGACGGGATAAGCTATAGCAACGAGGTTACTGTGCCATTGGAGCAGGGGAATTACACAATATACGCGATAACGCCCAATGGGTACCAGTTCAACGAATGGATATTGGAGTCTCCCAACTCCAGCATAGCGAACGCGAATGCGATACAGACGCAGATATCCCTAAAATCACCTTCTGCCCTAACTGCAAACTTCATAAGCAGCTAAGCAGGCTTAATCTTATTTAATATTTGGAGCCATAATAAAACGATGCAAATCAATATCTCCGAAGGGTTTGACATAGACGCCCAAAAGGTAATGACTGGCAGGTGCTGCGTCATAGGGCAGAGCGGCTCCGGTAAATCGTTCCTCATAGGCGTTTTGGCAGAGGAGCTAGCAAGGGCGCACCTTCCGTTCCTAATAATCGATACCGAAGGGGAATATACCAATCTAGGCAAGGCCTTCAACCTGATTGTCGTAGGAAATGGCCCCGAGGCAAACCTTGGTATAGATACCGATTATAAGCTGTTGTTCAGGCAGAGCATACAAGCGAAAAAACCTGTAGTGATGGACGTTTCCGAAGCCATAGACCAGCAGCAGGCGGTATACTCCGCAATAAAGGCGCTTTACACTGTTGAAGAGGATTTGAGGAGCCCGTATCTGATAATAATAGAAGAGGCAGACAAGTTCGTTCCCCAAATTGTCAAGAACAAGATAAATGTCATAGAGGAGGTAAGCGTGCGCGGCAGGAAGCGAGGCATAGGCCTGCTGGTGGCCACGCAGAGGCCTGCAAACATAAGCAAGAACGTTCTCGCGCAGTGCTCATACGGCTTCATCGGAAGGCTAACGATAGAAAACGATTTCGACAGCATAAGCATATTGCTTGAGAACAGGAAGCGCATGGAAGAGGTCGCCAAGCTATCGACCGGGGAATTCCTTCCTTTCGGCCTGGGCAGGGATGAGGTATTCAAGGTAAAACCTAGGAGCGTCGCGCATTCTGGCAGCACCCCTGTTTTAAACTATGATGACACAAACGATGTGAGTCTGGATTCCATAATAGCCAGCATTAAGGGCCAGGGGGCTGGGAGCATGAAGCCCGCTGCTGTCCAAAATACCCATCGAAAGCCTGCGGTTTCTGGGCCTACGGAAAAGTTGAGCGTCATAAGCGGAGCGTATGCGCCGGAAGAGCTGGAACAAAGGCTCCAAGGCACGAAAGGCCCGCTAAGGCTTGTCAGCTTCGGCAGGTATTCGATAGAAGACATACTTCCGGTTTATGTGCCTTTCATTGCGGCCAGGATAATGGTGCCGCGGGGGCGTGGCACTGAATACTACGAGATAGACCGGGTCTATGACAACAGCATGAGGGAGGTAGCCATAAATAAAAGCATAAAGGTGCTTGCCCACGCCCCGAAAGAGGTTCGCCCTCCGGACGCACGCGAGGTAGCGCTCCTGGAGCGCTTGAGGAGGCTCAAGCATGCCGATGCCACAAAAATATCCAAGGAATTGGGCTTAAGCTTGGAGCAAGCCGAAAAGATTTTGATGGGATTGGAGCGCAAGGGTATGGTCGGGTTCGACGGTAAAAACTACGCCGTACATCCAATAAGGAAAAGCCGCGAAAAGCTGCCCCAAACATTGGACGCACCCGCATACGAAAAAGCAGTCGTTCTTGATCCGAACGAAAAGCTGCTCGCAACTGCTGTGGAATTAAACTATCCGGGTTGCAGATTGGAGTCGTATGACGTTTTTTACATACCGTTTTACAAGGTCAAGCTTAGGAAAGGCAACAGGGTAAAGGTCTCAGTGTTCAATCCAATGACACTAAGGGAAGAAAAAGCCGCATTGTTTGCCGAAGTGGCCGAAGCCTGAGCGCCTTCAACCCGTTTGCGGAAGTGATTATCTGAGATCGCGTAAAAAATACCGTGGCACCACTGCAACAAAGCCCAAAAACGCATTTGGCCGGGCTGAAATTAAATGGTTCGTTCTGCTAACTGTTGTGGTAATCATAGGTGTTTTTCTAAGCTACGCCTTTTTCTACGGCCCCAGCGAATACACTACCGATTCTTACACATACACCGCCCTTTCAATGTCGGTATACAATGGCAATATTGCCTCATTGCCTTATAATGGCGTGATAGGGCAGAAATACATAATGAATGTCGGAATCTCGCTTTTCTATTATATCTTTGGCAGGACGATATTCGCAAGCACTGTATTCGGGGAATTATGTTTCATCGGCACTATAATATTGCTGTTTTTCTTCGGTAAAAAGCTTTCTGGAAACATATCCGGAATAATGGCTGCCGCCACATATGCGGTGATGCCGATTGCGGTTACGGGAGCGTCTACCGTTGGGGACGCGGTGCCGATGGCCTTTTTGGCAACTATGGCAATGTATGCTACCTATGCCGCGTATACCTCTAAGGGCAAAAATAGCTCATTTATACTAATATTTTTTGCCTCTTTCGTGACGTCGCTTGGGTTTTTAATAACGGCAGAGCAGCTGATAATGCTGCTCCCAATATTCGCCGTCGTATCCTATTCCGCACTGCGCAGAAGGGATTACGTTCTTCCCATGGGTTTTATCGTAGGGATTGCAATGGGGGTTATGCTAATTATGCTTTTCAATGTCGCGCTTGGGGCAAGCCCGATACTCCAATTTTCTTTAGACAGTTCGTGGTATAGCCAGAGCATATGGTATGGTACGCCACTTAGCAATACTTTTTCCACGTACATAAATTCGATTTTCCCTGTTTTTTATTCGGGAAATTCATCCATTGCTTCTTATCTGCTCCCTAGCTATGGCCATGTGCCGCACAGAATGCAGGATTTCCAGTATTCATGGCTCGCATATCTTGCAATTGCAGCTGCGATTCTGGCCTTCGCCATGGGAGACAGGAAGATATCGCTGCCCGCGGTATGGTTCTCAATAACTCTAGTATATCTGATTTTCGGCACAATGAGCATACACAAATACATATTGATAGCCCCCCAGTTAAGGTATTCGTTGATACTCGCTCCAGCCCTTGCTCTGATGGTGGGCCTAGGTGCCGAGAGCCTATCAAGGGCAAAGCGCCATAGCAAGGCTTTTCTCTACGCATTTATTGCCATATTTCTGCTCCTCGCACTGCAGGCTTCATATTCAATTTATTTTGTAGGGATGTCAGAATACGCTTCGTTTTATCCACTAATGCAAGGGATTTCATTTGTAAACGGTTTAAGTAATGCAAGTTTCGCTACGAGCTACGATCTCATACGTATCGGCCTGTATTCAAATGCGAAACCAGCGTATTTCAACGGGCTCTACCCAAACTGCACCACTGCGGCTTCTGTGGATTTTATCATCACTGAATCAAACAGCAGCTTTGCAGAAGAATGCGGCCTTCGCGTGGCAGCAGGGCCTTTTGTGATCCCGCCACGGCTAAAGAAGTTCAATCTGCTTGAATATGACGGCATAGTGCATGCGTATGGCAATGAAAACATATCGGTTTATTCCAAAGGCTAAGCGATTGCAAACCTTCAAATCCCGCCTTGTCACTTGTTAAAAGAATACGTGTCTCCAGGCTTCATTATTGGCACTTCCGCCTTGCCCTCAAGCATTTCCTTAAGCTCTTCAGGGTTTTGTTTTATTGCTGGGAACGTGTTGAAGTGCATAGGCAAAACAACCTTTGCCCCGAGCCACTCCGCAGCCGTAGCAGCCTCCTTCGGCCCCATTGTGAAAAACCCTCCTATGGGCAGCATTGCAACATCGGGCCTGTACATCTCGCCTATAAGCTTCATGTCACCAAAAAGCCCGGTATCTCCAGCATGGTAAACCACCGTGCCATTGCACCTTATTACAACTCCGGAGGCGTTGCCGCTGTGCAGCGCATAAGTAAGCGCTGCCTCAACCTTGCCAAGATTTGCATATGTGCCGACATTCATGCCTACGGCGAGCTCCTCCCTAAGCCCCGATTTCTTGGCTTCTTCGGCAGTCTCGAAAACCGCCACAAGCTTAGCATTGTTTGCATTCGCTATCTTTACTGCGTCTCCCATATGGTCGAAGTGGTTATGCGTTACGAAGACATAGCCTATCCCTTCGATTTCGGAGCTTTTCATCGACGAAGAGGGATTGCTGTCCAGAAAAGGGTCTATGGCAACCTTGACGGTTCCAAAGTCTATCAGCCATGCCGCATGCCCCAACCATTTGAAGTCAACCATTCAATCACATATGCTATTTGTGGATTAACTGATTAATCCTTTTCGGCAAATTCCTTTTAGGTAAATTCTACTATGTTCACACGAATATAACCATAATGCGGCATGCATAAATATTATTAAAACATAATTACTATCATGGAAAAGGATAAGGAGCCGCGCAATTCCGATTATCCCCAAAATAGGCTCGCAGAGCTCAGCGAACGCTATGGCCTGATTTTTAAGAAGCCGGGGAGATACATTAACAGTCTGCTTAAATTTTATTCCGAAACCCCTACAATCAAAAATAGCATGGTCGATTTTATAAACGACCCTAGGCTTGAAAAGCTTTTGAAAAAAGGCAATGATATCATAGCAACCTACGGCGCTAATTCCAATGTAAAAAAGAAAATGGAGAAGAATATTGCAAGCATCCTGGTTGGCATTGTGGCAACCGTTGACGTATCCGATGACATAGGCAGCAAGTACAGTATAGAAGGCAAGAGCAAAAACCTTCTCGATATGGATTTCAAACTGGCAGAAAAGCTAATGGAAGATCCCAAGTATGCATCCAAGTCAATAGAGCTGCTCAACATGATTGCCTCAAATACTTTTATAATCCCGGAAATCCTAAAGAGGAAGGGGGGGATTGTAGAAGAGCCATTAACTCTCGACAGGCTTCCGGTAGAGCTTTATACGAGCCTGATTTCCAATTACGGGCTCATGGAACGGAAGCGCTTCCACGAATTCGTCAACTCCTGTTACAAGGCTTCAACAGGATCGAAGAAAGGCGAGTGGCATAATATAGCCCTGCTTACCAGGGAAGAACTGGGAAAAGAGGACATAGAAAGCGAAAAGATTGCCATGAACCGCATGCTAGCCTTGCACTATTTCATAATTGGCAAAATGGTTAGAAACAACGATAAGTAGCCTATAATCCCGCAGCTACAGCCATTAACGCCTAATCCTGGAAATCAAGTCACCCTTGATTGAATCTATTCCCTTGATAAGCTCTCTATACTCGTATTCCGATGCTATGGCCTGCGCGTAACCGCTTTCGTGTGCATGCCCAGAAACAGTTTCCAAAAGTTTCTCGTTCATTTTGCGCGCGGAATCGGAAATGGACTTAATCGCATTAAATCTTGCCTGGAAGTCCACTTCATGCATCAGGTAAAGCCTGTCGTTAAGCATAGATGCCTTGTACTCCATGCTGGAAAAAAGCAAATGCCTCAGTTCCGAATGCGGCATAACATTGCTTTTTTCAAGCAGCTTGAAGTTTGAGCTGTTCGCCTTTTTATACGCCTGTGCCTCTAGCCTAAGTATCGACCAGTATGCCCTTACCGGGTCTTTTTTATTGCTTGCAATCTTGGTCGCTTTTTCCTTAAACTCCCCAACAACCCTTATGGAATTCTTGAATATTGCATCCGCAACTTCAATAGCCCTTTCATGGTCTTCAAACCCGGATATATATTCCCTGCGTAACTGCACTGTAGCAGCATCATTATTTTTCGTTTTCATGAAAATCGCTTTTGTAGTTCTTATTATCGCCACGCATAAACAATCCCAATATCATCCTCGCATTCTCCATCGCGTTTTTTTCTTTGCTAACCACTTCTTTTTCGAGATCTAGGGCTTTTTGGTATTCGGGTTCGCTAATATAACCCGCAGAATAGTACGCCCTAATGCCTTCTATATAATTTTTGTACGCGTCAGTCAGGCTGAAAGGCATGCCTAAACTTTCGCATTCCAGTCTTTGTGCGGAGCAATAAACATCAAAATCAAGCATTGGCACGGCTGCAAGCCCATCTAAACCTTTAGGATTTCTCGCCTCTAACCTTGAAAGTAGCAAATAGCCCAAAGCCTGTGCATCCTTGTCCCGTTCATGCATTAACATAACTGGCAGCTCCGAATACCCTGAAAGTGCCTCGTCGGATGCGTATAAAGCCATTGCCAGGACCGACTTTTCTATACTAGTAAGGCTGGTGTGGGGTTTGCTATCCTTTCTGCTCAATTCCTGTTCTTTGAACAGCTCCAAAAGTTTGTCCGAAATAGCATCGAGCGGCTTTCTCCCCATCTTCGGTATCCAATTCAGGAGCATTGAAGAAGCAGAACTTCTGACAAATGCGCTTTCATCGCCGCATAACTCCATTAAGGTAAGCGCGTCGCTTGGAAACCTAGGGTTAAGCATATCCAAGGCGTTGTATTTTGTCATTTCCGATGACGAGAGCAAAAACTGGCTGTATTCCTGCCTGTCATGCGAATTCCCTGTTTCAAATACTATTGCGACTGCGGAGTCCCTTATAACATCTCTGAATTCGCCAATTGCTCCAAAATTCAGGAGCACATGTTTAGAGTATTCGGAGTATTCAGATTTTTCTTCGTGCGAAAAGCTTTCGGATATTACCGAAAGGCCAAATGCCATACCCCTCCAGTTCCCGTATTCCGCTGCAAGCTTTCCAGCCGTTGATTTGACATGCCTTGCTTCTGGGTTGCCTTTACTTTCGTAAATTATCGCCTTGGCAGCCATAACCGCATCATGGAACAGGCTGTCATCCCCATTCAATGCCGTTTCGATTACAAAGTCTGATACTTCCCTGTAGCTGTTGAATCTTAATTCTCCTTCCCACTTTTCGTCAAAGTAATTTACAAGGCCTATTTCCTTTATTTTGCTTAAAGTAGAAGCTTTCATCTTATAGTCAGCCATATCTACTCTTTTTGTGGTCATCCAAGGCACCATTATGCGCACCTTAGAAAAGCGTTTTATATAATATAAATAGGTTTGTTTTTTACCCGAGCTTCAGCTACGGAAAATAATAAATATATGGAAAAGCGCAATAACTATTTGTGGTTTTCATGGTAAAAAAAGGAAGTAACGTAAAAGTAACCATAAAAGAGATGCTTAGCGAAATAGAAAGGTATAACTTGGACTTTTTAAAATATAAACTGGTTAGCGGGAAGCATAATGATACCATAAAAAAGCTTTATGATGCAATTATAAATGACGATCCTCGTATTACACAATACGACGACATATACGTACTTTATACAGACATAGCCAAGGGCGATGTCGATAAGTTCTGCAAGGCCGTTGGCCCATTCTTGGAAAACAAAAGCTTTAGGGCCCTAAGGCATAATGACATAGAGCAGTTGCTCGAGTATCTTGACGGCGAATCGGAAAAGCCCGAGCATCTTGGGGACATAAAACAGATAAGCAGGCTAATGGACACGCTCGCAAAAGCCGACAAGGAGATGGTTGATAATCTGGAACGCTCGAACATAGTGAACCTTAGTGATAGCGAAGCAGATACCTTAAGAAAGTACCTGAGGCGTGGGGGCATAGAGCAGTGAAAATTTCTACGGCATTTGACAATTGACGTTGTAAGGGTTGTATATTATATAATATTTCAAGAATAATCTACTTGTTGCGTTTGCCAGTGGCATGCATTAACCGAATGCCAACCATGCAAACGAAACGTTATCCTCGGGTGGATTTAACTTTATTGTTGCGCACGGCAGCGGCCTTTCGGCAGGCTGCCGTGACCAATGAAGGCGCTTATTCCTTTATGCAGCTAGGGCCTTCCTGCTGCAAAGCACTCTCATAAAAGCTCTTCAGCGGTTATGATTCCCATAACCTTTCCGGAATCCATTACGAGCACTGCAGCATTGTTTTTCAACATGATTCTTATTGTCGAAGCCGGCATGCTTTTGCCTACCGTTGGCATGGCAGGCGATATGTATTTTCCAATCTTGTCTTTTTTGCCTGCATCTAAAAGGTCAGAAGTGGTTATTGTGCCAATAATGCTGCCGTTTTGCTCCACTGGAAATTGCGATATTCCATGCCTTAACGCCAGATTCACGGCTTTGGAAACCGTGTCTTCAGGCTTGAGCATTATAACCTTCTTGTTCATAACGTCGACCGCTTTCTTGGAATCTGAATTTTCCATTGCATCCAGATTCTCAAAAATGCGTTTGGCTATTTCATAATTGGGTTTTACCTTGCCCATTTCTATTTTCGCCAACAACGATTGGCTTATCCCAGTATGCTTGGCAACGAATTGCTGTGTCAATCCCAATCTTTTGCGCCTTACCTTTATGGATTCGAGCGGTGGAAATTCGTGCATAATATCTACTTTGCAGCTTTACAGCATATAATATCAATATTAGAAAGTTTAATCTTTAAAATGATTACAGCAAATCCATTAACGGTTCCTATGGGTTTTTCCATACTGCTGGAAATAACACTACGTCACTGCTTTTGCTTATACTTGCTTATACGCATTTTGTATAGAATAGCAACCGCAATTGCGATTGCAATCACTAACGCAGCACCGTATCCAAATGTATTTTCCATCTTGGGTTTGGTTACTATGGTCGTAGTGGTTATTTTCTTGGCTAACGACGAATTAGAATAAAAATCTACTGCTTTAACTGCAAACGGAACTACGACATTGGTGTTGGGCAAGCCAAAACGCGTGTTATTCCCATAACCTGGTATGTAAACCTCGGTTTTAGGGCTGCCTAAAGCAATCCAAACCGGATTGTCCGCGTTTGCGTTTGCAGTTGCGTTGTCGTATGTACCTGCTGCAAGTTCTACGGCATTTGCGGAAGTAAGGCAATTTGCGGTAGGGTCTGAAACATTGGAGCTTACAATCTGGGAACATCTTCCAGTTGTTGCGTTTGGCATTATATTCGGGTCAAAAACGTAAACATCAATTACATACCAAGGTATTGGGTCCCCGTTAAACGTGTTGTTTACTATGTGCGAATGGGCAGGCAAGGGCATAACGCCAAAAGGCTTTCCTTCAAAGCTTGTAATGTTCAAAGTTCTTTCTATTGCAGCAAACTCTGGCGAATATCCATATTCTGGATCGGAATCGCACATTGACGTGCTGTTTCCTGCGCCGCAGTTTACATAGACTGTTGCATTGCGGTACTTTGGCATTCCGCCTGAAGAGTTTTTGCCAAAGATGCTTATGCCTGCATATGCTGGGATAATCTGCCAGTCAGGGAGTGCCTGCGATTGTGCAGTCTGAATCCCAGAATAGCATGGATACGAATTCGCCACTTGGGCGAGGCTAGAATTCGAAGTTGCCAAGGCGGGATAGCAGGTATAATTGCCAGTATAAACATACTCTACCTCAGAGCCGTTGTAAAAACCGCCTGTAAGGTTTGCGTTTGGATAATAAGACGCGTATGAAATTCCAAAGGCAAAAGTAAAAATCACTATTGCGAAAAGCGCTGCTTTTCCATGCATAATATTGGTTTTGTTCGCTATGTATATTAAATTTTCCCTGGCTTTTGATTAGATAAGTATTTAAATCAACCGATACAATTAAGTTTAAGTGGTTGAATGGCGTTGCATTCCAAAAAGGAAACTAATGTAGGGGATAGGCTAGACAGATTGCCTTTCAGCAGGTTCCATCTTAAGTTTCTGCTTCTCATTGCAGGCGGTGAATTTTTCGCTTTGTTCATGATATTCGGTCAGGGTTCATTGGCCGTTCTCGTTGAACACGCGCTTGGGTTGAGCGCGGTCGTCGGAACGCTAATAATACCAACATCATTCTATTTGGGAATGTTGATTGGCACGTTAGCCCTTGGCAGATTGGCAGACACCAAAGGCAGAAGGTTCATATATTTCGTCAATCTCGGTATTGTCGCGATAGCAAGCCTTCTTGCTGCGATAATGCCAAACTATATATTGGTCTCAATATTCATGTTTATAATAGGCATAGGCGTAGGGCCTGAATTGGGCATAGCCGATACCTATGTGAGCGAAGTTATGCCAAAGAATTCCAGGGGGGCTAGGCTAGCGCTCGTGTATACGATTGCAGTCATTGGCGCACCTGTTGCTGCTTTAGTGATGTACGGGTTGTCCGGATTCAATCTTGACCTCAGCTGGAGGCTCACATTAATAATAGTCGCAATAGGTTCCGCAATAATGTGGATACTTAGGCGCAAGATCGTCGAATCGCCAAGATGGCTTGAGGGCGTGGGCAAGAAGAAACAGGCGGAAGAGGAGACCGAGGAAATAGAAAAGAGGGTCATGAAATATAACCACCTTAGGAAACTGCCTCCAATAACCAAAACTACTCCAGTAGTGCCAAACAAGAGGGTCGGATGGGGCGCTTTGTTCTCCAAAAAGCTCAGGCTTAGGACACTAATGATAATAATATTCCAATATGCCCAAAGCGGCGCAGCGTTCACATTCAACGTCTTGGTACCGCTTTTCTTCGTGGACAAAGGTTATACAATAACATCGTCCATACTGTTCTCAATGGTAATATTCTCTGGATTTGTAATCGGAAGCATATTCAACATACCAATAATCGACAGGATAGAAAGGAAGTTCGGAATAGTGATGTTCATCTTCATTGCAGGAATATTGGGATTGCTGTTTGCTGTGACCTCGAACCTTTACCTGATGTTGGCCTTAGGGTTCTTCATACAGTTCTCGTTCTGGAACATGAGCAACTTCTTCCACCAGTACCAGGCTGAGATATTTCCGACAAAGCTCAGGGGAAGCGCAACCGGCCTTGGCCAGTCCATAAACGCACTTGCCTCAGCAACGGTGCCGCTTTTCATGGTGGCTTTGGTGATTAGCCATGGCCTGTTGGTTACCTTCATAGGAATATTCATCCTGATAGCAATAGTAATAGCCGACATACTGCTGATAGGCCCGAAGAGCTCAAAGATGCACCTTGAGGAAATCTCCAACATGTGAAATGAAAGGCGTATACGTGGACATCGGCGGCAATACAAAGTTGTATTGCCGCATCTACGGCACTTTGGGTGCAGAGTCTATTGTGCTATTGCACGGATGGGCCGGCTCGTCACTTATATTGGAAAGGTATGCCAAGCTACTGCCTAAAGGATTCGGAGCTGTTGCTTTTGACCTTAAAGGTTTCGGCAATTCAAGCAAGCCTGAAAATGGATACGGCCTTCCAACACTTGCCGATGAGGTTTACCGGGCTGCAAAGAAACTGGGTCTGAAGCATGCCATAGTTGTGGGCCACTCTATGGGTGGCCAAGTGGCGATGTATATGGCAATCAGGCACAAGCGCTTTGTTAATAAGCTTGTTGTAGTGGATTCGGCGGAGAAGCCTTCAAGGTTGGTCCCATTGTGGGTAAAGGAAGCAAACCGCGATTATAAATCCCTGGTCATACGGGTAGTTGCAAGCCTCTTCGACAGCATAAGCAAAAAAGAGCTCGATAGGTTTACCCATGAAGGGTTAAAAATGAGCAAGAGCTCTGTAATAGGTACGCTAAGGGCGATAATGAGGATAAGGCTCGAAGGCAGGCTCAAGGAGATAGGATGTAGCACCCTTCTAATATTTGGCGTCCACGACAAGAACAGGAGCATAAGCGAATTGAGGGGCCTGAACAAGAAACTCAAGGGATCGAAGCTTGTCATAATAAAAAAGAGCAAGCATTGCCCAATGTATGAAAACACGAAGAGCTTCAGCCATTACCTAAACAAGTTTATAACAAACCAGTAATTTCAATCGCTTTTTCTTGATATTTCGTTGTCCTCTTTTTCGTATTCGTCATAGCCTATTGTCTCATAAAACCTTTCGCGCGTCATTATGCGGCCGAGCATGTTCCTCTGCGATTTTTCAGCGTATAAATCCCTATACACCTCTTCAATAGCTCTTAACGACGCCCTGAATGCCGTCAACGGAAATATGACGATCTTATACCCTATGGCTTCCAGTTCCTTAGCAGACATAAGCGGGCTTTTTCCATACTCTGTCATGTTGGCCAGAAGCGGGGCTTTTATCTTTTTTGCGCATTCGGCGAATTCCTCCTTCGCCTCCAAGGCCTCTACAAATATCGCATCGGCCCCTGCC
>JAMCYO010000021.1 GCA_023473395.1 Candidatus Martarchaeota archaeon | reverse complement strand
TTTGCCGAACGGGCTAAAAGATGAGGTAAAGCTTTCGTAGTAGCCGTAGGATTTGCCGTTAAGCATGTGAACATGCGTTATGACCCTGTTTACCTTTATTACCCATGCTAGGCGCTTTCCCCTTTCAGACCAAGATTTTATCTGATTCTTATACGGGAACCTGTAGAAGCTGGAGTTTAGCTCCATTGCGTTCATGCCAGAGTTCTTTATATACCATTCTAGAGTGCCCTGCTTATTCCAACCGTAGAGCCAGCCCGAAGTGCCTATGTATGTTTTCATGTGCCCGAATATTACTGGATATTGAATGTTTTATATACTTTCCCAGCAAAAACTTTATGCAATGCCAGGGTGGCAGAATCTGGTAACGCGCCGGTCTTGAGTTTTCAAAACGTCAAGAGCTGATTAGTGATGTGTGGCGCGACAGGTAAACCGGTGCCCTCACGGGCTTTAGGGTTCAAATCCCTACCCTGGCGCTTGTGCTGCCTTTTCAGTTTTCAAAACTGCGCATGCGATTTCGACAGGTTTTGTACAGGACGCCTTAGCATTTGAATCGGGATGTTCTCCTCGCTTTCGCTACGCTTGAGGCTTGCGAGCTTCGAATATATGGAGCCGTGCTCGTTTTTTATGCTCAATTGGAGGTCCAAAATATTATTGTAAGGTATGTACCATAGTTCGTCGCATATGTCCTCTTTGCGATATCCGTATTTTTTAAGCCCTATCTTGAGCTTGTCAGGTTTCTTCGGCTCCTTGTCAGTTATTAGGATAAGATAGTATTCTTTCGAAACCGGGTTTTCTTTGTATGCGTGCATTTTGTGAAAGAACCTTTCGTCCATGTACTTTTTCCCGTGAGGTTCTATAAGCACGGTTTTGGAATCCTTTTTTTCTTGGAGTACGAAATCAGGAGTGTAGGTTATTATTTCGTTATCGTATTCTATGTAAAATTTTAGGTTTTGATAGGAAAAGCCTATCCCCATTATACCCAAGGAAGCCGCAATGTTGGCTTCGAATTTAGAAGAAAAAGTGAACTTGTTCTTTTCCATTATATTTACGGCTATGCTCTCCCATATCTCCAAAAACTCACCAGATTAGAGCCATGGCTAAGCACCATATTTGCAGTACTGCCATGCTCCTCCATATCCCCATTTTGTTTTGGCTGGAAGCTTTTTTAATCGTTGTCTTTTCCATCATATTTTTAGACAATCATTGGAAAAGCCTGCGTATTGCCTCCTTGACGCTAGGTAAGTCGTGTTCATATATGCCGTCGCTGCCCAACAAGAACACTCCGAAGTCCCTGTATACAATAAGCGAGAGCTTCCCTTTTCCGGTTCCGATAGCCCCAAATACGGGGTCATTTATAAATTCCCTTATGCGCTCCTCAAATTTTTCAAAGAGATTCATATTGTCCGGGTTTACGTATATAAATGAATAATAACTCATCCTTTCCTCGAATTTCATCATGAAGCCGATTAGCTTGCCCATTTCAGATTTCTCTATAGTTATTGAGGGCCATGAGGGGATAGGGTCGTTTTTCAGATGCTCCCCCATTATCTTCGTAGCTGCGCGTATCAACGGCTCGTTGGGCATTCCTATTACCTTTGACAATATCGACTTTAGGTCGCCACCGTTAAGTCCATTGGTAAAATAGTTGTACTTAAGTATGAATTCCTCCGTCTTTGCATTGATTTTTTTTACGGCTTTCAGCATTGCCAAGGCTTGGTTGTAAAACCCTTTCATGCTGGATTCTTTTTTGAGGGTGCTTATTATCTTCTTTGAAGCCACCGTTATCTCATTATCATCCATTTTGGCGTACGCCGCCCTTGTTACCCCAAAAAGCATTTTCGATATTGGGGCAGTATATTCGGAATAGTCGTCTTCCAGAATTTTCAACGCTTGGTCTCCATCGAAACTTATGGAATTCCTGCTTCCCTTTATGCCAAGTTTTTCGTATATGTAGTCTAACGCAAGGGCTTCGTCCATCATTGTGCCAGTTGCATAAACTAGGTTTTCTATGCATTCGTAGGCTTTCTTATGGTACTTTGACGCTTCGTTTAGTTCGTGGGCCGCCTCAATGGACTTTGGGGTCTTTTTTCTAAGAAGGTAGTGCAACATTACCGCTGACAGTTTGTCCACGAGTTCTGAACTTTCCTTAGCGTATTCTGCTTTGTATAGGGTCTCCAGCCCCTGTTGCCCAAGAACCAATTTTTTGTCGGCCATAGAAAGCATTTTAGAATATCGTATATTTATTTGTTGTTGGATTTCTTATAGCTTATTTTCATGTCTGCTACTTTGTTGTCGTCCCCAAAAAGGAATGATGCCTCTATGTGCTTCCCCTTTAGCACCTCCGGAAGCCAGTACTTGTCGTCGGCCCACATGAGATCCAATGGGATGTTGTTTGTTTTTACCCATTCTGGTTTCATTTCTTCGCTTTCAGATGGATTGCCTTCCCACGAATCCGAGATAAAAACATGCACCCTTTGATTGAAGTCGGGATTTGGTTTTGTACCTCCGAAATAGAATGCTATTTCTGCAACTTTTTCATACGACTGCGGCCTTACCCCTATCTCTTCGTATGTTTCCCTTAACATCGCCTGCTCCACGGTTTCGCCTTTTTCCAGCTTGCCTCCAACACCGTTATATTTCCCCACGCCAAAGCCGCGCTTTTTCATAGCGATTAAGACTTCATTGCTCTCTTTTTTTATTAGGTAGCATAACGTAACGTCCCTTAGAGAATTTTTATAAGTATCTATGAACCAGTCTATGTTTTGCTTGCTCATCTAATCCCTCATATTTAATACGTATAAATAAATGGAATATTTAACCCTGTTGTTGGGCCTATCGCCTCCAACAAATAAATAAATATTTGAACAGCTGCGAATTGTTTGTGGTTTTATGAATAAGGCGAAGAAAAGCACCCCAGATGAGCCAGAGGTTACGCAGAGCGCCAGCAAGAGCGGCGATTATGATTTGAGTACTGGGTTGCTAAGGTCTGCAGAAAGCAATAGTAGCGAATCCAACAGTGCATACGACAATTCGTCAGAACCTGAAGTGGTGCCCCGAAGGTCCTACGAGGATTGCGAGGATAAATATTGACCTTGCTTGGTATCGTATTCCCTGCTCTCAGTCGTTTGAATACGTACCCATATATTCTGCAGTCTCTATCACAGAATTTTTTAGCTTGTCAATCACAGGTTTTGCGTGGAGAGATTTCTGCATGTGTTCTATTGTAGTTGCATAGGCCCTGAAATAATATCTATGTGACTTTCCATGTGGAGGGCACGGGCCATTGTAGCCTTCGTTGCCAAAATCGTTTATGCCGAAGCTTATTTCTGAGTGCCTTGAATGCTCGATAGAGTGGATATCGGGTGGTATATTATAAGCTATCCAATGCGTAAAGGTCCCATGTGGGGCATCTGGATCATCCATTATTAGGACCACACTTTTTGTCCCTTCAGGCACATCTTCGATTTCCACAGTGGGCTGTAAATCGATACCCTTGCACGTATATTGATCCGGAATGCGCTCGCCGTTCTTGAAGCCTTTTATTGTAATTTGCATCATAAAAAAAGACTATAAAAGATATAAATTACTTTTTGTAGTTAGAAAGGAGCAAAATCGTAATTATGCTTGCTTCTTAATAGGTGGCTTTTCAGATTATTAGTATATTCCAATATCTCATCCCCTAGTCCGCGTATTGCCTTCGATATTGCCATTTTAGTTTCATCATCCGGATGCAAGAACGTCGAATACAGCCTGAATTCGCCGCTATCGCTGCCTTTTTCTATCGAGAACGAATATTTTATGCCTAAGCCTATCGGAGACTCCTTAAGCCTTGATTCTATAATTGCGGTCGCAAAGCTATAATCTTCTGGTTTTATCCTCAGCGTATACTCTATTTTCGGTATGCCGTCACGTAAATATTCTTGAAATCCCGTGCTATTCATTTGAATTACCTTGATTTGCGGAAAGCAAGCTTGATTTAAACTTGAAATATAGAGATAAATTGCTGTTTTGGAAATATTTATAACTTTCTTATGCCTTTTAAGCTTGTTATTGATGGGATTTTGAGGAATACGCTTGAACGGGATAATAAAGGCAGGGATTGGCTGGATAGGCTCTGGGGTAGTTTCAGGGGGCGCATGGCTTGAACTGCTCAGGCATGGCGTCATGGATTATGGAATGTTGGGAGTGTGTATTTTCGTGATTGGCGTTGGGATTGCAATAATTGCATTCAACAAAAGCATAGACAAGCTCAGGGAATCGATAATCAGAAAGAGGGAGGCGCGGGACCAAAAAAATAAAAAAGGAATTTGAGTCACACGGGCTCAAAATCCAAAAGTCTGAAGCCGTTTGGAGTCAGTATAGATTTGTGCTTGAAGAGAATTGGCGCGCCTTTTGCTTTTCTAGAAAGCCTTGCAGTCGCATCCTCTCCGGTTACTATTGAGACCATTCTTGTCAGTTCCGAGGCCGTTGCGGTATCGAACTCTTCCATGTTTATACCTACATACCTGCACTTGCATTCAAGAAGGTTTTCTATCGCTTTTCTTACCTCTTCTTCGTACATGAACTCTTCCTTCAGTTTTTTATTTTCCGGCTCGCGCTCTCCATTTTTGTCTCTTTCCATTCAAACCCCTCGGACGCGCCTTTGGCTACGCACAGGTAAAACCCCAGAAAAAGCTGTCTGCCATATTTGTATTGTGCATGGCTTGCGCACTGTCCAGACCGTTTACGCTGGAAAGTTATTTATACTTTACTACAAGTATTTTACTTTTATAAAAAAAGTTGTATTTTAGTAATAAGATTTAAATAGTTTTAGCGCGTAATATGATTGCCGGGTAAAACCGGCAAACCCCAGAGGACGCGCCTGCGCTATGCGCAGGCGCTGTCTTGCTTATTATTCCACGCCAGGCTCGAGCATTGTAAGCGTGGTTTGTTCGGCATCCAAAAGCACTTTTATCCCCATGGGCAGGGTTGTTATGTATTTCCCATGGCAACAAGCGAATTCTATGAAAGAGGGCTTCCTGGCTATCTTATTGGTAAGCAAGTCTTGCAGAGTGCTGTGCATCGTCGCATTTATGTAATCTTCTATGAAAAGGTGCTTGACCAGATATGAAGTTGCAGTTTGTGAATCGCTTATGTTCTCCAGGCTGTAGTTGGGAAGCTGGCCGAAAACTATGCCGTTCGCCTTCTTGAATACGCCTTTCATGACTAGCGATGCCAAAAGGTTGTCCAGCATCCAAGGCTCCACATTGACGTCTTCGAAAAACAGTATCTTTCCCCTGGAATCCGGTATATATTTGGTTCCGAGCACAAGCGAAAAAACAGTAAGGTTTCCGCCCATCAGCTGCCCCTTGGCCTTCCCGTCGTTTATCGATTTGGCCCAGCCGCTCTCGGTGGGGTTTCTTATGACGACCTCTTCGCCCTTGTTTATTATATTGATGAGGTTGTTCCAGTTCGTCTCCAAAGCCGAACCGTCTTCTTCAGTCAAGTCGACGAGCATCGGACCCTGGAATGACGCCATGTGCGTTATCCTCATGAATGCTAGCTGAAGGAGCGTTATGTCGCTATACCCTATGAAGACTTTCGGGTGGTCCTTTATCACGTCGTAGTCAATGTTGTTAAGTATGTCTATTGAACCGGCCCCACCCTGCAACACCATCACAGCGTCGTACTTGTCGCTCCTGAAAGCGTTCTCTATCTCATTCTTCCTTGTGGCGTCACCGGCAGTGAGATACCTTGTAGGCGATTCGCGTATCATGCTTGTAGCCAGGCTTACCTTAAAGCCCTGCTTTTCAAGGAATTTCACCGCCTTGGGAAGCGAGCTGGTGGAAGTGGCAGCGCTCGAGGGGGCTATTATCCTTATCGTGCCGCCTTTCCTGAGCCGAGGTGGCTTTATTATTGGTTCATGCATGATTGTATTTTCCACCAAAAGGATTTAACAGTTACATTGCCGGTTGCTTTATTAATTTATATTTGCAAATATCAAAATGTGGTTTTATGTCTTATCAGGAAACGATTGATGCGCACATAAAGCACCACAGGGGAATTGCGGAAAAGATGGAGAGAAGCATGGGTAAAAAAATGGCGCCTGAGATGGAAGAGAAATTTGAGAAGGCGCACGAACTCATGAAAGGATATGAGTTTAGGCTCGTTCCGAAAAACAGATAACCCGATTTGGTGTATTTCACGAAGAAAGCTTTAAACATAGGCAAACTAGTAGTTATAACGGGTCCGATGTTCTCGGGAAAGACCTCTAGGCTCATAGAATTATTGGAAAGGGAGCGTTTTGCTGGGAGAAAGGTTGTGCTTTTCAAGCCAGAGATAGACAAAAGGTATGGAGAGGCCACAGTTAAGACGCACAAGGGAATAGAACTTGACGCAACAGTGGTTAGGACAAACGCTGCCGGCGTAAAGGCTCTGGAAAAGGCAGCCTCCGACTACAATGTCATAGGCGTGGACGAGGCGCAGTTCTGGGACGAGAACTCCGGTCTTGAGGAGGTTCTCGACAAAATCGCCAGCTCGAAAAGGATTGTTTATGTTTCAACGTTGAACAAGGATTACAAGGGCAGACCTTTCGGGATATCTGAAAGCCTTCTGGCGTATGCTGATGAGATACATTCGCTCACTGCGGTATGCACGAAATGTGGTGAAGAGGCGGTTTTCTCCCAGAGGATGATAGACGGCGTAGAAGAATCGGGGCCACGCATAGTGATAGGTGGCAAGGAAGCTTACCAGCCCAGATGCAGGAACTGCTTCATGCGTGATTAGGCATTTAGAATTGAACGAATATCTTTTCCTTTGCGTTTGTAGATGTTTTTATTTCTTCGGCAAATTGTTGCGAACCGATTATGAGAGCCGAAGCATATTTTGTTTTGTCCTGGAATGGTTGTACTTTGCTTACGGGAACTAGCCTTTTTATGCCGAGGGAGTCAGAGGCTAGCCTTGCAAACAACGCCGTCTCAGGATTCTGATAGAATATTGCCTCGGGCTTGGTTTTTGCCGAAGCGGCGGCCTTTTCGATCTTTTCGATCGCTGGAGAGTAGCCGAATGCGTGGCTTGAAAGGCACCCTTTAAGCACTTCCTGCAACTCTGGGTTGCCCTTCCTGAATTCTTCCGTCGCCTCCTTTCTCTCGTAATCGAAAACGACCCAAGTGTCGTCAGGAACCTCTTCTACCGTTATGTCAGGCTTCATTATGGAATGCGGTTTTGTTATCATTGCGCACGTGAGAAACCTTGTCTTTGGAAAACGCTCCAAAAGAAGCGACAATGTTTCTTTCATCGTCTTTCCGGTGTCAACCAGCTCGTCGACAACCAATATGTAACCGTTTCCCCTTATGTTCAATGAATCAATACCCCTGACATTTACCTCCTTTGTCTGGGCCCCTATTGAATTGTAATGGCTTGCGGATATCGCATACGAATCGCACTTTAAAACCTTTGCAATTGCCGAACCGAGGACCATGCCTCCACGTTCTATGTATATCAGGCTTTCCACGGCACCGCGTTTCGATGCGGCAGCGGCTATTTTTGAAGCGGCCTTTTCTACGTCTTCAATGGACCTGAATTCTATTTTCGTCTTGGATTTCAAGAAGTCGAAAAACTCAAGCCACTCCCGAGCGCTTATGAGCGGTTCCTTCAATGCCCCCGTATGCATAAGCCCCTTGGAAAGCCTTACGGACTGTGGTTCCGACAATGAAGAAAGCTTGAGAAGATTTTCGTCCATAAAAAGGGTTTCGGGGGTCCCGTCAAAGACTATCGAACCCCTGTTCATAACCACTACGCGCCTGCAGTACTCTGCAACAAGCCTCATATCGTGGGTTATCAATAAGACGGTAACGCCATTGGCATTTAGCCCTTTTATCAGGTCCATTATTTCTATGGACATACGGTAGTCCTGGCCTGTTGTAGGTTCGTCAACTATCAGTATCTCGGGCTTTATAACTATGCTGCTCGCCACCGCGAGCCTTCTTTTCTGCCCGCGACCCAAAAATACTGGATCTTCGGACGCCTTGTCGGAAAGGCCAACGCGTTCTAGTATGGAGCTTATACGTTCTGCGGCCGCGGCTCCGGTTATCCCGGCATTCTTCAGCGAGTAGCTTATTTCGTCGGTTACGCTGCGCGTGAATATCTGATGGTCCGGGTTCTGGAAGACGTAGCTGACATGCAGCGGAAGCTTGGATCTGTCCTTCTTGCTTCTGGGCCTTATGCCCGCTATTTCCATCTCGCCGTAACTGGGCTTGAGTATCCCTGATATTATCTTGGAAAGTGTGCTCTTTCCGGAGCCGTTTTGGCCCACTAGAGCAACCAGTGATCCTTTTTCTATTTCCAGGTTTATACCTTCTAACGCCTTCGTCCCATCGTCGTACGAAAAGCTCACTTCCTTTAGCTTTATTATAGGGTTTGATTGATCCGGCATGTCCCTATTTACCCTGAAACCCGAATCAGGAATCTTTACCTTCTGCTTTTCATCTATTGAAAAGTAGTCGGAAAGCTCTGCCACCTCTGGAGTGTATATGTTGTATTTTGAGGTTAGGGCCTTATCAGAGTAGATTTCGGAAGGGGGAGCACACGCAACAAGCGTACCCTCGTGCAGCACAGCAATCCTTTCCGCAAAGCGCAGCATCACTTCTGGATTGTGCTCCACCAATATTATAGTCATGTCGGATTTTGACTTTAGACGCGATATGGTTTCTATTACCTCCATCTTTCCCTTCGGGTCCAAGTCCGAAGTAGGCTCATCCAATATCAATACTTTGGGCCTCATCGCAAGAAAGCTTGCTATCACGAGCCTTTGCTTTTGCCCCCCGGATAATTCTGACGGGTGTATCTTGCTTGCGGTCGAATAAAGCTCCCCCAGGCCCACCATCTCCATAGCTTCGCGTATCCTGGATTCCATTTCCTCCTTTTTGATCCCCATGAGCTGGAGGCCAAGGGACATTTCGTTAATTACGCTCATGCTAAGGAACTGGCTTTCCGGGTCCTGCATCACTAAGCCCACAAGCGGGGCCATGGAGCCCTTGCCCGATATCTTAAGCTTTCCGTTCTCTTTCAATACCGAGGTTACCTCTTCTCCAAAAACTTTTATTGAGCCGCTTATATTGTCCTCAAAATTTAGCGGCAATTTGAGCTGATGCGGGATTAAACCTGCTATGGCATAGCATAATGTGCTCTTGCCCGAGCCGCTAGGGCCTGTAATGCCGAAAAATTCGCCCTCGTTTATATCCAATGTTATGCCTTTTAGGGCATAGTCGCTTTTCACGCTGGTGAAATTTGGGTATTTCCAATAAAAATTACTTATTGACACTGCATGCAATTACAACACCTGCTTTTTCAAGCCAGAAAAGGGATAGCGAGCATGAATACACCGAAGGCCACTATGACAGCATCGTAATAGCGGAAGGGTTTCTCATCAATGAAATCCGAAAAGGATTTTGATTTGGAGAACCCCCTAGATTCCAAGGCAAAACCCATGTCAACCGATCTCTTTATCATAGAAGTGGTAAGTGGTATGGAAAGCATTACGAACGATTCGACTTTTTTAAAAAAATTGTCGGAAGCAGCGCCCGCACCCCTGGCGAACTGCGCCTGTTTTATTGAATCGAGGTCCTCGGACATTATATTAAGGCTCCTTGCCACAAGCGACGAGAAGAATATAGCCTTGAATGGCACCTTCAGCTTCTTGAGCGCAGAGATTATATCGGCGTCCCTGGTGCTCATTATTGTAAGCAGCGTAAGTAGCGCCATGGATGCGTATCCCGTTATTTTACCGACACCGATATAAAGCGAAAGGTACGTTACGCGAAGCGTGGCGCCGAGGAAAGAAACGCTGAATATCGGGTTGGTACCTATCTGGTTGAAAACCACCCACCACAGCATCATTACGACTAGAGCAACAATCAGCAAGCCGAGATAGCTTTTTACAAGGTATTTTACGGTACCGCTTTCGAACAGGAAGCCGACAGCAAAAACAAGCACGAGAATGTTGTACTGAAGATACGGCACGGGCCGTAGTATCGATATTACAACCCCTATGGAAAGCGCTAAGAGCAGAAAGAATTTTGCCAGGGGGTTCATGTTCACGTAGAACGAATCCGCCCTAGCAGAAAAGAGTATTGTTTTTACCCTTCGCTTTTCTTTCCTTGAATCTGTTTTGCCCATTTATGACACCCAGCCCGAATTCACTAGACCGAAGCGCTCCACTACTGGAGTTACATATTTTGAAAGGAATGGTGCAATCAACAGCACAACCGCATCGCCGGTAATCCAAAGCCCTGCCCCGAGCAAATATGCATTTGCGGGAACGAAACCCAGAAGCACTAAGACGTATACTCCCCACAGCCCACCAATTATGTTGGTTATACCCATCACCCATACCACAAACCATGCGGCTGACTTTTTGCTTTTGAGTATGTCCCTTCCAAGCGGGTCGACTCCGTGCTTACGCAAATACCCGCGGTATAATAGGAATATGAGCAACGCAGGAACAAGGTCGCCTATGCTGAATGCCATGGCTGGAATCACAGGCAGCCCTGTTAACAACCCGGAGCCGACGAATGCACCCAACCATGCGCCGAATATGCCCCATATGCCCCACCAGAGGGTAAAAACGACAAAGAACGGATATGCCCAGTAAAGGAACCCTATGCCCGGGCCTACGACAGGAGTCGCTATGGCCCCAAGCCATGAAAGGAGTATTATGACGGCCATTTGTATTGCAAAAAGAGCGTATTGAGTTGTGGTAAGTTTGTTTCCACGCCAGCGAAGCGTGTATTGAGAAAACTTGCTATCGACCGCGGTTTCACCCATAAGATAACCCCAGTTAGCTTTGAAAGGATTCGTTTAAATACTTTACATTTTGACGGTTTAAAAATGTTGTGAGTTTTGGTTTTTGGGGTTTTGTTTTTAGATTTATCTTAACATGATTTAGGTTTGGGTGTGGTAGGATGGCAAAAACGAAAACCGCCAAGAGAGGTTCTAGGGCAAAGCCTGTTTCAAACAATGCCGTTGGCATTGACTCTTTCGCAACTGCCGAGGTTTCCAAGAAGGGCATAGAGGTAATAGGAGTTAATCCAATACCGAAAAGCTCCAGGACTATCGGATCCAGGCGGGTGTTCATATTTTGGGCGATGGCAAGCGCTTCGGCGCTTACTCCCCTCTTAGGAGAACTTTTGATAAAGCTCGGAATAACCGACATGCTTCTTGCGATGTTCTTCGGATTCTTAATAGGGTTAGTCCCTGCGGGGTTGTTTGCAGAGATGGGGAGGCAAATCCCCGCTCCGGCTTTGGTTGTATCAAGAAAGACCTACGGATACGGAACTTCGAGCGCTTTTTCGCTTCTTTATACTTTCGCAAATTTGGGCTTCTTCGGGCTCAACGACGCAACAGGCGGGCTTATTTTGGGAGCGCTTACGCATACGAACGCACTTATATGGTTTGGGATAATGGGCGTATTGCAAATCGTGCTAGTGCTATTCGGGACCAAATGGCTTGAGTTCTTCTACAGGTTCACGTCTCCGATATTGATAGCTAGCTACGCAGTGCTCACATATTTCCTCCTTACATCGTATAAGGTAAACATAGGAACGCTCATGGCTCCCTCTGGAAGCTTTACGTGGGGCGCGGCAATAAGCACAGTCGTTGCGTTTTCGATATTGGGGTGGGCTTACAAAATATCCACAGTGACAAGGTTTGCAAAACCTTCCAAGCAGACGAAGGGAGCTTTAAGCAGGTTTAATTATTTTGCATCCGCGCCTGTTGCGATAATGCTTCCGGTTTTCATGATGGGAGTCCTGGGATTGGTTTCCCAGAGCGTGGCCGGCAACTGGAATGTGGCAGCATTGAGTTTCCCGGCTCTTAGCGGCATAACAGGTATTGTCGTGTTTGTAGCTTCAGTTGGGGCTGCGCTTGCAATAATACACACGAACGCCATGAACCTGTATCCGGCGACTGCTGACCTTCTTGCATCTGTCCAGAACCTGTTCAGGAAGAAGGCGAAAGAGGCAATAGCCCAGCCAATAGCTACAATAGTCCTTGGCACGTTGGGAGTTGTTCTTGCTGCAATAGGGATACTCAACGCAGTTTCTGGATTCCTAGACCTTCTGGCAATAATAATATTCCCGTTCACCTTCATAGTGCTGGTGGACTGGTATACGAACATGAGGTACAGCTCTAAACTGAAGGATTTCTACGAGGTGCCAAAGGGCTTGTGGGCAAACTTCAAACCGATAGCCATAGTTTCCACTGCGATAGCCGTGCTCATTAACATATTCGGCCTCGGGCCACTGAATCCGCTATTTAACTATTTCCCGCAGACCGTGTTCGGATCCCTGGTAGGCGCACTCATATACTTCGCCCTGTTCAAAATATTTGTATACAGCCCGGATAAAATGATGTCGAAGAATGAGCTGATAGAAGAAAACCTCGATATGTTGGCGCCGAAGCAGATAGTGCCTGAATTTGCAGAGGACGCGGGGAAATGACCCTGCGCCTTTCTTTTTTCAGAAGCTTATCGGAGTGTAGCCTTCGTCTATGCTTTTTGTTATGTACTCTCCAGCCTTCACTAGGTTAAGTTTTTTGGAAAGCTTCTCCTCGATTTGAGCATTTTGGGCAACAAATACGCATGCAGAAGGTTTTTCGCCTCCGAAGGAATCCTGGATTAGTTTTCCGAGTTCTTCGTCGTTAGCCACGGACACTTCGCTAGGCCCAAAAAATAGCACCCTAACGTCGTGCCCTGCCTGCTTCTGCCTTGCGCTGAAGTTTAAGCCCAAGCTTATCTTCTCCTTTTCCTTGCTCGATATTATTGACAATATTTTAGTCATTTAGTTCACCATCATCTGGAAGCTTTTCTATTATTTCTTCCATTTCCGCATAATGTTTTTTTATTATTGGTGCTGCCTTTTTGCCGAGCATTTTCTCGGTATTTATGCGGCATTCGTTCATCGCCTTTTTAAGCCCCTCCTTTGAAGGATCGTGTATGTCTACATCACATTTCCTGAACGCATCGCCTACGAAAAGCTTGACCCTGGCTTTTAGTTCCCTTTCCGGGACCTTTTTTCCGAGCGCCTCGTTTATCTCCTTGTTTGCGGTTTCAAAACAGTTTATGAGCCTTTTAACTGCTATTTTTGGCGTTACTTCCTTTTTTGCTGCTGGCATGGTCTCTACGATGCATATTTTGGCTTTAGATTTAAATTAGTTTTAGCAATAATATTTTACCTATAGAAATTTTGTGCAATCAAAGCCTTTTTAGATTTTAAATATTATTTGTGTGCTTGCGTGATTGAATGGAAGAGTTGGGAATATTTTGCATGGACAGAAGGTTCAACGAATATATAGAAAAGAATTACGGCTCCATGTTTATAATGAGAAACGCCGGAGCAAATGTCGTGCCTATAATTGCCGAGATAAAGCAGGCAGTCAGGGAAAAGGGCATAAAGAAGATAAATGTATTCGCGCACACCGATTGCACGGCCATGGGAAAGGTAATGGGCGTGCTGAAGGAAAATGGAAGGGCAGAGGAAGAGCTTGAAGATTCGCTGATAAAACAATTCAGGGAATTGGATTTCTCCTCAAGGGAAGAGCTTGAGCAAAAGAACCTCGAACTCCAACTAGGAATATTAAAGAAAGAGTTCCCTGAACTTGAGGTGCGTGGCGAGCTCTTGGACACGAAGAAGGTAGACACCGGAAAGCACGAATTGGAGCATGTGCTTGCCATTTTCAGCCCGGGAAAGCCGGATTATGGGGCAGCCTTTAAAAGCGAGGGGCTTGATCCGTCCCAATGCTATGTGGTGCAGGAGCAGATAGAAGTAGCAATGCCTGACATAAGGCTTGCGGTTAACGACCTCAAGGCCAGACGTGTCATCGTAGTGACCGGAAACGGCGACAACCCAAGAGATTCCAAACGCTATGCAGACCTTTTGGGATTGAAACTCTCGGACCTTGGGGCAGAAGTAAAAAGGGTAGACATAAGGAGGGTTGAGAAAAACCGCTCGTGAACAGAGTTATTTTATTCGGGATATAGCGCCCTATTGCATAGACAGGTGCGAAAAACCTAGAATAATGCCAGGAATATTCCGGCAATCACAATTATGCCAAAGCCAGCCCACTGCAAGCTTGTTAGCTTGTCCTTATACAATAGCCTGCCGAGCGCCGCAATGAATATCGGGCTTATTGCTATTATGCCGGCACCTATTGCCACGAAGCCGGTAGTACTTACGAAGCCGAAAGCATCGTTACCTATGGCATCTACGATCCCTATAAGAACCGCGATAGATATCGAGGCGTATAAAGAGCTTTTTGCTATGGCGAACTTTGCTTTCGTGGCAATCTTTCTCCTTTTGGAATATATCATAAAAAATGCCAGGACAGAACCGGCTGCTACGACCCTTGCGAGCAGTAGTGGTTCCGCGAAGCTGTTGTACAGGTGTATTACCTCTATCATTAGAATCCAAAATATTCCCCATGATAGGTTTGCCATTACAGCATAAAGCAGACGTTTGTTAAATTTTAGGCCCTCATTCATCATTATTATAATAGCACCGCAGAATATCACTATTATAAGCAAGGAGTTCAGCGCGCTGATCTTTTCCCCTAGGCCTATTATTCCGAAGATTATCATTACGGCAGGCAGTATCTCGTTTATAGCATATGTGCTGGTAACATTTTCTGTCGAGACTGATTTATATATCAGCATGAAGCCAGCGCCCCAAAACAGGCCGCCTAACATCGACATCGTTGTGGCAAGACCAGTCATTGGCTCGGGATATAAAATCGCCACTATGGTGAACGGTATAATCCCAACCACTAAAGCTATGGATGTGCTAATGGTTATGCCGAGCTTAGACACCGGTTTTTTGGAAAGGGCGTCTTCAAGGCCCCAGAAAAACGATGCAGTAAAGGCAGCAAGTATAACGTACTGCATTATATCTATTTTATCACCGAATCTATAAGCGATTCGACATTTGGTTTCATAAAGGAATGGGCCTGGTGAGATTTGAACTCACGACCTACGGCTTATAAGACCGCCGCTCTGACCAGGCTGAGCTACAAGCCCATTGCTGCAGAGATTTATGTCGAAAAGCATATTTATTACTTTTGCACCGGCCTTACGGCATCGTAAGGTTGTTGTGCACATAGCTCGGCTTTGAAGGAACTGGTGGAAGCCCACCGGTATAGTTGTTTATTTCGAGTATCCTGAGCGGGTATGTACCGTTTATTAGGTTCTCTCCTGGCGTACTTGTAACGTTAGGATATACTTGTGTGAAACCTGGCAACGAACCGAACATGAAGCCCTTGTAGAAGTTCGAATCATAGAACTTTGAAGGCGCGTCAGTTATGCTGTCATTCGGGCCATTAGGCGTGTATGCAACAAAGTACTCGACGAAATCTATACCATTTATGCTTGTTACTCCCAAATCGTAAGAGAGTGGTATCATCGCATTGATTTTTGTGCCGTTGCTATTGTAGAGCTGTATGTCCCCGTTCTTTGTTGGGGTAGTACTCACGCAAACAGTGGTGTTTGATAGCGAATCCCCAACTGCAGTATATGCCTTTATGTAGAAGTTCGTGCTGTTGCTTATCGAGCAGTAATAGTTTATGCTTTGCGAGCTGTTGGAGCCCTCTAGTGCCGCCAAAGGCAGGAACGCGTACTCTGGGTCATGCTCGAGTTCGCAAGGCGACGTTCCGAGCGCGTAAGGGACTGGGGGCGTCTGTGCTGCGCCCTGGGCTATTGCGTATGCCCTTGAGGTTGCGTTTATGTTTACGCACGCTAAGAAATCTAGGGCCTGCCACTTTTGTATGAGACCCTGGTCGAAAACTATGTAACGCGTCTGGTTCGTGTTCATTACGTCACGAAGGGTTGCAGGGGTGTAGTTATCTGTTGGGCCGAGAACATAGCTTGCGGCTGTAGCGTAATCCTCCTTCGGAACCGAATTGTCTCCGCGTATGACTGCATTGCTGTGACCAAACCAGTTTATCCAGTCGCCGTAGTCCCACCATGCCAAAATTCTAGGGGCATATGGGCCAACATTTGCGCGCATCCACGCCGCTGCGCTGAGCCAATAGCTCGGAACTACGTTGCAGAACAGGTCGTAACCTATGCTGGACGTAGAAGCGATAGTGCTGCACGCAGTCGAGGGACTCGAAGAATAGAGCGCACTCGAACTGAGCGCAGATGTTATGCTGCTTATTTCCCCTAGCATTAGGCTCCCGCTAACGAGCGTGCCTGCAACGAATATTATTGCAAACACAATGAATATGCCCCAAAGCTGCTTCCTGTAATCATCCATCTTGTGGAGCAGTATCAAGGCTATGACAAATATCAATGCAAATATTGGTGATATAAAGAATACTCCCAGGCTCAGCGCACCGACCACATAAAGCTCCGCATTCTTTACAGGCTTCGGCTCGAACAGGTCGTTGTATTTCGTCTTTGTGGCAAATTCGTAAACGAAGCCGCCGGCAATGCCAAGCACAATAGCCAGGATTATGCCGTAGAACGAGCCCATCATTATGAGTATTGCACCTGCGGCAACAAGTATGCTTATTATTGCGGCTTCGGCGTGCTTGAGCTTGAAGCCGTTCCTGAATATGTATATCCCCTCGCCGAGCATTATGCAGAACAGGAGTATGAAAACCGTGCCGAAGTGCGGTAGGTATTTCACTTCGGAAAAACCTGCGAACATCAACGGTGCGGCTATTGAAAGATAAAGTACGGAGGTTGTGCTTTTCTTGTAAAATATGCTGAGCACTATCATTACGAGAGCTATGATGCTTATGACCCAGACTAGCAACGGTACGCCAGCTATGTCAGCGCCAATCATCCCGAAACCTGAAGACCCGAAATTATAGAGCGCCCCTGTCGGTATGAATTCTTCAACAGTCATGAACAGCGGCGTATTGGGCGTAGTGAAGTGCTTGCTTAGGTTTATATACGCAGTTATCGGCTTGCCTACTGGGGTAAACCCTACTGCAAGAAGCGCAACCGCAAGTATTATTAGGATCCATATCAAGTACGCTTTCTGGTCTGGCTCGTCGAAAAGGATTTTGCGGCTGCTGAGCAGTTTCGGGCCGAAGTCTATCACTGCGACGACTATTAAGGCTATCAGCGGGCCGCTTATGGTTATTGGTATGCCCAGTATGCTTGGTATCCTTCCTGAAAGCGAGGCGTGGTACGGGTTGTACATTGCCAAAAATATTGCTATGACTATGAGCACAATTACATTCATCTTATAGAAATCCTTGTTGTCCCTTCCCTGCAGAACGTTGACTATTCCCTGTACTATTATGTAAATAGCCAATACCCCAGTGTCTACCGTATAGTAGTGCGCTCCCAGGAACGTTGTGGCGAATGCTATGCCTGCAAGTATCGCAAGGCGCTTGCTTTTCATGTCCCTTATCGCAAGGGTGTACGCCGCAAAGAAGAAGAATAGGGTAAATATGCCCCAAGGTTCCAGAAGCTGTTCGCCTGCTACGAACGTCGTGTACAACACTGGCATTGTCGATGCGAGGGCAGCGCCTATCAGTGCTATCTTGTTGCCGTATTCGTAATACAGCAATATGAAGACTGTGAATACCAGAAGGGCAGCGGTAATCGGCGGGTAAATGCCTCCGACATAGCTCATAAGGCTCGTCGAGAACGTAGTAAGGTGCGCACCGAACGCATTAGCAAGGTCGTACCAGTACGCTTCAAGGTAAGGCACAAGAGGCTGTATCCTCATGCTGGTCCCAGCAGGTACGACAGGCCATGCGCTCGGCGACAGATATATCTGGTAGCCAAACGTAAGTATGGATTCCGCGCTCAGCATGTCGAAGTACGGGTCAAACTCGAAGAACTTAGGCGCTATGCCTATGCTCATCATCCTTGTTCCGAATACAAGCAGCATCAGAAGCGCGAGGATTAAGTAGGTCTTGTTTATCGTGAATGGCTGCTTTGGCGACGCTGCGGCAGAGGCGGGCTTGGTGGAAAGCTTGTTTAACAGTATGCGCTCTTCCTGCTCGTGGTCGGCTATCAGGCGATTTCTTTCGTCTTTCTGGAGCGCATTTATCCTTTCCCTTTCCGATTCGGAGAGGTTTATCGCATTGAGTTCCCTCGAATGCCTTTCGGAAAGGACCTTTTCCTCCTCTATGTGCTTTTCTATTATCGATTTTGCGGCATCGTAGGATCTAAGGTGCTGCCTTAGCTCTGAGAGCTCCATCCTGCTATTCTCCTTCATTGATTCTAATGAAGCAATCTCGGACTTTGCTTCGGATCTGCGCGAGAGCGAGCCAATAGAACCAAGCTTGAATACTCCCTGCCACAGGCAGAGTATTATGCCTATTATAGAAAGGACAAGGGCGTTCACTTCCACCAAAGCCAACGAGAACGCGAAGAAGTGCACAACATTCATCAGGTAGGACTCGAGCCATGTCAGTGTAGGTACCGCCACGAGTCCGAATATGAACCCGATTACGGATATCTCGAAAAGCTTTAGCTTGGTCTTCTGCAGTAGCGCGAAGGCGAACAGCTCCCCGGGTACCATTAACGTCAAAAATGCTATTAGCCCTACCAGCAATATGTCCATGTATAAGCCTTAAACCTTAAACGAAGTCAGCTGTTGAGTATGGATTTTGGTATTTCTATCTTTCCTATTTTCCTATCAGGGAACACGGTTCCTGGGGGGACTATCCTTACCCTTACACCTATTGCCCCGTATTTAGGATACGCAGTCGCGTCGCCCACCAACACAAGATTGGTGACGTCGCCTGCTTTAGGTATGTAGCCGACGCTTTTCCTTATTGTCTTCGCCCTTGCGCCCTTCGCTGCAAGCTTGCCGCGTATTATTATTTCTGCGCCGAGCGCACCGTTTTCCATTATGCTTTTTAGCGTGAACTGTATTATTTTCCTCGGGTTTATCGATCTTTCGAGCTTGAACGTTATGTCCTTTGCGACAAGCAACGGCTCGAGCATCTTGTTCTGAACCTCTATGACGCTTATCTGCGGGTTGTTGACGTTGAAGTTCTTGCTTATCTCCGCAGTAAGCTCGTTTATGCTCTTGCCCATTCGCCCTATGACCCTGCCTGGATTGAGCACATAGACCGTTATCCTTGTGAGCACTGGGGTCTTCTGTATCTCTACCCTGGAGAATCCGGCCTTGACAAGCTCCTTGCTTAGAAACTTGGATATGTTCATCTTTATTATCGCGTCGTCTATAAATTTCATTTCTATTGCCATCGCATCATGCCTTTTGTGTTACCGGTTGTGTTTCTTTCTTCTTTGCCTCCTTTGGTTTCGGTGCCGGAGCCTTTTGCGAGGGTTTCGCTGCAACCTTCTTCTGGAGCTTTGCGTTGAGATTCAAAAGCTTTGCCGCTTTTTCCCCAAGTTTAACGTCTTCTGGAAGCGCTATCCCTATTTCAACCTTGGCAAATTCTACGTCAGAATGCCTCATTGCTGCGAATCCATAACTGTCGCTATGGTAGAGCATTCCTTTCGAAGGGGTCCTCCTGAATATTTGCGTCTTGTTCGCTGCCGCATGTACTATGTAAAGATTTTCCGCCTCCATGCCCTTGTTTTTGGCGTTTGCTATCGCCATGTTTATTACCTTGAGCACTATGCCCGCAGCCTTCTTTGGGTAACGGCCTTTGCGGCCTCCAAGTTCGTGCCTGGAGCCCATGCCCTTATTGTTGGTCCTGTACGGTACCGCTGCGCTCTCCTTCACTACTTTTTCAAGTATCTCTGTTGCTTTTACGGCGTTTTTGTACCTGACGTAGTCGCAAATCGCCCCAAGGTCCTTGTAGCTCGCATTGATGTCCTTCGAGCCGGCGAAGACTACCTTTCCCTTTTCCATGTTAAACGAGTAGTTCAAAAAATCACTTATTTCTGCGACAGGAACTTGCTTCCACGCGTTGCCTTTATTCCAGGGGCGGAATGCTGTACGCGCCTCGTCGAGTATACGAATTCGCCCAGCCTATGGCCGAGCATCGTGGGCTGTATCTCTATGTGCTGGTATTCCTTGCCGTTATAAATATCAAAAGAAAGGCCGATCCAGGACGGCATTATGAGGGCTTCCCTTGTCCTTGTCTTTATGTTGCGCTTTGAACCTGAGGATAGAACCTTCTCGACCTTTGCATTGAGCCTTCTCATCTGCAAAGAGTTCCTCTTTAGCCAGCGCCTCTGCCTTGACTTTATCAGCTTGGTGTAGTCCGCGGCGCTTATTTTCTCAGCGTCAGCGGGCAACATCCCCTTGTATGCTATCCTTTCGACCATCTAAAAACCTTGCTTCAAACCTTTGTTTTATTATTTCCTTCCGTGGGCCTGCTTCACTCTCGAGACGTATCCGTTCGTGTCTACAAAGTACAGGTAGCCCTTCTCCCTTTCGATCTTTTCGCTGCCTACCTTCGCCTTCTTTCCGGACTTGTTCGACCTTGTCGGATTCTGCCAGACGTATCCGTCCTTTCCGAGGTAGTACAGGTATCCTTCTTCTCTCTTTATTGCTTCTCGCGAAATTCTCTCTGCCATGTTCAACACCATTTTGTTGTATTTTTATATGAATGCAAAGCTTTTAAACCACATCTTTTGTTTTGCTTTTACTCATTACTTCTTTTTGCGGCCCACGCGCCTTGCTGCTATATGGCCTACCTTCCTTCCTGGAGGTGCGTTCCTAGACGTCATGCTGCTCTTTCCCTTGTGGTGCTGCTTGCCTCCGAATGGATGGTCCACAGGGTTCATCTTCACTCCGCGGTTCCTCGGCCAGGTTCTGTTCAAAGTATGGTACATGTAATGGCTTTTGCCTGCCTTTACTATTGGCTGGTCCTTTATGCCTGCACCGGCAATCATGCCCAACTGCGCCCTGCAATCAGGATCCAAGCTTACAGTCTGCTTGGATGGCATTCTTACGCTTATGCTGTTTTCCGATTTTGCGGTGATGACGGCAAATGCGCCTGCGCTCCTTACTAATTTGCCACCATCGCCCTTTGTGACCTCTATATTGTATATTGGAACCCCTTCTGGGATATCCTTAAGCTTGATTATGCTGCCCAGCGCCGGCCTTGCGTCGGGTCCCATGAAAATTTTATCGCCAACTTTTATGCCTTCCGGGGCAACGTAAAAGCCCCTGTTCATGTCCTCATAGACAACGCACATTAGAGGCGCTGAATGCCCGGTGTGGTTAAATATGTCTATTACCTCTGCGCCCATGCTCACATCCGGCGCCTTCTCGAAGTTTACACTAATGTCAAACGTGTTTGGCAGTTTTGTATAGACGTTGGAGCCCTTGCCCCTTCTTTGCTGTCTGAGTTTCTTTCCCATTTATCACACCAGTTTCAACTTCATCGCTATGTCGCCAGCGCTGCTTTCCTTCGAGAGCTTTATGTAGGCGCGCTTTTCGTTATATGGCATGTTCACAGTCCTTACGCTGCTCACCTTTGCATTGAATGCGCTTTGGAATTCCTGTTTTATTTGCGCCTTTGTAGCCCTGGAATCGACGACGTATATTATCGTGTTACCCTTGGTTATAAGGCCGACTGCCTTTTCTGTGGCGAGTGGATATTTAAGCACTGACATTTTTTACACCTTTTTTCTTCGATGGGCCGCTGCCTGAAAGCGATGCTTTTTCTATCGCTGCGTCAAGACCATTCAATGCCTTGGAGCTTAGCAACACCATTTTTACGGGGTTGCCTCCAGGGGTAAGCTTTTCGACCTTGAGCTGCGAAAGGGTGCATGCGTCTACTCCCTTTATGTTGCGCGATGCCTTTAGCACGCCTTCGTCATCCGAGGTCACGACAAGCATCCTGTGCTGCTGCTTGGACCTGGTGGCCCTTACGCTCCTGACTTTTTTAATCCTGACTGATTCTAGTGCGGCGTCAAGCTTGTTCGAATTAAGGAATTTTGAAAACTCCTTGGATTTTGATATTTTTGAAATGTCCTCGAATACTTTGAATGGGTTGCCTTTTTGGTTCACAGCCATCGATACGGCGCTTTTGAGTGCGTTAGCGTATTCCCTGTTGTTTATCTGTTCCACTAGCGTCTTTTCCACCTGGTGCGGATGTGCCCTCTTTCCTTTTACTGAAGATGGTATGCGCCTAACGCTCCCCAGGGCGCCTCCGCCGAGCTTTTCCCTTGGCCTTATGGCCCTGCCCACGTGCCTTCCAGCTCTATAGGAACCCATAGCCCCGAAGTACGCTGCGGTTGTTTGCATTCCCGCGAGCTCGTAATGCCCCTGCGGCTGAAGCCTGAGCGAATTTTCAGCAGCGATTGCCCTGTTGATGAGCCATGCCTTTGGCTGTGCGCCGAAAGCCTTTGGTGCCGGTGCCTTGGAAACCTGCTTTCCCTCTATATTAAAAACATCTATTTCCTGCAAAGTATCACACTTTCAAAAAGTTTATTTTGGGCTCCTTTATGCCTGCGCTGTTCATGTTTTCGACAGACTTCTTTAGCCTGACTATTCTTTTCGCCGGACCTGGTACTGAACCTTCGACTATGACATAGTCGTTCCTGACTAGTCCGTAATTCTTGAATCCCGATTTCGGGTTTATCTCCTTAACATCCTCTTTCGAGCCCAGCTTTACTATGCGCTTGTTATGCTCTGTCCTGTAGTTGTATCCTAGCTGCCCAGCCATAGGTACCGTATACATGACCTTTCCAGGGGTAAAGGCACCCAAGGTTCCAACGTGCCTTATCTTCCCAGTTGCCTTGTGGAACTGCCTGGATATGCCGAAACGTTTTATCGGGCCGGCCCACCCCTTGCCTTTTGAAACACCGACGACGTCTATAAATTCGCCGTTTTTGAATACCTCGTTTGCCCTAAGCTCTTTTCCAAGCTTCGATGCCGCGAATGAAAGCTTTTCTTTTATGTCCTTTCCGGATATCTTCGCTTCGAACCTGTCTGGATGGTTCGTTGTGGTTCCTGTGCTTTTTGGATCCGCAGCCACAAGCAACGCGACGTCTGTTATGCCTTCCATCTTCTCCATTTCCTGAAGTTTGGTCTCATTGTTCTTTGGGTTTTTGATGCCGAACTTCTGGGCGGAGGCAGTGTTCAATATGTCGGTATGTGTTTTTTTGTATTTCGTGGCTTCGTCCTTGACGTAGAACCTTACACCGTAAACTTCCATAGAAGGCACTTCAAGCACTGTGCACGCCCTTGAAACTTCCTGGCCTTTTGAAGGCGAGTTTGAATCGTCTATTAGCGAGATTGTGGTCATGCCCACTTTATATGTGAGCAGGTTGGATAACAAAACTTCTTTTACGGAGCCTACGCTCCTGATGCGCGGAAGCCTTCTGTGCGCGCGACGCCTGGGCCAATACTGCAATGAGCCTGCCATTTAAACACTCTTATAAAGGTTAAAATCCAGTCTTTGACGTAAGAATACGCCGTGAAGATTGAGCGCTTTTATATTTATTGAGTATATTTATATATTTTTACTTTTTTTACGTTTTGTGGAACTCAGGTCCATGGACGCTATGTCCTCAATGAGCCTGACCTCCTTGATTACCGTGTTGCACGAGGCCATAAGGGCGGTAGCGTCGCTTGCTTCTATGTTTATTTCGAGGATATTGCCTGTTTCTTTCGCATGCACCGAACTTCTATCGTTTGAATATCCTTGGTTTAACTTCCCTGAATAGCTTGTGCCTTTAAGCTTCTCTATTTTTATTTTTGCCGAATATCTGCTCATAACCCGCGCGCCTTCTTCCCCGCCGAGGTTAAGCTCCTGTGTGCCCTGCCGTTTTGGTTCGCTATCGAAGCATATACCCTGTCCTTCGCAACGGACTTGTCCTGCTTGCTTACCAATATGACTTCGTAAAAACGGTCGGTGCCTGTTTCGCCGACAAAATATGAATTGAGCACTTCGTAATTGGAAAACCTCTTCGATACCCTTTCTTCTGCTATGACTTGCATGCTCTTGTGCCTTGATATGAATCTAGCGCTTTTGGAAGGCTTTCTGCCGCCGCCGACTGCTGGCCTTTTTCTGTTTCCCTTCCTCACAGAAGCGCGTGCGATGATTATACCCTCTTTTGCTTTGTAACCTAAAGCCCTCGCCCTTGCTAGATTGGATGGCCTTTCTATTTTGACTATGTTGTCCTGTTTGGTCCATTCGGCAAGCTTGTTCTTATATTCAGGACTCCTTTCCTTGTATTCTTTTATCAATGTTTCTCTGATGTACTTGTTTGCTCCCATTAAAATCACGAATGTTGCACTATAAAGTGCGTGAATTATGACTCGCCTTTGTATTTTCTATGCAAAAATATTAAATACTATGTTGCACTTTTAATAGAGTCCGCGCACTGGCAACGTAAATTGGTGTTTTGAGGGATTATGGGTCTTTTTTATGAATGTTATTTTATGTTTTGGCGACAGCATTACGTTTGGAAGAGGGCACGATGGCGGGTGGTGCGGCCACTTAAAGAGGTGGTTCGAGGGTTTGGAAAAAGGCAATGTTGTTTATAATCTTGGAATAAAAGGAGACACTTCTGCCGGCTTGTTAAAGCGCTTTGGGACAGAGGCGAGGGCCAGGATTAAACCTAGTTCTAAAGATGATAAGTATACTTTGTTGATTGCAATTGGAACAAACGATTCAAAATACAGCGACAGCACAGGTAACAAAGTGCTCACTACAGAAGCGCGTTTCGAAAGAAATATATCATCGCTTGTAAAAAAGGCAAAGGCGTTCGGACAGAAAATAGCTTTCATTGGGTTGCCGCCAGTAGATAATTCGAAACCATTCGTACCTTCTACCAACGGCACAGTATTCAATAATGAGAGAGTTACGAAATTTAACAACATAATAAGAGATTGCTGCAGTAAGGAACACATACCATTTTTAAACATCAACAATATTGCCAAGAAAAATAACATACAATTGGAAGATGGACGCCATCCGAACGCCAATGGCTATTTGGTTATGTTTAGGGAGATCAGAAAATTTTTGGAGGAAAACAGTTTGGTTCCAGACTGAATATTAGTTAACTCTGGTATCGTTTTAATGCTGTTTTGCTAAAGAAGCGAATCTGCCGCGTTGCCGCGATTTTGGTTTGCAAGACAGGAAAATGCAGAAAAAGCCCGTTGCATGGCCAACGTTTGCAGATAGCTTTAAATAATATAAAATTCATAATATATAAACGCTCAAGCGTTAGCCGCTGACGGTGCTTATTATGCAGAAAAAAAACATAAAAAAGACGACCCGCAAAAACAGCATCATGAAGGCAGGCAAAAAACCTGCGCATAAAATTAAAAGCCATAATACCGAAGCCAGAAAACATGTGCCTAAAAATGTCAAAAAAATAGAACATACTGTAATAAGGAAGAATTTTGTTAAGAAAGCTATCAAAAAAGCAGGCAATGCGAAACCCAACATAAAGAAATCCCGCTCTTCGATTAAAACAAAGCCTTTAGTCAAGACAGCCAAAGTATCAGCAAGAACACATGCTAAGCAAATAGCAGAAGCGGCACTCAACAGGAAAGAGCGCACAGCAGAAAAGGCAAAAAAACAGCACGAAATCGACGAAGCAACGTACACTGAAAACGCACTAGCTTATATAAAAACCCTGGCAGAAGACGCCGAAATCTCTGATTATTTGAACAAAAATGTAAGCAGGCATGCGGGGGAAGTGCTCAGTCTGCTAAACACGCCGAGAACCGACGAAGAAATAGCAGCAAGCCTTGACCTAAAAATAAACGCAGTTAGGCGCATATTGAATATAATGCAAGGTTATGGTATTACAAATTATACAGTATCAAAAAACAACGAGGGCTGGCTCTCTTTTGCGTGGTATATAAACACCAACAAGGTGCCACAGTTCCTTGACTACGTAAAGAACACAACATCGGAAAACACAATACTTAAAGAAGAATGCAACGACTATTTTGTATGCAACAGCTGCTACGACGAAAACAAGTTCATATTCACTTTCGACGCCGCTTACGAATCGGGGTTCAAGTGTAATATCTGCAACAAACAACTAACAAGGATAGACAAAGAAAAAGTAGGTTCTCTTTTGGCCGCGCCTAAACAGGCTAGGGCTGCTTTGCCACATGCAGAAGAGCAACAGACCAACATATTTTAACTTTGCCACATAAAACATTACCGCGCAGCGAGGTAGGGTAGTCTGGAGTGCCCGCCGGGCTCATAACCCGGAGATCGGTGGTTCAAATCCACCCCTCGCTATCGAAACTCCCACCCCACACTTCCGCTAATCGTACAATTTTATTTATATATATAAGCTAACCAAACAAACATAAACAGCTAACAACAAGCAAAAATTTTAAAATTGAAATATCAATAAAATCAGGGAAAATCTCGGTTAAAAATACCGGAAGCGTGGGGTATGCTATGTCGGAAAACGTCTCTTACGAATTCCTTTGGGAGATACTGCAGAAGGAAAGGTCGAGCAACGCGTTGCAGTTCATACCTAAGAACTTTTATGTCGATGTCCTTGATTTTATAGAAAGTGCAAAAAACAAACAGCCAGGGGAATTAGAAGCAGCTGCCGTTTCCAACATGTCAAGGCTTATAAATGAGATATTTGAAAAAAGAAAGCAAAAAATAGTGCTGTATGTGGCGTACAAAAAGCCCCTGCCTATGCCTGCGGTCGAAATGGAGCTTAGCTTCTATAACAAGTTAATGGACACGTACAACAATACCTTGATTGCTGGGCAAAAACAGCAAGCAGCCGAATCGGGAAAACTGCGCGTGGTTATAGAAAAGCTTCCAGAAGTCTTTCTGCCTTCCGGGGCTAAGATCGGGCCGCTTGAAAAAGGCCAAATCATAGAAATAAAAGACAAAACAGATACCGCGTTCCTTATAGATAATTCTTTATGTGTTTACGAGAAATTATAAACGCAAGCTTACGCTTATTGAAGTGATGTTATGAAGATAGCTAGAGAACTCAACGTGTACTGCCCGAAATGCGGCAAGCACACAGAACACAAGGTAGTGATATATTCGAAAAAGCAGGAGAGCGGCCTTAACGTAGGCAAACGCCGAAGGGCAAGGAAGCTCAAGGGAATAACCGGAAAGGTAAAAGGGCAGGCTACCGTAGTCAAGGTAGCTAAAAGGCAAAAGGTCCTCCTGCAATGCAAGGACTGCAAGTATGAGGTCGAGCGTGTGTTAGGTTCCAGAACAAAAAAGAAGCTCGAATTCGCCATATGATTCGATGGAAGCCCAAAAGCAGCAAAGGATGACCCCAAGGCCAGGGGAGCTAGTCATAGCGCAAGTATCCAAAATAATGCAGTTCGGGGCGTATTGCAAGCTTTTGGAATATGACGGCATAGAGGTGTTTGTGCCTATAAGGGAGGTTTCCTCCGGATGGATAAAAAACATACACGAATTCCTCCACAGCGGGCAGAAGCTCGTATGCAAGATAACATACATAGACAACCAAAAAGGCACGATAGACGCCTCGATAAAGAAGGTAATGCCGAAAGAAGCAAAGGACAAGCTTAACAGCTATAACTTGGAAAAGCGCTTCGGCGTCCTCGTAGGAAAAATGATAAAGGAAGCAGGGGAAGAAAAGCAGAAGGACAAGATCGCATCCGAAATAGTATCGGAATTCGGCAGCTACGCGCAGCTGTATTTTGACCTCACTCAAAACACCGACAGGTTTGCTTCCTCAAAACTGCCAAAGAAACTGAAAACGATGCTTTCAGACTTCATAAAAGAGCAGAACGAGAAGAAGAAGCACAAGGTATCGTACGTGCTGGAGATGGTGGTGGAAGACACGCAAAACGGCATAACCGAAATAAATGAGGCCCTTAAGGATGCGGAGACTGCCGGGGTAGAAGTTGCCTACATAAGCTCGCCAAAATACCACATATCTGCAGAGGGCAGCGATTACAAGGAATCGGAGGACAAGATAAAGCTCGCGGTTTCCAAAATAGAGCAGAAGCTCAAGGGCACCGAAATAAAAGTGGAAAAGGAGAAGATAAGAAAGGACAAGGAGGGTATATTCGACAGCGAATGATGTCCATGGAAAAAACGATAATAAAATACAAAAAAGGCCTCAAGCTGAATGACCCGGTACTGATAGTGGGCTTGCCGGGCATAGGAAACGTGGGCAAGCTCGTGGCGGAGCACCTGATACGGGAATTCAAGGCGGAGCGCATAGCCACGGTGTACTCGCCACATTTCCCGCACGAAGTTTTCATGATGAAAAACGGCTGCCTTAGGCTCGTCAGCAACAGGTTCTACCTCATAAAGAGGAAGGGCAAGCAGGACATAGTTGTGCTAACTGGAGACGCCCAAGCGATAAGCCCGGAAGGGCAGTATGAGGTAAGCCATAAGATAGTCAAGTTCTTCAAGGAGAAGCTCAACGGCAGCTTCATATACACCATAGGGGGCTACAACGTCAGCGGCAGCGTTGTGGCGTCACCGAAGGTTTTCGGAAACGCTACCTCAAAAAAGACAATAGCCGATTTTGCCAAGGATGACGTTCTTTTCGGCAAAGCGCACACTGTAATAATAGGCGCCGCAGGCCTTATGCTGGCATTCGCCAAGATGGAAAAGATCGAAGGGGTATGCCTTATGGGCGAATCGACGTTTTTCGACATGGACCCTGCAGCCGCAAAGGCTGTGCTCCAGATGCTTACAAAGCGCCTCGGGATGAAAATAGACACTACCCACATGGACGCTATGATAAAGAAGACTGCAAAAACGCTTAAGGAGCTGGAAAAGCAGCTAAGCGGCACAGCGCAGATTCCTGCGCCAGGAAGCGAAGGGCTCAAGCCGTCGTACATAAGATAAATCGCGCTTGAAAGTGCGCCAGTCATCTAGCCTGGTAGGATATCAGCTTCCCATATTGCATTGGAAAAAGCTGAATGCCCGGGTTCAAATCCCGGCTGGCGCAATCGGCAAATGCCGTTTGGGTGAGGGAATGGGTAAAAAAATAGTTTTTACTGACAGGGTCAGGATATACGACACCGATGCGCAGGGCATAGTGCACTATGCGGGATATTACAGGTTTTTCACAGACGCTGCCGAAGGCTTCATGAGGGATACGCTCGGTCTCAGCTATCCCCTGCTCGATGAAAGGACATGGTTCGTGGTTGTGGAATCGGAAGCAAAATACTTCAAATCCGCAAAGCTCGGCGAAGAGCTATCCGTGCTGCTTGAGCCCAAGCTCGTCTCTGACAAGGCGCTTAGGTTTGATTTCGAGATACTCGTTAACGGCTCCAAGAGCTGCGTTGGCCATATAACACAAGTATCTATAGACAAGGAGCTCTGGCATGCTGTGCCAATGCCTCCATCGGTACTCGAAAAAATAAGGAATTCGACAGGCGCGTCGCTTTCTTCATCCAAGCGCAACAAGCGCAACGATGCAGACAACGCTTGAGCCCAACGCCGCAAAGAAATTGGAAGAAAACTTGTTCCCTATGCCTTTTTCCTCAAAGTAACCAAGCATGGAGTCGAAAACCGTCCCGAGGAAACCTGCCACCACCGCAACCATAAAAATCGCATACTTTGGGACTGTAGCTATAGCGAAATGCGGTGCGGCGAGCACGGTAATGCTCGCAAGCAGGCTGCCAAACAGCCCCATCGCCAGGCCGAACAATGTAACGCCGCCAGAAGTCCCTTTTTTCACCTTTCTGAAGCCAAAAATTGCCCTGGGCTCCCCATCAAGTACCCCCAGTTCGCTGCTGAACTTATCTGCTGTAACCCCGCTAACTGCGCTTATGAACCCCGCTATGCACAAGACAGCCAGGGCTCCCTGGCCATAATGCCTTAAAATAGCAAAAGCAACGACAAAAACGAAAGGAAGCAGGCCATTGGCTACGACATTCTTATACCCTCTGTGTTTTTCGTATAAGCCTTTTTTCTTCTTATAAGATGTTCCCGCAAAGGTTACTATAGCCGATATTGCAAGGAACCACAGCATTACAAGGAAGAAAAAGAGGCCATAATCCGGCCAAGCTATCACTATCATCGCTATTCCCATGGCTAGGGCGAGCAGCGTTGCCTTAAAATTCAGTGTCAGGAAAGTTTTCATTGAGATTCCGCGATTGGCACAAGATGCAAAACTAGGGTCATAAGCATATGCGCACTTCCAAATACTAATAATGATTTATGCGCAAAGGATATAAAAGCTAACCCCAAACGGCGGCCCGGAAGCCCGCAATTCGATGCTAGGCAAGGGCTGTTTTTAAGCGCACAAATAAAAATATTCCGCTATTTCAAAAGCCTTTTAAACTTATCTTTTTATATTATATTACGGGTTCTCTACTGTAGGAAGGTCGTGAAGAACTGGTCGCCTTGCCAGCGTGCATGTCACGCTGGCACTATTTCTATTTGATTTAAGGCATAACGAACAGTATAAATTCATAACGCAACAAATATCTATGCGATTGCGCTGGTGCTTATTGTATGGCAAAGGAGAAAGCAGTTAAGGAGCTGGAAGACCTTCCGGGAATCGGCCCAACAACTGCGGAAAAACTTAGAGCCGCGGGAGTAGACACCCTCGAAAAGGTTGCCGTTTCTGCCCCGCACGAGCTTGCGGAACTTGCCGGAATCAACGCCGAAAAGGCAAAAGAGGCAATCCAGGCTGCCCAGGAAGCGACCACCATAGATTACGAATCCGGAGCCCAAATAATGGAAAAGCGCGCCGTCCTGGGGAGGATAACGACGGGCTCCAAGGACCTCAACGAACTGATAGGGGGCGGCGTAGAAACCAACGCAATAACGGAAGTTTATGGCAAATTCGCCAGCGGCAAGAGCCAGTTGGGCTTTCAATTATCCGTAAACGTACAGCTCCCGAAGGGCAAGGGCGGCATGGAGGGCTCAGTCCTATTTGTAGATACTGAAGGCACGTTCAGGCCAGAAAGGATTGCCGAAATGGCCCGTGCCCTAAAGCTTGACGAAAACCAAGTACTCCAAAACATAATGGTAGTTAGGGCAACAACTACAGAAAAACAGATACTTACCATAGACAGGGCAGACAGCATAATACTCGAAAAGAACATAAAACTTATAGTCGTGGATTCGCTGACTTCGCTGTTCAGGTCGGAATTCATAGGCAGGGGTGCTTTGGGGGAGCGCCAACAGAAGCTTAACGTCCACATACACAAACTTCAGGCCCTCGCTGACAAGTTTAACCTTGCGGTCTACATAACTAACCAGGTCATGGACAATCCCGGCATACTCTTCGGCGACCCTACAACGCCAATAGGCGGAAACATATTGGCTCATGCTGCTACTACAAGGCTTTATCTTAGGAAAAGCAAGGAAGACAAGCGCATAGTGAGGCTTGTTGACAGCCCGAGCATGCCGGACGGCGAATGCGTCATAAAAGTGACCCCGGAAGGCATAAGGGACTGATGTTCAATCGTTTCCTGTCGCGTCCGAAGCTGCCCCTTCTTGCCCTGCCTTTTTTATCGCCTGCGCGTCTACCACATGGGTGCCTTCATCCAAGCGCATCAGCCTGACACCGCTCGCATTCCTTCCACTCTGCCTTATCTCCGACGCGCTGAACTGGATTGACACGCCTGCAGTATTCACAAGTATAATGCTGTCTTCAGGCTCGCATGTTATCGCCTTTACTACCTTGCCCGTCTTGGGGTTCACCTTCAGGTTTATTATCCCCTTTCCTCCCCTGCGCTGAAGCCTGTATTTCCCGATTTCGGTTATCTTTCCGTATCCGTTTTCGGTTATGCTAGCCACTATGGAATCCTCCTTTACAGGTATTGCGTTGACTACAGCATCTCCTTTCCTTAGCCTTATCGCCCTTACGCCCGTGGCATTCCTTCCGACAGCCCTTGCGTCCTCTTCGTTGAACCTTATCGCCTTTCCGTTGGCCGTCGCAACAAACATATCCGAATGCCCGTCAGATATGCACACATCGGCTATAGAATCGCCTTCGGCTATGTTGAGCGCTATTATGCCAGTGGATCTTGGCCTAGAATAAAGGCTCGCGGAGCTTCTTTTTATGGTTCCCGACTTTGTAACGAAGTTTATGTAATGGCCTTCGAAATCCCTGGTGTTGACGAATTTCTCAATATGCTCGCCCTCACCCAGCGCGAACATGTTCGCGGCCGCCTTGCCCGAGCTGTACCTGCTGCTCTCCGGCACCGCATAGCCCTTGAGCCAGTAAGCCCTTCCCTTGTTAGTTATCGCAAGCAGGAAGTCCTTCGTCATGCACTGGATGCTTTGCTTTATGTAGTCGCCCTCCTTGAGTTCCATAGTTATTATGCCCTTGCCCCCTCTCGATTGGTTCCTGTATTCCTCAAGCCCGAGCCTTTTCATGTAGCCTTTGGCGCTAAGCAATACTATGCAAGGATAATCCTTTATGAGGTCTTCGTTCTCAATGCTCATCGCTTCGTCTTCGACTATTTCGGTCCTCCTGGGGTTTCCGAATCTTTCCTTCATGGATGAGGTTTCCTCCTTTATTATGTTGTAAACCATTTGCTCCTTTGAGAGCACCTCATTGTAATAGTCTATGCTTTTGTCAAGCTCTGCCTTTTCCGCCTCAAGCGTAGTGGTTTCCAATCGCGTAAGCCTTGAAAGCTTCATGTCCAATATCGCGTTAGCCTGCTTCTCGCTTATGCTGTAGTTGCCTATGAGCGTCTCCCTAGCTTCCCTCGTGTCGGAGCTGGCCTTTATTATGGCTATGACGCCGTCTATATCCTTGAGCGCAACCAGCAGCCCTTCGACTATGTGCCTTCTGTCCGTGGCTACCCCCAAGTCGTACCTTGTCCTATTCCTTACTACTCCCATGCGGTGCTCCACGAACACCTTTATGAAATCCTTTATGTTGAGCGTCAGCAGCCTGTTGCCCATCACGGCTATGTTCATTACCGGCAGCGTAATCTGCATCTGGCTGTGCTTGTAGAGCTGGTTAAGCACCACATCAGGGTTTGCGTCCTGCTTGAGCTCTATAACTACCCTCATGCCCTTCTTGTCGCTCTCGTCCCTTATCGCGCTTATGCCATCTATGAGCTTTTCCTTTACCAGGGAAGCTATCTTGGCCACCATGGCGCTTTTGTTTACCGTGTATGGTATTTCCGTTATTATGAACTGGCTTCGGTTCTGTTTTTCCTCAAGCGTAGCCTTGCCTCTTACAATTACGCTTCCCCTTCCTGATAAATAAGCCCTTTTAAGCTCAGAGCTCATGAACGCAATGCCGCCTGTAGGGAAATCTGGGCCCTTTATGTAACCCATAAGCTCCAGCGGCGTTATCTCCGGTTTCTCTATATAAGCATTTACCGCATCGCAGACCTCCCCGAGGTTGTGGGGCAGTATGTTGGTGGCTACGCCTACTGCTATGCCAGATGAACCGTTAACGAGCAAATTCGGCATCTTTGACGGAAGGACCTGCGGCTCCTCTTCGGTATTGTCAAAATTCGGGATGAAAGGCACTGCTTTCTTTTCGAGGTCCTCGAGCATCTCCTCGGCTATCCTCCTAAGCCTTACCTCGGTATACCTCTGCGCTGCTGCAGGGTCGCCGTCTATGGAACCCATGTTGCCCTGCCCTTCGACCAGCATCTCCCTCATGGAAAAGTCCTGCGCCATCCTTACAAGCGTTTCGTACACCGCCATGTCCCCGTGCGGGTGGTATTTTCCTATTGTTTCCCCTACAATCCTCGCGCTCTTCTTCGTGGCTTGCTCGTGCGTGTTTTTGAGCATGTGCATTGCATACAATATCCTTCTTTGAGCGGGCTTGAGGCCGTCCCTAGCATCTGGCAGCGCCCTGCCTATTATCACGCTCATAGCGTAGTCTATGTAGCTGCTTTGCATTTCGTTTTCTATAGAAACTTCGAGGTGCTTCTCGCTGTTTTCTTCCATAAATATCACACGTCAAGGAACGCTACCTCCGTCGAGTGCTCCTCAAGGAATTTTCTTCTTTTCTCCACATCCATTCCCATAAGTATGTCGAATATCTCGTTCGCAAGCTCCGCGTCCTTTATGGTTATTTTCTTCAGGACCCTGCTCTTCGGGTTCATTGTGGTTTCCCATAACTGGTCCGGGTTCATCTCTCCGAGCCCTTTGTACCTTTGCACAGTTCCCTTTCCGCCATGTTCGCTCATGAGTGCGTTCAGCTCGTTGTCGCTGTATGCATAATGCACCTCCTTGCCTATGGCAATCCTGTAAAGCGGCGGCTGCGCCGCGAAAACGTGCCCGCGCTCTATGAGCGGCCTTGCATATTTATAAAAGAACGTAAGCAGCAGGGTCTTTATGTGGCTACCATCCACATCGGCATCTGTAAGGAATATTATCTTGCCATACCTCAACTTGTCAGGTTGGAAGCTTTCCTTTATGCCTGTGCCTAGCGCAGTGACCAGCGAATGAAGCTCCGCGTTGTTGAATATCTTGTCCTCGGTTGCCTTTTCCACGTTAAGTATCTTTCCCCTTAGTGGCAGTATGGCCTGGTAAAACCTGTCCCTTCCTTGCTTGCTGGATCCGGCTGCGCTGTCTCCTTCTACGATAAAGATTTCGGATTTTTCCGGGTCGGTTTCGGTGCAATCTGCGAGCTTTCCAGGAAGAACGGTGCCTTCAAAAGCGTTCTTCTTCCTGGCCAATTCGCGAGCCCTTCTGGCAGCCTCCCTAGCTTCTGCGGCGCTTACTACCTTGTTTACAATCTTTGCCGCTTCGCCAGGGTTCTCTTCCAAAAATTCAGAAAACTTCGTATAAACATTGGTTTCGAACATGCTTTTTATGTAAGAGTTACCCAATTTCTCCTTTGTCTGCCCCTCGAATTCCGGGTTTGGCATAAGTACGGACACTATGGCGACTAGGCCTTCCCTCATGTCTTCGCCCTCTATCTGCGCGCTTGTCTTCTTGGCGCTTTTCTGTATATACGCGCTTATCGCCCTTGAAAGCCCGGCTCTGAAACCTATGACGTGGGTGCCTCCTTCAGGCGTCTTTATCCTGTTCACGAAAGCGTAAACATCCTCTCCATAACTTTGTGTATATACGATGGCGAGCTCCAGCTTGACGTCTCCTTCGTCCTTTTTTATTATTAGGGGTTTGGTAAGTGGGGTTTTCTCTCCAACAACATAATTCAGGAAATCGGCGAGCCCGTTTTCCGAATAAAATTCCGTTATCTCCGGCGTTTCGAACCTCTCATCGGCAAGTTTTATCCTTATGCCGGAGTTCAGGTATGAAGTATCACGAAGCCTTTCCGAAATGGCAGTTACGTCGAACTTATTAACGGAGAATATCTCCTTGTCAGGCTTGAACCTTATGGTGGTGCCTCGTTCATCTGTTTCACCTATGGTTTCAAGCGCAGATATGGGCGTGCCGCGGCTAAAACTCTGCCTGTATACCTTCCCGTCCCTTTTCACTGTTACATCAGTCCTTTCCGAAAGCGCATTTACTACCGTAAGCCCGACGCCGTGAAGCCCCCCAGATACCTTGTAGGCCTTGTTTTCAAACTTGCCTCCCGCGTGTATCGAAGTCATTATAACCTCGAGCGCAGGCTTGCCTTCCTTTGGGATTATATCTACGGGTATTCCCCTTCCGTCGTCTGTGACCTCGGCGATGTCATAGCCGTCGGTGTCCTGTTCTAGCTTAACCGTTATGTTTTTGCAATAGCCTGCCAGCGCCTCGTCGACAGCATTGTCTATTATTTCATATATAAGGTGGTTGTAGCCCTGTCCTCCCGTGGATCCTATATACATGGCTGGCCTTTTGCGTATCCCCATGGTTCCGCTCAGCACCACTATGTCCTTAGCACTATATTCGTTATCCGGCATCAAATCAACTAAAAATCAAACATTCTACAAATGAGGGTTTTCACTCAGAAAAATCTTCAATAACTATTACGATTTTATATTTAAAACCCTTTTGGTAAGCTCTTTTTCCGAATAAAAAATCCAAAACCGGCATGCACTAAAGATAAAGCCCCAAAATGCATAAAATATAAATAATTAATCCGATAAAACAATATGGAAACAGTATAAACACATATATATAAAAAATGCAAATTCTAAAATTTGTTGATGGGCTTTTAGCCTAAAATCGTGCTTAAAAACAAAGGAGTGAAAATATGGCAGAAAATAATCTAGGAGGACAGCAGGTATTGTTGCTTCCGGAAGGGGCATCAAGGCTTTTGGGAAGGGACGCACAGCGCACAAACATTGCAGTTGCAGTTGCGGTAGCCAATGCGGTAAAGACAACACTCGGCCCGAAGGGAATGGACAAGATGCTAGTCAGCGACCTCGGCGACATCGTGATAACCAACGACGGAGCTACAATATTGGAGGAAATGAATGTTGAGCACCCGGTAGCGAAGATACTCGTTGACGTGGCAAAGACCCAGGACAGAGAGGTAGGAGACGGAACAACAAGCGTGATAATAACCGCAGGGGGCTTGCTCAAGGGCGCAGAGGAGCTTTTGGAGCAGGGAATACACCCAACAATAATAATAAAAGGATACAAGATGGCGGCTTCTAAGGCGGCTGAAATATTGGCAAAGTATTCAAGAAGCGTTGAGATTAGCGACGAACAGACGCTGCAGAAGATAGCCATGGTTTCAATGGGTTCGAAGAACATAGGCGACGATGCGACAAAGGCCCAGATATCGAAGCTTGTGATAAAGGCAGTCAAGCAGGTAATGGAAAAGGGCCAGGACGGCAAGCTGCACGTAGACCATGACTTCATAAAGGTAGAGAAGAAATCGGGGGGCAGCATAGCAGACACCGCTCTGATAAATGGGGTGCTCATAGACAAAGAGGTTGCGCACCCGGGCATGCCAAAGACAATAAACAATGCAAAAATAGCGCTTCTTGACGTCGCGCTGGAAATAGAAAAGACCGAGACAGACGCCAAGATAGAAATCACATCGCCTGACCAGATACAGTCGTTCCTCCAGCAGGAAGAGCGCATGCTGAAGGAGATGGTGGAAAAGGTAAAGAAAAGCGGAGCCAATTTTGTGGTAACACAGAAGGGCATCGACGACATGGCCCAGCACTATCTCGCAAAGGCAGGCATAATGGCCGTAAGGAGGGTCAAGAAAAGCGATATAGAGAAGCTTTCGAAAGCCACAGCTGCAAAAATCGTTACAAGCCTTGACGACCTCACGCCGGAAGACCTAGGGCATGCGGGCCTTGTAGAAGAGCGCAAGATTGCGGGAGAACAGATGGTGTTCGTAGAAAAGTGCAAGGACCCGAAGAGTGTAACCATATTTGTTAGGGGCGGCACACAGCAAGTAGTTGACGAAGCGGAGCGCTCGTTGAACGACGTCATAGGCGCAGTTTCGGCCACTATAGAAAACGATGGAAGGTATGTTATAGGCGGAGGAAGCATAGAGATAGATCTTGCCGATGAGCTAAGAAACTACTCGGGCCAGGTTGGCGGCAGGGAGCAACTTGCGATACAGAAGTTCGCAGACGCTCTAGAAGCAATACCTAAGACGCTGGCAGAAAGCGCAGGCATAGATGCAATAGACACGCTGGTGCAGCTCAGGAGCAAGCACAAGAGCAAGGATGGAAAGATATACGGCGTTGACGTCTACAGGAACAGCATCGGCGACATGAGCAAATTGGGCGTGTTCGAGCCTGAGAAGATGAAGATGCAGTCCATATACAGCGCATCCGAAGCTGCTGAAATGGTCCTAAGAATCGACGACATAATAAGCTCCAAAGGCAAGGCGCCTTCAGGCGGAATGGGCGGCTCAGGCGGAATGCCTCCAATGGAATAAGCGTTCCATAAATGATGGGCAGGGTTTCCTGCTCCCATTTTATTTTTTATTTTTACCTATTTCTCTTGTTTACAGAACCCGTCATATTTTTTGTATTCTTTAAGCATGGACTCTGCTTTTTGTTTTCTCATAGCAATGTTCCAGTTTCAATATTAAAAAGAAAGCAATTTAAATGCTAAAACCGAAATCTGAGTGTGCTTCCATGGCCAAAAGCAAAAACGTGCTTATACTAGTTTTGGGGTCTCCAGGCGCAGGGAAAACCACACTCATAAAAAGCATGGCAGAATCCGATTCTGAAAGCAGATTCAAAGTTATAAACATAGGAACGCTCATGGCCGAAGAGGTGGAAAGCGAGAACATACCTAGGGATAAGCTCAGGTATTTGCCTACCTCAAGGATAAAAGAACTAAGGAAAAGGGCTTTTGGGAAGATAGCTGCAATGAAAGGGACCGTAATAGTGGATACCCATGCCACAGTTGAAAAAGGAAATAAATTTATATTTGGACTCCCAATAAATGATTTGCAGTATATGGGCACGGTACAAGGAATTATATATGTTGACGCAAGCCCAGAGGAGCTCATAAAGCGTCGCTCCTCAGATACGGTAAGGAAAAGGGAAAACGATGACGAAGAGGTTCTGAACCTCCAAAGGCAGCTCAACCTTTCCGTAGTTACGATGTACGGCTCCATGTACGACATACCGGTCTACATATTGCACAACAAGGAAAACGGGCTCAAGCAGGCCTCTTTGGACTTCAAGAGCTTCGTTGAAGATATAATAAAAAACAGCGAATACGGATGACTACAATAGCACTCAACGCTTTAATGCCGATGTCTACTGTAATAATATTGGTAGCGATAGGCGTCGCCTACGTGGCATTTTCTACCTTTGCCCAGAGAAAGGTGGGAAACCCCAAAAAAATGAGGGAGCTACAGCAGCGCATGAAGACGCTTTCTAGCGAGCTAAATGCGCTGATAAAGCAAAATGCCCCTAAGGAGGAGATAAACAAAAAGCAGTCGGAGCTTATGCCATTGATGAGCGAGAACATGAAGACATCCATAAAGCCAATGCTGATAATACTTCCAATATTTTTCCTGCTATACTATCTTGCATTGCCTACCGCGTTCCATTCAATAGCGAACGAGTACGTGCCTTTCCTGTTCTCGATGAAGCTAAATTACGCAGGCGTATTCTTTGCATGCGTGTTCATACTCGGCATAATCTCATCGATAGTTATAATGGTCTACGACAAGAAGAAGGCAAAGCTGGAGCGTATTGCCGAGCAGGCATCGGACGCAGCGCAAGCCTGACAAGCAGTTATAAATAGCTTTTCAATAAAATTCTCTTTGCTTAACGATTACAAGGTGTTTTAATTGCCTAAACCAATGCACAGGTCTCATAGTTTTAAGAAGGTACAGAGGGTAACGCGCTCAAAGCGCACTGTAACCCACTACAAGAGGGGCAAGGATGCCATGCCACACTGCGCCATATGCGGCCAGGAGCTTAACGGCATAGCCCAAAAAGGCCCGGCGAGCAGGCGCACGAACAGCCGCGTTTTCGGCGGAGTGCTTTGCGCTTCATGCACTGCAGAGGTCATAAAGCTCGGCAGCAGGGTAGAGCAAGGCGACATGAAGCTCAACGAAATAGGCATAAGGCAAAGGTCCTACGTGCTGCAGCTCGTATCCCACTGACGCTATGATGAAGATTTGCATATCCGGCTTCACAGCAAGCGGCAAGACTACAGTTGCCGATCTCGTATCCAAAAAGCTTGGCATACCGCACATACACAAGTCCTACAAGGAATATGTGAAGAGTGAGCTGGATATAGCGAAATTCACGGAAAACGCCACCGAGGATTTCGTAAAGGGCTTCGACAACGAGATTGTTAGGCTCGCTTCGGAACAGGAATCATGCGTATTAAGCACATGGCTGGCCCCATGGATGGTCAGGGATGCTACCCTTAGGGTATGGCTCAATGCCGATCACAAGCTACGCGCCGAAAGATGGTCCAAAGCCTACAAGACAAGCCAGGCGGAAGCGGAAAAGCTCGTTTATGAAAAGGACCAGAGCGAGATAGACAGCATAAAGAAAATATATGGCATAGACTTGAACGATAGGTCGATATTTGACCTTACCATAAACACAGGCCTCATAGGGGCTTCTGAAGCCTCAGAAATAATATGCCTTGCGGCAAAGGCCTCGGAACGCCGATAAGGATAAAAGGATTGTCGGAAAAGATAAACTACAATAAAGCTTACGAAGTGATTCGAATGTTGGTTGAACCAGGCAGAGTATGCATAAAGAAGTTCGGAAGGGACGCCGGAAGCAGGGCAGTGATAACCTCTGTTTCAAAGGACGGCTTCGTCACCATAGTGACTACAAAGAGGCAGAAGGAGCGCAAGTGCAACACAAAGCATTTGGAATTCCTGAACGAGACTGTCGACGCAAAGAACCAGGAGCAGGTAAACAAGGTACTCGGCATCTCCAACGCGCCAAAGAAGCAGCCCAGGAAGTGAGCTAACGCTCGCTGCCCAGGAACTTAAGCGCGTTTTCTATTATTTTATCCTTCTTCGATGTTTTTTGGTCCGAGAGTATTTCGAAGAGCTCTTCCACGTTGACGGAGCTGTCGAATCCGAGCTCCTTGAGCCTGTTCCTAAGTATTTGCATTCCTATCTCCTTTATGCCAACGTTGTCTATCGAGTTTTCCCTTATGCCTTCTATGCTCTTTTCTATATCGGGTTCCTTCAAAGAATTCGTGTCTATATCGACTATCGCGTCATTCGCGTGCTTAAGTATTAAGGCCCTTAAGCCCAGTTCGCTTGCTCCACCCAATTCGAATGTGCCTTCCAAATAAAGCTTTACTATCGGCTTCTTTTCGCTCCCCTTGACGCATTCCCC
>JAMCYO010000018.1 GCA_023473395.1 Candidatus Martarchaeota archaeon | reverse complement strand
ACCTTTTCCGGATAAATTTTTAACTTCACATAAAAATCCGGAAAACAATCATACTTATTGGGAAAAGAGCTTTATGGAAATATTCATGCAGCAGTAGACGTCTTGAAAAACAGGTACAGAATGGCGAATGGCTTGCGCTGGCCTAGTTTAGATGAAATAAAATAAGAAATTAAAATAAGCCTTCAGGTAAGGCTTATCTCTATCTGAACTGTATCCGGAACTGGTATGCGCATGACCTGCCTTAGCGCCTGGTCGTTTGCGTATATCTGTATGAGCCTCTTGTGTATCCTAAGCTCCCATTTTTCGTAGGTGTGGCTTCCGTCCGCGCCAGGGGCCTTTCTTACCGCATGCTTTATCCGCTTCGTCGGAAGGGGTATTGGGCCTTTTACCTTGACCCCTATCGACTGTGCGATGTCCTTTATCTGCTTCATGACCCCGTCTGCATCGGACTTGGATATGCTCGCAAGCTTTATTACTGCAACTCCGCTCATTTATGCACCGCTATTATTTGCCCTGAGCCGGAGTTACGTCCAGTATTACGCCTGCGCCTACAGTTTCTCCCATGTCCCTTATGGCGAACCTTCCCAACTGCGGGAACTCGCTGTATTTCTCTGCGACTATGGGCTTTGTCGGCTTTATCTTCACTATGGCTATGTCTCCGGTTTTTATCGTTTCCGGATTCTGCTCCACTATGGCTATGTCTCCGGTTTTTATCGTTTCCGGATTCTGCTCGACTACCTGTCCGGTTTTCGGGTCCTTCTTTTCAAGGATTTCCGTTATCGTGCATGCGATTTGTGCAGTGTGGATGTGGAACACCGGAGTGTATCCCTTGGCTATTACATTCTGGTGGTGGAGTACTATTATCTGCGCCTTGAACTCGCTAACCACTGTCGGTGGGTTGTTGATTGGGCCTACAACGTCTCCGCGCTTTACGTCCTTCCTGTCTACGCCTTTGATGTTGAAGCCAACGTTGTCTCCAGGCTCTGCCTTCTGCAGCTGCTGGTGGTGCATTTCGATGCTCTTTACCTCAGCCTTTGCACCGCTTGGCATTATTATTACGTTGTCTCCAGGCTTCATTACTCCGGTTTCTACTCTTCCTACTGGAACGGTTCCGAAACCTGATATGCTGTAAACGTCCTGTATTGGAAGCCTCAATGGCTTGTCCGTCGGCTTGGCCGGGACTGTGAGAAGATCAAGCGAGCCCAAAAGCGTCGGGCCATTGTACCATGGCATCTTGTCAGACTTAGCAGCAACATTGTCTCCAGCCAGTGCCGAATACGGTACGAAGTTTATGCTTTCAACATTCCTGTATCCGAGCGACTTGAGCAGCTGCTGCACGCTGGCCTTTGCCTCTTCGAATTTCTTCTGGTCATAGTTCGCCGCATCCATTTTGTTTACGCCGACTATAATCTGGCCTATACCGAGAACGTTTGCGAGTATCGCGTGTTCCCTGGTCTGGGCCTGCACCCCATCAACTGCGCTTACTACGAGAACAGCCGCGTCAGCTTGGCTTGCCCCTGTAATCATGTTCTTTACGAAGTCCCTGTGGCCAGGTGCGTCTATTATCGTGAAGTAGTATTTCGGAGTTTGGAAGTCCCTGTGCATTATGTCTATTGTTATTCCCCTCTCTCGCTCTTCCTTGAGCTGGTCCATTACGAAAGCGAACTCGAAAGTCGGCCTGTTCATCTGCTGCGTAAGCTCCTTGTATCTCTGAATATCCCTGTCTGTTATGACATGGGTTTCGTACAGCAGCCTTCCTACAGTTGTTGACTTTCCATGGTCTACGTGCCCGATGAAAATCAGGTTCATGTGTGGTTTTTCTGACATTTATTTCACCAAATCAAAATTTTTTAGCGTTATATATTTTAAAGTTGTATTTATATGCATTTGCAATTGTTGCGTTGTTTCGCCAAAACCGGTCCAAAACCAAAATCTTTGTGGGCTGTTGGGCTTTCTTGTTCGTCTTGTACCAATATATTCTGCCTTTCCGCTTGTCTAACCGCATAAACCAATGCAGGATTGCCGTTGCTTATATGATGACGCAGTGCAACTTTAAAAAAGCATTCTTGGCATTATACTGACAGTATTGTAATCGAATCAAATAATTTAGCCAGAGATAAATATATAAATCTTTATATGCTAAATCTCGGCTGCATTAAAAGTATTGGCAGGGCGTTATGGCTTTGGCGGCATATCGGCTAACAAAGCTTTTTATACCTTTGCGCATACCTTATAATGCAGGCTATTCGGTGATCGAAATGGCAAAAGATGAAAACGAAGACGACGAAGACGATGAAGAAGAGGACGACGAAGAGGACGATGAAGGCGACGAAGACGATGAAGGCGACGATTACTAAATAGGTAGTAAGCAGTCCGTTTTAACGACCTTATTCCAAGTAGTTTTATTTTTTGTTTATAATTTTCAGGTTCTGCTGCTTTTTATATTTTGAATTTGTTTTACCTTCATTTTATGTAGTTTACAAAATGCATCCCAGATGTAGCGATGTTAAAAATAGTTATAAATGGGCTTTTATACTTTTAGCTTAAAAATATATTTTATTCTTATAAATAAAATGTATCAGGTGTTTGTTTGGTCAATGGAATAGAGCTTACGGTTGCAGGGGCTTTGGTCACCGACGACGGAAGGGGCATTGCTAGAATAGACTCTAAGGCAAGGAAACTGCTCAACGTCATATCGGGCGACATAATAGAGATAAAGGGCAAAAGGAGGACCACGGCAGCCATAGTCTGGCAGGCACACCAGCAGGATGAAGGGCTCGACTTCATAAGGATAGACGGATATATAAGGCAGAACATAGGCGTTGGCATAGGGGACAAGATTTTCGTGACCAAAGCGGAGGTCAACGATGCCGAGAGGATAATATTGGCACCGCCGCAGAACCAAAGGACGCCCATATCCCCTGATTTTTCTGAATATGCGAAGAACAAGCTTGAGAATAAGCCGTTGGTCAAAGGGGACGTAGTTCCAGTTCCGATGTTCGGGTATGTTTTCAATTTTGTAGTTGCGCAGGTGTCCCCCCATGGAGTAGTAAGGGTCACGCAGAACACTGAAGTCGTAGTCAAGACCGAACCTGTTTCGGAATCGATGGTGAGGATCGGAGACGTCCACTACGAGGACATAGGCGGGCTCAAGAACGAGATACAGAAGATAAGGGAAATGGTGGAGCTGCCAATAAGATACCCAGAGCTCTTTGAGAGGCTAGGCATCGAACCGCCGAAGGGCGTGTTGCTTTTCGGGCCTCCCGGCACTGGAAAGACGCTTTTGGCCAAGGCGGTTGCAAACGAGCTCTTTGAGAGGCTAGGCATCGAACCGCCGAAGGGCGTGTTGCTTTTCGGGCCTCCCGGCACCGGAAAGACGCTTTTGGCCAAGGCGGTTGCAAACGAGAGCGACGCCAATTTTATAGACATCTCCGGGCCGGAACTTGTCAGCAAGTTCGTTGGAGAGAGCGAGGAGAGGCTCAGGAGCATATTCGACGAGGCAAAGGAAAAAGCCCCAACCATAATATTTATGGATGAGATAGATGCGATAGCGCCAAAAAGGGAAGAGGCGACAAACGAGGTCGAAAGGAGGATGGTTTCGCAGCTATTGACGCTCATGGATGGAATGAACTCAAGGGGACAGGTGATAGTCATAGGCGCGACGAACAGGCAGAACGCCATAGACCCTGCGCTCAGGAGGCCGGGAAGGTTCGACAGGGAAATAGAGATAGGCGTGCCGGACAGGAACTCCAGAAAGGAGATACTTCAGATACACACGAGAAACATGCCGGTGGCAAAAGACGTGAGCATCGATGAGTTTGCAGACATGACGCACGGATTTACCGGCGCGGATATAACCTCCTTGGCAAGGGAAGCGGCAATGGCCACACTCAGAAGGATACTGCCAAAGATACTGGACAAAAGATCCGTCCCCAATGAGCTGCTAGTAAGCCTGGAGGTCACGAAAGAGGACTTCATGGAGGCTTTCAACAGCATACAGCCCAGCGCGCTAAGGGAGGTCTTCGTTGAAAGGCCTAACGTGCACTGGAACGATGTCGGTGCTCTCGAGGATGTCAAGGCTCAGCTCAAGGAAGCCGTGGAACTCCCGATAAAGAAGCCGGAGGCGTTCACGAAGATGGGCATAAGGCCGGTAAAGGGGGTGCTCCTTGTGGGCGCGCCTGGAGTCGGAAAGACAATGCTCGCCAAAGCGGTGGCCACGGAAAGGGAGTCGAACTTCATATCGATAAAGGGGCCGGAGCTGCTCAGCAAGTATGTCGGAGAGAGCGAAAAGGCGGTCAGGGAGCTTTTTAGGAAGGCGAAGATGGCCGCGCCGTGCATAATATTCATAGACGAAATAGATTCAATCGCTTATACAAGGAACGGCGATTCCAGCGATTCGATGGTCACCGAAAGGGTGGTCGACACGCTGCTTACAGAGCTCGACGGCTTGGGAGGCCTGAAAAACGTCATAGTCATCGCAGCGACCAACAGGCCTGACATAATAGACCCTGCGCTGCTCAGGCCGGGAAGGTTCGACAAGATAATAGAAATACCGATGCCGGACGAGGAAGCAAGGCTTGCTATACTGAACGTTTACATAAAGCGCATGCCAGTAGCGAAAGACGTAAATGTGCATGAGCTCGCGAAGGCCACCGAGGGTTACACCGGGGCGGAGATAGAAAACCTCACCAGGGAAGCTGGAATGAATGCCATACGGGCCAATAGGAACGAAGTAACGGCTAAGGACTTCGAGCAGGCGCTTAGGGAAATAAAGCCTTCTGTACCGAAGGAGCTTGCGGAGCGCATAAAGCGCTTCAAGGACGAGCCCGAGAACATGTATAGATAGTAATAAAAGAGTTGCAGGGCAATATTAATGCGCAAGCAGATTGGCGAGCCATGCTTATTGGCAAGCCTTTGATGCTACTGGAGTGATATAGTATGAAGATAGTTTATTCGGACCCAAAGAGCGGAAGGACCGCACAGGCAGAGCTTAGCTCTGACATGGCAGCGATGGTGCTTAACAAGCGCATTGGCGAGGAACTCGACGGTGCGGTAATAGGGTTGAGCGGCTACACGCTCAAGATAACCGGGGGCTCGGACAAGAGCGGCTTCCCGATGGAAAACAGCATTCAGGGCACCGCCAAGCGCAGCGTCATGAAGAGGATAGCGGATTCAGGAAAGGACAAGGGAGAATACAGGCGCAAGACGGTCACGGGCAGCACGATAAGCGACTCCATCGAACAGATAAACACAGTGATAACGAAATACGGCGACAAGCCCATAGATGAGGTTTTCCCGAAGAAGGAAAAAGCGCAGGAGGAGCAGAAGCAGTGACCCCGGCATCGCAGTGGTTTGTTGGAAGAGATAACTAAGCAAAGCGTTTTGAACATAGGGACCCTTGGCCACGTGGACCACGGCAAGACAACCATAGTTAGGGCGCTGACTGGCACGTGGACCGACAGGCACAGCGAGAGCATAAAACGAAACATGACGATAAAACTCGGTTACGCCGACGCGATAATAAAGAAGTGCGAAGGATGCGAAGGGCCCAAGGCTTATACGGTAGGGGATAAGTGCGAAGGATGCGAAAGCGCGCCTAAGCCGATAATGAGGGTTTCGATACTTGACGCTCCTGGGCACGAAACGCTTATGGCGACTGCGATAGCAGGAGCCAACATAATAAACGCCATAATATTTGTTATAGCTGCTAACGAACCCTGCCCGATGCAGCAGACGAAGGAGCACCTTATGGTGATAAACCTTTTGGGAATAAAGCACGCGATAGTCATACAGAGCAAGGTGGATATCGTCGGAAAGGAAGCCGCCATAAAACATTACAACCAGATAAAGGAATTCCTTAAAGGCAGCGTTATAGAAGATGCTCCAATCATCCCGGTTGTGGCAAGCAAGGGCATAAACATAGACGTGCTGCTTGAGATGATAACAAAGCTGCCGCTTCCGGAAAACGACCTTAAGGCGGACCCGTTGATGTACATAGCAAGGTCTTTCGACATAAACAGGCCAGGCACTAGGCCGGGCAACTTAAAAGGCGGGGTCGTTGGAGGCACCATAGTAAGAGGCAAACTCAAGAAAGGGGACATTGTGGAGATAAGGCCAGGCATAAGGACGCTTACCAAATCAAAGAAGGAGACATACAAACCAGTAAAGACGAAGATCACCTCCATAAACAACGGGAACATAGAGCTTGAAGAGGCGCTCCCGGGAGGGCTCATAGGCCTTTCCACCGAGATAGACCCTTATTTTGCAAAAGCTGACGGGCTTGTAGGCAACCTTTTGGGAAAGCCCGGAAAGCTTCCGGAAGTGCTCGAAACCATAACGCTGAAATACCATACGTTAAAGAGGAACGACCTCCAGGAGCGCGGCATAACCGAAAACGAGCCGATGATACTGAGCATAGGCACGCTCACTGTAGTAGGCTATGTCAAGAGCGTCAAGCGCGACACCATAAAGTTCGAGCTTAAACACCCGGTCTGCATGGAAAAAGGCGCAAAGATAGCGATAATGAGGAACGTATCGCAAAGGTGGAAGCTCACCGGATACGGAATAGCCGAATGATTCCAAGGGGCTTTTTTGCTTTTTAAGGAAAAAATGAAAAATAGAAACGGGCCTTATGCCCATCTTATTCATATGTATTTCTGGTCCGGCATTTCGAATTCCAAAAGCTCTCCCTTCGAGAAGAATATAAGGAGTTCGTAATCCGCCGACTCCTTTGAATCGCTCGCGTGTACAGTATTATAATTGAGGCTCATCGAAAAGTCTCCCCTTATGGTCCCAGGTTCGGCCTTTGCGCCATCGGTTGAACCTATCATTTTCCTTACTATTGCTATCGACCCATCGCCCTCCATGGCAATCGCGATTACCGGGCCTGACGTTATGTATTCTATAAGACTGCCATAGAACGGTTTGCCCTTGTGCACAGAGTAGTGCCTCTCTGCAGTATCTATAGTTACCTTGAGCATCTTAAGCCCTATTATCTTAAGGCCCTTGCGCTCGAATCTCGTGAGGATCTCTCCGATTTCGCGTTTCATGACTCCATCGGGCTTTATTAAAACCAGTGTTCTTTCGTTTGCCATTTTGACACCTTTATTGTTGCGTCCTTTTGAGGTACGCTTTTGGTACTCTAAACTTAGGAGTATTTTACAGGTAAAATTATAATAAGATTGCATTATACGCTGCAACATGTGTAAGCTATCCCAATCGCAAACGCTTAATCGAAGAGACTAAGCTAACGGTATAGGTTCATGTATATGGGGCCGGTATAATTATCGGGCGCCCGAATCGTGAGCTTGAACGCATACCTTGCCAAAGGATAGCCTTGGCAAACGCTTTCGTTGTAGGTTACGTACGAGTATGATACTATCGAGAACGGTTTTGCAATTACTGCGTATTTGTAATAATCGCTGGTGTTTGTGGCGAACGCATAGGAAAACTCTGAGCCAGGCTTAAGCACTGTATAATAATTGTACGAAAACGCCATCGCAGCTTCCATGGATACGGTTGCGTTTTCAGGGCAGAAGGTTTGGTTTGCGCTTACCCGCGTTACCCCAGTTATGTTTACAGGAGAAGTTCCAGAAAAGAAGCGTATAGGTGGATTTATTATATTGCTCGAATTTATAGCCTGGATTAATGAATTATAATCCGAAAACGAGATTAGGAAAGCAGCCAACAGGATTATTGCCAGCAAAGCTGCTGCATAAAATGCGTACGCGTATGGGTCTGGCCTTTTTCTTTGAGGTCCGTAATTATCGCTGAGACGCCTTTTGTAAGAACTCGATCCCTTGGGCTTTCCCCTGGTTTTAGCCAAATTCTCACCGTATATGCATTGAAGTTAAAACTTATATTGTTTGTGCCATGGTTGCAATGGATTATATTGTTTGCCTGGCAATTACTTGCGGTGTATTGCATGGAAATGGCCGATTACCAAAAATACAGCAGGAAAACCGCAATTTATCCGAAAGAGCTCAGGGGAGGAATATTTTATGCGAGCCTTGGGCTTTCCGGCGAGGTAGGTGAGCTGCTCAACAAAGTAAAGAAGATAGCAAGGGACAATGCCGAGCTCGACAAGGATGGGATAAAGCTTGAGCTCGGAGACATACTCTGGTACGTAGCTGCCATAGCCGAAGAGGCTGGGATAAACCTTGACGACGTCGCTAAGGCCAATATAGAAAAGCTCGAGAAGCGCAGGGAGAACAACACGATAAAAGGAAACGGGGACTATAGGTAGCCGTAAACCGCAACTGACAAAATGTTAAATAATTATTACGCGCATAACTAATTGGACCGGATAAGCATTTGAGCCAAGCCAAAGCCTGATTTGATTGAGAGGTAGATATTATGATAAGGCAGCCTATAATATGCGTAATGGGGCACGTGGACCATGGTAAGACCACGTTGCTCGACAAGATACGCAACAGCTCCATAACCGCAAGGGAAGCCGGAGGCATAACCCAGCATATAGGCGCAAGCGAGGTCCCATTGGACGTGATAAACAAGATATGCAACGGCGTATCGTTAAGCTCATCAGAAATAAAGATACCTGGATTGCTCTTCATAGATACTCCCGGGCACGAAGCTTTCACCAACCTGAGAAGGCGGGGCAGCAGCGTTGCGGACCTGGCAATACTCGTTGTAGATATAACGCAAGGGTTCCAGCCCCAGACAGTAGAAGCGATAAACATACTCAAGGAGTATAAAACCCCTTTCATAGTCGCAGCAAACAAAGTAGACCTCATAACCGGATGGCGGCAGACGGGCTTAAGCAGCATAGCGGCTGCCATGAAAAAGCAGGACCAAAATGTGCTAGACTTGCTCGAGACGAAGGTCTATGAGCTCATAGGATCCCTCAGTCAGTACGGATTTGGCGGGGAGATTTACAACAAGGTCGAAAACTTTCAGAAAGAGCTTGCAATTGTCCCGATAAGCGCAAAAAGCGGCGAGGGGCTCGCGGAACTGCTGATGCTCGCAGTTGGGCTTTCACAAAAATTCCTTGAGATGAAGCTGAACATAAACGTAGACGGTCCGGGAAGGGGAAGCGTAATAGAAAAGAAGGAATTGAAGGGTATGGGAACAACGATAGATGTGATATTGTATGAGGGCTCCCTTCATGTCAACGATATAGTGGCATTCGCAAAGCTGGACGGCAGCATAGCTACTACAAAGATAAAGGCTTTGCTGAAACCCAAACCACTGCACGAGCTCGTCGAATCCGCAAGCAAATTTTACAACGTGGAAAGCGTGAGTGCCGCTTCTGGAATAAAGATAAGCGCCATAGGCCTTGAGGATTCTATGCCTGGCACGCCGCTTATAGCAGTCAACGACAAAGACTTCGAGAGGGAGATAGGCTCCGAGCTCACCGACGTGTTCAAGACAGATGGCAACGGCATAGTCCTCAAGACGGATTCGATAGGGAGCCTCGAAGCGCTATCCAAGCTGCTTGCAACGGCAGGGGCCAAGATAAGCAAGAAGGGAATAGGCAACGTGACGAAAAGAGACGTTATAGACGCTTTTTCCATGAACGCCATAGACCCCATATATACGGTGGTGATGAGCTTCAACGTTGGAGTCGATCCCGATGCCCAAAACGCACTGGAAACTAGCAACGTAAAGCACATAGGTGGCAATATAATATACAAACTTGTCGAAGACTACGTTGCATACGAGGAAGCCATAAAGAGGAACCGTACCGCAGAGATTGTCAAACGGGTCAACATGCCAGCCCAAATAGAGGTATTGCCGAACAGCTGCTTTAGGGTTTCGCACCCTGCCATATTCGGGGTAGAGGTAAAAGTGGGCATTATAAGACCAGGCACTCCCCTTATAAACGCAAGCGGTGAACTCGTGGGGAAACTCAAAGGAGTGCAAAACGACGGTACGCCTTTGGAATCGGCAAAAAAGGGCGAGAGTGTTGCCGTATCCATGGACGAACCCACATTCGGAAGGCAAATAAAGGAAGGCGAAATGCTTTATACAAGGCTCAACGAGTTCGACTTCAAAATGCTCAAGGGGGAATTGGCAGAGACTCTGAACGAAGAGGAGAAATCGCTTACCCTAAAAATAATTGAGATAGAAGGCAGCAGGAAATAAGCTATTTATTCTAAAATGAATAATATTATGAGATTAGTTATATAATCTTAATCTTTGTCGGCGCAGAGACTACTTCGTATGCGTAAATTTTTTATTTTCGTAAACGTAAATATAGCAACCCATTTAAAGGAATTGGGGAACAGAAATTAGTTAAGCGCCTGGCTGGGCCATGGTGCATACCGTTTTAAAAGTGATTAGATGAGTTCAAGCAAAAACATAAGGATAGCCGAGGGGTTCTCGAAAATAGTCGCGGAACAGCCCGTAGAATATGTTGAGAGGAAAGGCATAGGGCATCCGGACAGCCTTATAGACGGGATAATGGAACGGGTAAGCACCGATCTTTCAATCGCTTACATAAACAAGACAGGGAAAATACTCCATCACAATGTAGACAAAGGGCTTATAATAGGCGGCGCTTCCGATGTCGGATTTGGGA
>JAMCYO010000001.1 GCA_023473395.1 Candidatus Martarchaeota archaeon | reverse complement strand
GCTAAATTCTAATGCAAAAGCAGGCAGGGCTTGCCAGCCTGTTTGCAAGATTGCAAGATTCAATGGGCCTGTTGCTGTTGCGAAGGCTGCTGTGGCTGCTGTCCCCTGAGCAGCTTGAGCCCTATGGCTGTGCCCATCTTCTTGCCGTAGCCGAGCTCTATCATTAGCAGGCCTGCCGGCTCTATGTAGCGCGCCTTTTCGAGCGAGCCCACATCGACAGGATCCATGCCTATCGCCTTTGCAAGGTTCATTACGGTTGATTTAGCCTGCTCGTCATCCCCGGCTAGGAAGGTTGCAATCCTGTCCTGGCCCAGCATTCCAGTCTTCATGTTTTCAGCGAACACAGTATTGAAAGCCTTGACCACCTTGGCGCCCTTGGCATGCTTGGCTATTTCCTCTGCGGCCGATTCGTTGAAGCCCTTGGCCCACCTCCAGTTCTTGTCCAACGGATTCGAAACGTCAACCAATATTTTTCCCTCCTCAGCTTTTTTCATCTCCTTTACCGCTTCCTTTGCGGCCTCGTACGGCACAGCCAGTATTATCAATTCGGAATTCCTTGCGGCCTCTTCTATGCTTTGCACGTTTGCGCCTGGCATCTTCTGCTTCGCCTCTTCGGGCTTCCTAGAGCCGTACACTATTTCGTTATTGGCTTTTGAAAGCGCCTGCCCAAGGCTCTTTGCTACGTTTCCGGTCCCGATTATTGCTATTTTCATCATTACACCAGCATATGAATGGATGGCAAAAATTAAGATTTTTGCCAAAGCGCGCTGGAATGGCCCATTTTGTTAGCCACACGCCTTGAGGCGGTGGGCCGAATGTGCCTACCGGGATTTTGCCTGGAAACAATGCCTATTTCTGTCTACCCATTTAGAAGTCGCAACCTGCTGCCTGATCTTATTGGCCCACTTTACACCCTCCTTGTCAATGTTGGCATTTAGCCCTTTGTAATAGGCGAATTCCATATCCGATGAGTTGGTGACTATTACAAGCGAGGCTACGGTGTCCCTATCTTTTCTCGACAACGTCCTTATTTCCGAATAGCCCTGCAGCAGCCTTTCTATGTGCCCCTTTTTGTAGGATTTCCTTGTCCCCTTGTTTAAGCAGCAGAAGTGCACCGCCCATGCGATGTCCATGAGCAGCGAGTCCCTGTAATTGGCCATGTTGGCGAAGTCTATTAGCGCGTATATTTTCCCGTCCAGCCAGAGCATGTTGTCCGGCGCTATGTCGTCGTGTACAGGGTATGCTTTCTGCCTTTTGTAATGCGACAGGTCTATGCCGTCAAGAATCGGCTTGATTCTGAAGTAGCTGGACTTAAGGATTCCGTTGAGCCTTTTGTGTTCCGGGTTCTTATCCGCAATGGCCTTCGCAAGCCTTTTATTTATCGAATCTATTGTCTGGTATCCCGACCTGCGCTTGGCCTCGAAGCGTTTTGTGGCGATTATGTTATGCAACAGCGCGGCCATGCGCCCTATTTCGTAAGCATCGCTTTCCGTGACCTCCATGTCAGCCTTTCCGGGAAGGTATTCGTACATCGAGTACAAGTAATTTTTGTATTCGAAATAAGGCTTTCCGGAAACGGATTCCAGGGCGTGCGGTATTTTATATGGAAAGCCGCCTTCCACTACGCGTTTTGTAATCCGGTATTCGGAGTTTATCATAGCCTTAGTCTTGAACCCCAGGAAGCGCTTCAGCAGGTATTTCTTGCCGCTGTAATCGAAGGTCCAGTTAAGGGATGCGTATCCGTAATTGCTTTCCCTGAATTCAGCGCTTTTTAGCCCGGGAAACCATCTGCGCGCAATGCCAATCAACTCCCAAGCGCTTGTTTCGTTGTCGCCCATCAAAACGCCATTATAAGGCTTATGTGCAATTGAATGACAGTGCCAAGCGATATATACCTTTGCAATTAATAAATACTTGTGGTGTGAAAATGCCACAAAGGGAAATCGAAACTTCTTCTTTGCAAGATTCCCTGCAAAAATACCGCATGCACGTGAAAAAGCTGTACGGAGAGCGCACGCTTTACACATTCGACGTTGGCGAGGAGCATGCGCATGAAATCGCGGATTCCGTAAGGGGCTATGCATTGAAGAATAGGTATGTATATACTGACGAAGAGATGGAGTCGATGGGCTCTGGAAGCCTGGAAGTATACGTATACGACCACGGGAATGTTGTTGTCGCCTCAAGGACGTATACTAAAGCGATGGAAAAAAGGGCTGTAGAAGAGTCGGAGAACATAGCGCGTTACGCGCTGGAGCTGCTACGGAACAGAGGCATGCTGCGCAATTGAGCCCTTCCGCCAAACCAGGCCGTGCAACCGCGCTGCAAAGCCTAACAGGTATGGGCTTGGCGCCGATTGGCCATTCGGCATAGTGTCAAGCATTTGTCCCGCACGGATTGTGGGCAATTGCGGCGCATTGGCGATGCGGACCTTGCCAAGCCAGATTCGGTTGCATTCTAGCCGCAAATGCATTTAAAACAAGGGCAAACAGATTCACTTATCGATGGCGTACCGGGTTTTACTAAACTCAAGCGCCATAACGCACATGCCCAAGGCATAGGAAGATGCGGCTTTAAAACGCCGCTGGTTTATTGTTGAGATTGGAAATTAAATGCTTTATAATACTTTTTGTGCATAATCTATACGCTTATAACGCAGGGATAGCAAAGCCTGGTCAAATGCGACAGGTTCAGGGCCTGTTCTCGTAGAGAGTTCGAGAGTTCAAATCTCTCTCCCTGCATATTTGCGGATGGGTTCCATGGTTGATTATTCGAATTTCAGCAGCTTGGACATAAGGATTGGAAAAATAACAGAGGTGCTGGAGTTCCCGGAAGCAAGGAAGCCGGCTTATAAGCTGAAGGTCTATTTTGGGAATGATATTGGAACGAAGAATTCATCGGCCCAGATAACAAGCTATAAGAAGGAGGAGCTTGTTGGCAGAAAGGTAGTCGCGGTTGTGAATTTCGAGCCCAAGCAGGTTGCGAATTTCGTATCGGAAGTGCTGGTGCTCGGGGCTTTGACTAAGGATGGCGTGAAACTGCTCGAGGTGCCGGAGGGCGCAGGGATAGGGGATAGGATAGCTTGAAGATGATGCATTGGGAGAGCTTTTAAGGTCAGTGACGCTGTTGCAGGCATTGATGATAAACCTCGGCGCCATAATAGGCGCAGGCATATTTGTTATAATAGGCGTTGCGATAGGCCATGCGGGGCCTTCCATAATAGTTTCGATAATACTCTCGGCAATAGTGGCAATATTGACCGGCTTGAGCTTCGCCGAGATAGCCAGGCACGTTGCGAAGGAGGGCGGAGTCTACGAATACGCAAAGGAGTCGTTCAGGCCTTTTGCAGGCTTCATAGGCGGCTGGCTCTGGACTTTCGGGAACATAATAGCCATAGCCGCGGTGGCGCTCAGCATGGGAGGCTACGTGAACATACTTTTCTCTAGCCACATAAACACGGTCTATTTCGCGATAGCCGCGATAATTGCGTTCACGCTCATAAATGTATTCGGAATAAAGAATTCCGCGAAGACCATATCCGCCTTCGTAGTAATAAACGTCGCGGTGCTCGTCATATTCATAGCTTCCGGGATAACGCACATACACGCTGGCAATTTCGGCAATTTCATGCCTAACGGATTTTCAGGCACGGTAGCAGGGGCAGCCATAATATTTTTTGCATTCACCGGATTTTCCAGGGTTACCACCATAAGCGACGAGGTAAAAGATCCGGAAAAGACGATACCGAAGGCAATAATACTATCTATAGTAATATCGACGCTGCTTTACATTGCCGTAGCAGTAGTAGCGGTGGGGCTAGTGCCGTATTCGGAGCTCGCGCACTCTGCTGCACCGCTTTCAACTGCGATAAAGAGCATGCACGAACCCCTGCTCGCAGCCATAATAGCCATAGGCGGAATAACCGCTACCGCAGGCGTAATACTTACGGGGATTTTGGGAACGTCAAGGGTATTCTTCGCGCTTGGCAGGGACAAGGAATTGCCTGGGTTATTGGGTTACATTGACAGGTTCTCTACGCCAATCAATGCCATAATAGTTTCGGCTGTGCTTTCGGTTGCATTCCTTCTTTTTGTGTCATTCGGAACGATTGTGGATTCGTCCAACGCGGCAGTCATGAGCGCCTATATGATAATAAACATAAGCGCGGTCTATTTCTATTATAGCCTTAAGAAAAAGCAGCAGATGGAAAAAAGGTATGTGCCAATAGTTTCCATCGCAGGCATTATAGGAATATTGATAGTTGTGGCATACCTGAACCTGGAAAGCCTGGAATTCCTTTTTGGGATAGCGGCCGTAGGCACGCTTTATTACGTATGGCGCAACGCGCCGATAGGCATACGCGAGGAGTGGAGGCGCCACGTCCATGTGCCCCGCCGCAGCGCGGTCAGGGCGTTCGGACAATCCAGGGAAGAAAGCACGCAACAGAAGCCAAGCTAGCACTTTTACAGAATTACATGGCAACAGTCGGAAGCTTTATATATATTTACTTTTAAATACATTTCGCAAATTACGCTTTTTCTATAACAACCCTATTCTCATCCACCCGGGGCGTATGGAAACATACGCCTCAACCCCACAAAAAGAAAACTTAGCCTTTGCGCTCTTGGGTTTCTTTGGCTTTGGAATCTTTTTCAACAGTATCATGCGATTTTGAAGCCGGCATAATCGAATCGGATTTTTTTGCGAATACGAGATAGGCAGTGTGCCATACCCCCTTCGTGGAAGGGCGCATGCCCTCAGGCCTGACAAGCATGTCCCTGAGTATGCATTCGTAAGTCCTTATCTCAATAAAGCCGCTCTTCTCGAGCTTTGCTGCGAACCTTGAAACCTGCTCCATGTGGGGCATGTATCCGACTATTATACCATTTGGCTTGAGGGCCTTCTTTGCCCTTGGTATGGCCTTTTCCGCATTGGGCATGTCCAACGTTATCACGTCTACGTCCTTCTCCTTGAGCTCCTTTGTTATGTCGCCGTGCCTTATCTCGAGGTTTGGAACGTTTGCGTTGAGCTTGTTCTTCTCTGCTATCTTTATGAAGTCCTCCCTGAGCTCGTAGCTTACGACCCTTTTTGCTATCCTGGCCAAGCTTACCGCAAGCCAGCCGCTGCCGGTTCCAGCGTCGACGCAGAAGCTCTCCTTGCCTACACCTGCATAGGCTATGATTATTCCTATGTCCTTGGGCAGTATAACCTGCGGCGCCCTTTTCATTTTCTTGAAGTTGTCCGGAAGGTCTATGTGCATTCAAACATCCCCTTTTGCCTTTGTAGTAGTCTTTTTCGCTTTGGTCGGTTTTGGCTTTTTCCGCGAGGCAGGTTTTTTGGGCTTTGCCGCCTTTGGTTGCCTTTTCGCCTTCTTTGTTGCGCTTGCAGATTCCTGCTCGTTATCGCCGCCAGTTGTTGCGCGGGCTTGGCCGGATTCCTTGCGTTCCGGTTCTTTTTTGGGCTCTGGGCTTTGCTTTACGTTTTCCGTGCCCTCCCTTGACCTGAACTGCACCGGCCTGTTCGGGCAGCTTGGATCTAGGTCCATCTCGAAAGGCCTCATGCCCTTCCTTATTACCTTCACTATTGGGGTCTTGCAGTATTCGCATACGTTTCCAGTAGGGACTATCTTAGCCTTTTGCGGCAATGGATAAGTGTTTGTGCACTTAGGGTAGTTCGTGCAAGCTACGAACTGCTTCCCTATCCTGGAATGCCTTATTATTAAATCGCCTGTGCCGCACCTCGGGCACTTGCCAAGTATGCTGGCTTCCATGAAGCTTGATTTGAGCTCGGTAGAGACCTGCTGCCTGTTCTTGTCGAACAGCTCGAGCGCCTCGAGCAGCATCTTCTTGCCATGCTCCAGAACCTCGGCTTCGGTCTTTTTCTTTTCTGAAATTCCTTCCATATCGTCTTCGAGCACCCTGGTTGTCTTTTCGTCCACTATCATGGGGCAGTTCTTAAGCAATGCCTCGTAAACGCTCATGCCAAAGCTCGTGACCGTTATGCTGGCTCCGTCGACGTAGCCGCGCTTGAACAGCGTGTCGACTATGTTCGCCCTCGTAGCCTTAGTGCCAAGGCCCTTCTTCTCGAGCTCCGCGATTATTCCGGCTTTCGTGTAGCGTTTTGGGGGCTTCGTCTCTAGGCTGTCGAGTTTTATGCCCTCGGCGCTGTGCCTTGAGCCCTCCGCGAATGAGGGCATCTCCTTTTCCTCTATAGATGCATACCTGTAATAATCGAGCCATGCCCTCTTTGTTATCTTGGCGCCAGATGCGGAATACTGTTCCTTGCCAATGCTGGCGTCGACTTTTACCCTTGCGACGTCTGCAGGTTCGGCGAAGCATGAGAGGAACCTCCGAGTTATAAGGTCGTAAAGTTCGGATTCCTGCTTGGTAAGCTCTTTCGGCATTACGCCAGTAGGGAATATGGCAGGGTGGGCCTCATCGGTTTTCTTTCCCTCAAGGGGCTTGAACCTTTCCTGCGCAACCAGGTTTCTTGCTATTTCGGCGTAAGCCGGGTTCTCGCCGAGCGCTTTTATTATCCCTGGAAGGCCCAGCGAGTATGGCAGTTTTTGCGATGAAGTGCGCGGATACGAAATATATGAGCGCTCGTAGAGCTTCTGCGCAGTGGCGAGAGTGAGCGACGGGTCCATCCTGAAGACCCTGCTAGCCTCGAGCTGCAAAGATGTTAGGTCGAACGGCGGATAAGGCCAGCGCTTTTCTTCCCTCTCCGCAACTTTTGTTATCATGGCGTTGGACTTGTTTTCAATGCTCTCCTTGTATGCCGAATCCGCCGCTTCCCTGCTTTTCATGTCGCCCCTTGAATTGGCGAATTCCACGCCCTCTATTGTTGCGGAAACCCTCCAGAAAGGCTCGGGCTTGAAGCTTGATATCTCCTTTTCCCTCCTTGCCAGTATCGCCAGGGTTGGGCCCTGAACCCTGCCTATGCTAAGGTATTTTCCGCCGCCTATGCTGCCCAGGGCCTGTGTAAGCGCCCTGCTCAGGTTTATGCCCCAGATCCAGTCCAGCATGTGGCGCGCCTCGCCCGCGTAGAAGTTTTCCAGGTCCAGCTCCGACATGTTGTTGTAGGAATCCACAAGGTCCTTGGTTGTCGTAGTGGAATACTTCATCCTTTTTGCATACGAGCGCAGCTTCTCAACCGGCTGCTTGGTTATCTCCTTTATTATGTTTGTGCCTATGACCGTTCCCTCTATATCGTAGTCGCAGGCGTTTACGAAATAGGAGCACTCCTTCGCCACTTTCATTATTGTGTCAAGGTACTGCTTGGTGAAGGCAGAACTCTTGCTTGCGGAATACGACGGGGCCCATTCGACGTCAAGGACAGGGTAGCCCCTTTTGTAGCCCACCTGCCTTATGGTGTAAAGGTGGCCGACCGCAGGGGCGACGTATAGCGTCGCGCCCTTTTGTTCTATTTTGTAGTAGCTGGTCTTTCCGTCGGAGATGCGCTTCTGGTCCCCGTTGCCCAGCGCCGAGGCTATCCTGAGCGCTACGCTTGGCTTTTCCGCTATTATCAAAGTGTTCATTGGCCTACCTTGAAACATATAGGGTTATTTCCTGCGTTTTGCTGCGGAAGCGCGACCCTTGCCATTTGGCTTGCGGCGTGCTTGCTGCCGCAAGCTTTGCTGCGCCTCTCCGGCCCTGGAGACCATAAATGCATCGAGGAATCCGAGGATTATCGAAATGAGGGCGCCCGCATAAAAGTATGTTGTTGCGCCATAAAATATAAATATGGCTATTGTCACTATTATTGCTATAACTGTTACTAGGGAAACAGCGAATGCTGCTGCGTTTTCCATCAGAAACTACCCATGGTTTTATGGTTACAATATACTTAATCATATTTATAACACTTGTTGCGGCGCTCATCGTCTCGTTTGCCCAAATCCTGTTCAAATCCGAACTTGACAGGGGCAAGATGGGGATGCTCCAGATAATAAAGTCGCTTGTCACGGACAAGAAAATATTATTGGGAATAGGCGCTTATTTCCTAAGCTTGGTCATATACCTCTACGCGCTCTCGGAAGCGCCGCTGTCGGTTGTATACCCGCTCTTCGCGAGCAGCTTCATATTCGTGGCCTTGTTCTCGGCTAAGTTTCTTAAGGAACCGCTTAATGTTAGAAGGGTAATTGGCATCGCTTTGGTGTTCGCTGGCATAGCGATGATCGCAGTATCGTATGTGTGATGCTTATGCAGAGAAGAAAGGTTGAAAACATTTCAATGCTCATCGGGTCCACCTTTTTGGGAGCCGCGGGGCAGCTGCTCTTCAAGTATGCCTTGACTGCACACATACTGCTCATAATAGCCGCTGGGATTTTCCTTTACTTCGTTTCCACGCTTGTATACTTCTACGTGCTCACGAGGGCCAACCTGAGCTGGGCTTACAGCGTAGGCGGCCTGAGCTATATATTCGCAGTGATACTCGCAGCAACGCTGCTTGCGGAGAACGTGCCTGCGCTTAGGTGGATAGGGGTAATAATAATAACCGTAGGCGTGCTCTTTGTAGGAAGCAGCTGAGCTACTCTAAGCTCGCATTAGTCAATCTAGCTTAGCCCTGGCTCAAAAGAAAAAACGCAGGGAAAACTTGCTTTTAGAACTAGAAAGAATGAAGATGGCAAGCGTTTCAGGCTGCCACTTCAAGCTTTTTTACTTCTACCTTGCTTATCGGGGCTATGTGCGCTATCTTGGCGCCGAGCTCGCTTTGCAGCTTGCCCTCTATGACGCTGTCGACAACCTCCTTGAAGCTTTTCTCCTTGAAATACGCCTCCAGGAACGCCTTGGCCTCCTTGCGCATGCCGACGAGCTTGGTGTGCGCCGTCCTGCCCCTTGTTATTATTAGAACCTTGACAACCTCGTTCATGCCATCGTTGGTAGAGACCTTGAACACGCCGTCGCTGATGCTCTTGTAACGCCTTACCAATGACCTTATGTAGCTGTAGAGCTGTTCAAGCCTTACGATCTTGGTGTGCGCGGCTTCGCCGTTAACGTCTGTCACTTTCAGCACCACTTCCGTGTAGGCGTGTGCCGGGTTGTTGGTTATTGCCGAAAGCCCGATGCGTATGTTCCTGCCAAGTATGCTGCTTTCGTCGTTGGCGGGCATCTCCGCTATCTGGCTCTCGTTGAATTCCTTCGGCGCGTATACCGTGAACCATTTCTTGAGCTTCCATGTATCTACTGTTTTTTGAAGTGCCATTTTATAACCTCAGTGTCCCTTTACGAGCAGTTCAGCCTGCTGCGGGTTGTACCTCCACCCTTCGGGAAGGACTCCCTCTTTTATGTAATATTTAGTAAGCCTCCAGATTTTCGCCTCTATCCTGCCAAGCCTTATCCTGTTGTTTGTGTCCTGCTTGTTCTTGTCCAGGTGCTTCCTCAGGTTGACAGCCTTCTTCATGAGCTGCAACATGTCGTATGGCATGCTTTCTTCTATGCCGTTCTCCTTGAGCACCTGCTCGAGCTTCTTTCCAAGTATGTGCTTGGCATAGGGGACCTTGTGCTCCTTTTTCAGCGTTTCGCCTATGAGAGCGGGCGGCATTCCCTTTTTAGCGTATTCGACGGCAAGTTTGATTATCTCATCCTTGTTCTCCTCTGCTCCCTCTATCTTCGAGCCTGCTTCCAGTATAGGCTTCCTTGACTTCGACTTTCCTTTCTTTTTCGTATGCATTCGTGCCATTGCAACACTCAACGTAATTTATAGACAAACCTAATGGTTGATTTTCGATGTATTGATTCCTTGCCAAAAGCTCAGAATTCAGCTTCCACTGAAAACTCCTTCGATTCCCTTACTTCGAGCTTTTCGGCCTTGCATATGCTTTTGAGCTCGTCCCTTGAGGAGTGGACTGCGTTATAATATTCGGCAGGAACATTTATATTTATTAGCTTGGCTGGCGCGTTGAGGGCGAGCTTGGAGTCGCTCTTGCGCTTCCTTACTATTGATATTATGTCGTTGAGCAGGTTGCCAACGCTTGTTATGTCCTGGGAAACTACCCCGCTCTCGAATATCACGCCGTTTATCGCGTAGCCGTTGGGCTTGTCGAGCTCCATGTGCTTCGGGAACTCCCTGAGCATTATGCTTTGATTGCTGAACATGGAGTTTATCTCTTCGGCCGCGTGGGGTATTATCGGCGCCAATGCGGTAAGCGATTCGATGAGCACGTGCCTTAGGGTGAATATTGCTGCAATCTTGCTCGCCTCGCCCTTCTTGCTGGTATCGTATATCCTGTGCTTGACGTTTTCTATGTAGTAGTCGCAGAACTCATGCCAGAAGAAATTTACCAGCTTCGTGGCTGCATCGTAAAGGTTGTAGCTTTCATAGTCCTTGTCTGCCGAAGCCAGGACTGAATTCAGCCTTGCAAGTATCCACGTGTCGAACACGTTTAGGTCATCATTATTTGGAATTTCTGGAAGCTTGTTCTCCGCAAGCGCGCCCTTAACGAAGACCGCGGAGTTGTAAGCCTTAGTTATGAAGCTCTTCGCGTACTTCACGTCCTCATGGGAGAAAACCTTGTCCTTGTGCGTTGCGCCGCTGAGGGCAACCCAAAGCCTTACCGAATCTATGGAATAGTTTTTGGCCAGCTCCAGCGGGTCCACACCGTTTCCAAGGCTCTTGTGCATCTCCCTGCCGTCGGAGCCAAGCACCATGCCGTGCGTTAGCATAGTTTCCAGGGGCTTGCCCCCGGTTATCGCCCATGTCCTGAGTATTGTGTAAAACGCCCATGTCCTTATTATGTCCGTTCCCTGTATCCTTACCTCAGGAGGGAAAGCGGATTTGTAGAATTCCTGGTTTTCCGGCCAGCCGCTTACCACAAGAGGTGTTATCCCAGAATCGACCCAAACGTCGCAGGTGTTCTTTTCGCCTTCTATGCTGGTTGAGCCGCACTTAGGGCACTTTTCGATAGGCGGCTTTTCCAATGCGGGGTTTACTGGCAGCATCGAATCCTCTGG
>JAMCYO010000031.1:565-10959 GCA_023473395.1 Candidatus Martarchaeota archaeon | reverse complement strand
GATAGCAACTGCGGAAACCAGCTGCGCGTTTTTCAGCACGTTGTCAACTGCCTTGCTTTTCTTGTCCCTGTTTTGCAGCCCTTCTATATAATTCACGAAAGGATAAAGCCCTTCTGTAAGGACCAAATCGTAAGCGTGCAGCAAGTCTAAAACGTAAACGTAATGGAATATCGCCGCGAATTTGTAGTTGCTAGAGCTGAGCCTTTTTATATGGTCGCCCATCATGAGCAGGCGCTTCTTCGGCATCTTTTCAAAATCCGGAGACGGGCTAAGCCCTATCTCATAAAGCCTCCTGAGGTGCTGGTTTATTGGGACTTTTAACATAGCGGCTATTGTTTTTACCGTGCTGGAATTTTCCACGTAAACTATCTTTATGTCGTTGCCCTTTATGTAAGGGGCGACATCCGGATCGAACGAACTCTTCGCCTCTATCCTGCTTACTCCAAGCACGTCTATCAATTCGGTTATTTTCTTCCTGTCGCTACCAGGGGAAGCGGTAAGCCCGACAAGCTGCACGCCATTAAGCTTGCATTCGTTGGCTATGTAAGTGTAAGCGTATCGCCCAACTGCATGGTGGCATTCATCTAGCACTACGATCCCAAAATCCTGCATGCTTATCCTTGAGCTCTGCAAGTCGTTTGATACTGTCTGCGGGGTACCAACAATTATGCGGGCCTTGGAAGCGGCTTCCCTCCTTTTTTCCGCTTTGGTGGTACCTGTAAGTAGAAGTATCTCGTCGCTGTTGAGCTTGAGCAATTTGCATAGCGATTCGTAATGCTGTGAACTTAACGGTTTTGTGGGCGCAAGCATTATCGCCCTTTTGCCTTTGTAAAGCGCCATTGCGATTGCAAAGACCGCTATTATGGTCTTTCCCAAGCCTGTAGGCAGTACTACCAATTCGCTAGAACCGTCGCTTATGGTCTTTATTATGTCTATCTGGTATTGCCTAGGCTCCATGCCATCAACATTTACCAGATCTGCATATGGTTTAAGTTCAGCCCATGAAAACTTGGAATCAAATGCCATCAGCAATACCTTGTATGTATTAATCCCAAAGGAACTTTATAATACCAATGCGGTCTGCAAGCTCCTTACGAACTGTTTATATACTTTGTTAAGGAATAAAACTATACTGCGCCGCTGTAGCTCAGTGGGAGAGCGTTCGGCTGAAGACCGAAATGTCGTCGGTTCAAATCCGACCAGCGGCATGCAACATTGCCGGTCCTTGCCTATTCTTGAAATCTGATGACATAAATATGCGCCATGCATTGAAATCAATACGAACAGTATGTGTAGGTCAGGTGACCCCCACAATTCATGCACTTGTAACTGCCATCGTCGTTTACATACTGATATCCATCATCCAAGCAATACATGTTATAGCAATCGTCGCAAGTAAAGCACGGTTTGCCCTTTTCTATTTTTTTGCCACATGCAGAGCATATTCCCAATAAAGCACCTTATACCATCTAAAATACAATACAATTGGTAATAATTATAATGCAATATATTAGCCCTTTCGGATTTTGGTTCCTATGCGATTTTGCTTGCTATTTACAAAAAATAAAATTAAAAAATAAAAAATTTAATTTTTAACAAAAATATACATATATCGCAACATAAAAATTTGTGTATTCACGAATTGCCATTCCAGAATTACTGCGATTCTAAATTTTACTAAATTATAACTAAAATTGGATAAAGCTTAAATATAATTTCTGAATTTAAAAATGAACATTAACAACAGCCATTTCTAAATGAAGGCTAAAGTGCAAGCTACATAAGGGCATTTGTGGTAACATGGCAAAATACGTGTTAATTTCAGATTCAAGTCTTTCGGCTTCATACAGGCATTTTCCACTCTTGGAGTTCCTTCCCAGCGCCCCTGCGCACGCGATACCGAATTCTATATACTATTTTCTAAAAGGGCCACTTTACAAACCTGATTCCGAAGGTAGGTCAACCGTAACAACATATGCGTTGAGGAAGCTCGAGGCGGCGTTGCTGCAACGCTACCCTAAGAACGATGTCGTAATAGCGCACGAGGATAACCTCGACAAGTTTGTAAAGGATGATACTGAAATAATCGCGGTAAACACTATGGACCCTCTGGGTATAGGCCCTCTTACTATGTCTTATTTTGTCTTAATGGGTGCCGACAAGGGCGCATGGGTAACAAGGGAATGGCATAGGTTAATGGCGAAGATTAACAACGCAAGGAAGGGAAAAAGGGCGAAATTACTCGTTGGCGGACCGGGTGTCTGGGAATTTACGCTCCATCCGGAAGAGCTCGAAAATTCCAAAATAGATTATGCGTTTCAGGGCGAATCTGAAGACATACTATGCGATCTTTTCGAGCAATTAAGCGAAGGCGCGATTGACAAGGAGAAATTTTTTGAAGGATATATGACCATAGATGACGATTTCCACAGGAGCTACATAAACAATCCCAAATTCATTTCTAGAAGCCCAAAAATAGGCTCTTCGGTTCCCTTGGAAAAAATACCGCTGATACAAGGCCCTGTGCATTCTGGTATGGTTGAAATAATGAGGGGCTGCGGCATAGGCTGTGATTTCTGCGAAGTAACACTAAGGCCGTTAAGGTATTACACCAACGACATGATAAGAAAAGAGATAGAAGTAAACGTAAGGCAGGGAGGTTTTGACAACGCATGGCTGCATACGGACGAATTTTTTGGATTCAGGCACACAAAGCCTACATTTGAACCCAATGAAGACGCCTTGATCGACCTTGTGACCAACGTTATGTCAATACCTGGGATAAAAAGGACGAACCCCACACACGCGAGGATTTCCCCCGCGACCGCCTATCCAGAGCTCCTAGAAAAGCTTTCTAAGATAATGAGGGCAGGACCCTCAAATTGGATAGGGGTACAAGTCGGCGTCGAAACTGGCAGCGACTCTCTTGCAAAAAAGCACATGCCAAACAAGACGCTCCCGTTGCACATAGGCCCGGACGGCACGTGGAGCGAAATAGTCTGGAATGGAACAAGGAACATGACAAAATACTACTGGAGGCCGGCATTTACCATACAATCTGGCCAAAAAGATGAAACTCCCGAAGACAATTGGGACACGGTCGCATTGATAAACAAGATGAGCAACTCATACATCAATGGCAGGCCGTTCGAATTTACAGTCACTCCGATGCAGAACGTGCCGCTCGGAATGATAAAAAGCAAGGGTTTCAACGCCGGAATGCTAACGGAATCGCAATTCGCAATGTACTATGCAAGCTACAGGCACCTCTATAAAATGGCACTCAGGAACGCGAGAAAGGAAAGCAAAGGAAACCCGATGGTAAAAGCTGGCGTAGCATCAACGATAAGCCTCGGCGGATGGGTCATGATGAAGTTCGTAGAGAAGCTCGCGAAGAAGGCAGGGGTAGATATAGATAAAGTAAAGCGCTACGGCATGGATTCAGAAACGGCAAAAATAGAAACTGCAGTACAATTTAACAAATGATAGCATGGAAGCACGAAATGCCGACCTTGCCGACAGGATTAAGTCACGAATAGGCGAGTTTCCCGATTTTCCCAAAAAGGGTGTTTCGTTTAAGGATATAAATGGCTTGCTCGCTTCAAATGGGATATTTCACGAAGCTATAAAGGAGCTTGCAGACAAGATACCAGAAAAACCGGATTTCATAGCAGGCATAGAATCCAGGGGCTTTATAATCGGCATCGCCCTTGCATTGGAGATTGGAGTGGGCTTCGTGCCGATACGCAAAGCCGGCAAGCTTCCCGGCGAATTGATAAGCGAAAAGTACAACTTGGAATACGGCACTGCGACGATAGAACTCCAGAAAAACGCGATGCCCAAAGGGTCAAAGGTTGTAATCGCCGATGATTTGCTCGCGACAGGAGGAACGTCCAAGGCTGCCTATAACCTGATTTTAAAGCAAGGCTCATTTCCAATATGCTTTGCCTTTATAATACAACTTACCAACCTAAATGGCGAAAAGAGGCTCCCAATACCTGTTTTTTCCATTGCCAAGTACTAAAAATCCGAAAGGGCTAATAAATTAAACTAAGCATTAAAGCCCGATGGATGATTACGAAGTAATAGAATATGCAAAGACATCTTCCAATGTTGAAATCCTAAAGGCCGTAAATTACAAGGAACCAACATACATAAGGATAGAATCAGAAAAAAGGTTTCCAGTAGGTACTATACTAAAATCGGATTGCAAGGTAGTCACCGAAGGTGCCGAGCAGATAGGCACTGTAAGCGAGGTCAAGTCTGGAAAGGACATAAAGATAAACACGGAATACGATATAAAATATACTGGAGGCTATTCCAAGGACGGTCTTACTATATATGTTGCCCGTACTCTTCCTAAATCTGTCAATATCAATGGCAAGGAGGTGAACCTAATAGAATCAATAGGAAGGCACCACGAACTCGTAGAGAAATGGCTTGTCGACGACCTATACCAATACCAATATGCCCACGAGGTCGCCACGAAGATAGAAAGGCAATACATCGAATCCTTGGGCGTTGAATGGCACGATTACGACGAGATTGTGGGGAAGCTCCTACACGCAAACTTCGAAAGGAAGCTGGAAAAGAGCCCTAAGGACCTTGACATGTCGCCGTATCTGGCCTCGAACGATACCAACACGATAACCGAAATACGCAACAGCGCCGAGCCGTAAGAACTAGCAAACCTATTTCTTGCCGAGATAATTTTCAAAATGCTGGATTAGCTCAAGCGCAATAAATCCGTTCCTGCTTCATTTTGCCTATGTCATCACGGTGTGCTATATGTCGTGTACCAGCTCCCAGAATAGCTCACGCCTGCAGACGAGGGCGTTCCGTCATAACCATTTCCACTATAATCGTTAAGATTCGAATCCAACGGCCACCACCCGACCAGCTTCGGGAGATTTATCGGGTTGGAGTTTATGCCCCCTTGGTACATTGCCATTATGTCGTTTTGGGACAATGCTGCATCATAAATCTGCAGGTTGCTCAAATAACCTGGCAAGTAGCTAGCGCACCCAGAATTAGGGTTCGCGCCTATCACCAAACTGCTGCTCTGGCCTTCTGCCATGATTGCGTTGTAAGAAATAGAACTAACCTCTTGGCCGTCTAGATATAGGTCAACATAATTTCCGTTGTATGTTGCGGCTATGTTCACCCATTTGTCATATGGGACGCTTCCTTCCAAAAAGTTCGTCTGCACCCCGGTAGACCCTGACCATAATTCAAACAAAACCCCATTGCCCCAGCTTCCCCCGCCAACTCCGAATCTGAACACTGCGCTTCCGGATCCGCTTACTGGATACATATTAGCTACAGAAACTTCGCATTCGCTGTTTGGTTCCTCGTAAACCCATGCAGATAAAGTTATCGCACCAGCCTTTGCAAAAGAAGAATTGAATTTTGTGTCGCTTACTAAAGCATAGTCATATTGGTTTGGGCCCGTAGCCATTACGAATTTCGGTATCTCCTCATTGCACAGCCCGCTTAAGCTTATGAAGTTCAAGGTTCTGGGACCATCAGGCCTGACGACAGTGCACGAACCCGGAGAAGCCTTTGCGGCAAAAGTCAACGGATTAAAAACCCCCAATCCATAAAGTGCGGCAAGAACTATCGCTATAACCAATATGGCCCATCCATAGGTCATGAGATATTCCATTGCGCTTTGGGCTTTCATAGAACCACAAATTTTCGATATTCTCCCTATTTCCTTTTTATCTTAAAGGCGCAGTATTAAATATTAATAGCTATAAATAAATTCTGTAAAAAGCTGTTATATGCAGAATTTAATTGCATTGTTTGCGAAGGCGTCTTGTTTTCCCGCTATATGCGGCAACTTAAAAAGCCATAGACACAAGGTGCCTTATTTTGCCTTTAGTGGCTTTGCTACAGTATAAATACTAAAAAGTGATTCATTGGAGAGATTCGACAGTTTCGAAAATACGGGCCTTAAACCTGAAATAAAAAGGGCCCTCAAAGAGATGGGTTTTACGAACCCTACAGAAGTGCAGGCCGAAGCGATTCCGTACGCGCTTGAGGGCAAGGACCTTATAGTAAGATCCAAGACTGGAAGCGGCAAGACCGGTGCGTTTGGCATACCCATGATTGAAATGCTTACGCAACAGCCATCGCGTTCCGGCGTCCATGCAGTAATTATAGCCCCAACTAGGGAACTGGCATTGCAGATATCGGATGTGCTTGACAAGCTCGGAAAATATACGCATGTCAGGAGTGTGACAGTATACGGAGGCGTTTCGCTCAATCCTCAAGCTGAAAGGATACGCATGGGTGCGGCTATAGTTGTCGGGACCCCAGGAAGGATAATAGACCTGATGGAGCGCGGCATGTTGGATCTTTCAAAGGTGAAGTTCCTAGTGCTTGACGAAGCCGATATAATGCTCGAAATGGGATTCATAGATGACATAAAGTATATAATGGAAAATATGCCGGAGAAAAAGCAGATGATGCTGTTTTCTGCCACAATGCCAAACAAGATAAAGGAAGTGGCTTACGAATACATGCACAACATAAAGACCATTGAAGTTGGCGGAGAGGAGGAGTTTGCCGTCAAACGCATACAAAACCTATACGCACTGGTAAGCAAATCCAACAAGTTTTCCACACTTCTGGCTTACATGGAAGAATACAAGCCCAAAAAGGCCATAATATTTTCCAAGACACAGAGGAATACCGAAACCCTTTTCCGCATGCTGTCTGACAACGGCTACAAACCGATAATATTGCACGGCGGCATGACCCAGGCAAAGAGGGAAATGGCACTCGGACGCTTCAGGCGCCTTAGCGAGGGAGTTCTGGTTTCTACAAACGTGGCTGCCAGGGGGCTTGACATAGTAGACATAAGCGATGTGATAAACTTCGATTCCCCGGACGAGCCTGCAATTTACCTGCATAGGGTAGGAAGGTCCGCGAGGATGGGCAAGGAAGGGCGTGCATTTACCATAGTACAAAGGGAAGAAAATTCATTTGTGTATGCCGTCGAGAAGTATGCAAACATAAAGTTCAACAGGATAGACCTTGACACGGAGAAATTTAAGGGCGTTAATTTTGGCAAATACTTTGGCGGAAGGGATTCGGACAGGCCGCAATACGCCGGGCGTCCAAATTCAAGGGAACACACGCGCTACACTGGAAAATCCTACCACGGTGGATTTGGCGGTTCGCAGGATCGCGGAAGGGGCTACGATTCCCAAAGATCCGGGCATCGCGGAGACTATAAAAAACGCTTTAGGGAAAAGCGCATGCAGGGCTATTCATAATTACCTGCATGTGAATCCTTTAGGGTAATATATGGCGTAACCTTCCCCAGAATAACCTATTCTGTATCCGGAGGTGTTGACACTGTCATTCGAAATTCCCACATTTGAAAATACCACGGCAGCGTAATCTTTGGTAGTTGCATTGAAGTAATCCGGGTAATGGGCATTTATGCCGTAATACCTTAAGTACACCCAGGCATTCGATATTAGGCTGCAGTTGGCGAGCCCAAGCGCATCAATCTTAGCAACAGAATCCACTATGCTGGAATTTCTTGTGCCAGCGGTCGCAAATGGGTAGTGCGAAGGTATATTTACAAGCTCCATAGCCATGAGCACCAAGTAAGCAACCACCACGATTGCCACAATAAAATTTGCATATCTGCTTATCGGTTGCTTCTTCGATAGCGCCCCGAATATGGCCAGAAGCAACAGCGATGAACTGCCATATATTATATAACCCCACCTGGGCAGGTTGTTTATCGATGCATGCACTGAAACCGCAGCGATTGCAAGCGCCGAAATCGCAAATGCTCCTATTAGCACTTTGCCTTCATGGCCGAAGCCATTCAACCTTGCACTCCACTTTGCTTTATTCGCGAATTGCAATGCAATCGCGCAGAGAGCTACGACAACCGCGAACGGCACAAGGTACTCAAAAATTATTGAATAAGAGCTTATTATCGCTGCAATTATGGTACTGGCAGAAACCTTGTATATTACGAATGCCTCAGAAAAGGATTGTATATAACTTTCTAACGGGTTGCCGAAAACCAGGAAGTTTATCAGGAGCCATATTGCAAGCACTGCAAGGTAAGAAAGCAATCCTTTCGCCTTCTGCTTTTTCGGCAGCAGCAAGAGCAGCAGTATGAAAATGCTTGATAAATATTTCGCCAAGCCCGCAAGGCTAAGCAGCACTCCTGCCTGCCATTTGCCCCTAGCCACCAAACCCATCCCGAAAAGCAATAATATCATCGAAAGTATCTCGGCGCCGTTGAGAACGGTCAGGTATACAACAACATATGGCGTTATTAGCATCGCCAAGGTCAAAAACCTGTTAAGGCCAAACGAGTCGGCAACGTATACCGCGGCAACTGCCAGCAAGGCAAGCTCGAATATTATGTAATACAACGGCCCATAATGCGCGAGGGCAACGAACGGCGCCATAAGAACCGACATCAGCGGTGCCCTGAACCATTCGATGTAGAATCTGTTTTCATAAGCTATCGCAGTCGCGGAATAATGCCCTATCACAGATCCGTAAAATGCGTTTTCGGTAAGCGCCTTTGCGTAAAGCATGTGAGCTGTAAAATCCCAGTAATAGCCGCCTATTCCGTGAAGCTCTAACACTATTGCGGAACCAATTGCCGTCAATACGACTACGTATAATAAAAGCAACCAGACGCTTCTGCCCAATGCGCGCATGTGTATCAATTGCAAAAATCTTTATTTTAAACCATCGAATAAGTATTTATGTTCAGCTACGAGTATTGGGGTTCCAACAATCTTACCATAAACCAGAATATGGCACTGGAAGAACTCATGCTTGAAGAGAGCGCAAAGCGCAAGGTAGCAGGCATACGTTTCTGGAACGTAAATAAGGATTCAGTAGTATTGGGCTACGGGGAATCTTCGCAGAACGTAAAAAGGAGCGACGGCAGCTTTGACGTCGCAAGAAGGATAACTGGCGGTTCGCATGTCGAGTTCGATAAGGCATGCCTGGCTTATACATTTACAGTACCGAGAACCGGGGAGTTTAAGCACTATGAGGACATGAGGAAGTATTTTTCCGAAGCGGTATCCGTTTCCTTGGAAAACCTGGGGTTGAAGGATGTCTGCCCCGACAATAACGCATCTACCATAAACGTAGATGGTAAGGTGATGGCGAGCCATGCGATATTCTGGGGCGTAGAAAGCGCATTGCTGCACGGCTTACTGCTGGTTGACCATTACGACGTCGAAAAGATAGCCGAAAGAATGCTGCTCGCTAAACGGAAAATAGGCAGCAATACTTACGACGAGAGGGATGCGCTAAGGATAGCCCCGGCCGCATCCGAACTTCTAAAAAAGACTTCCGGTTTGGTGCAGGCTACACGATACGAAAAGTCGGAAATGGCCAAGCGCTTGATAGAAAATGAAGTTCTGAAGAACCTGACGCATGGCGGGCATTCGAGCCTATATATAAATGAAAATACCCTGCAAAGGGCTCAGCGTCTCGTTGAAAAAAGGCACGTGGACGATAGGTGGCTCGAATTGCGCGCACCTCCTTATGGAAAAGATGAGGTGGAAGCAATACCAGGGGAGGAATTGAATGGGGATTTGAAGAAGGGCCTTGGCTATTGCATGTACATAGAAGTTAGCGACAAGGATTTTGCCAAGATGGCAATCCCCAAAGAAGAGCAATGAATTATAAAAAGAATCCCCTGTTAGGGAGAAGAATGGTTTAAATCCATTCACTGTCTCCTGAGGTATGGCAGATACTTTTCCAATGTGGCCATACTGGGCACGCCCAAATTCATTTCTTTTATGTTTCCGTATCTTTCAAGAAGGCTATTGCCTCCGTATTTTTCTGCAACCCTTGTTGCAGGTTTCTGTTCAATCTCTGTCATTTTCTTTCACCTAAGCATAAAGGCGTGCCTTAGGTGACAGCTATAGCATTTGCATTCGAAGATATTTAAACCTATCTAATACAGTATATGCGCCGCAATTCAGCAAAGGTTAAGAATGGAAAAAATAAAAACTAACATAAGCAAAATAGACACGTATCCAAAGCTTATGCTGGCATTGGTGCTTTTGGAGCTGATTTTAAGCGTGGTATTTTTGGCCATAGGCTATGCCAAAGCCAATCAGTATTTCCGCGGTGTGGGAGTAGGGCTGGCAATCGCGTGTGTCACAAGCGCTATAGCCTATTTTAGCACAGCTGCCAGGACAAGTAAAACAACAGCATAACTGAATGCCCAATTGCATAGTCGCATATTGCAACCAATGCCAAACCACTTATAAAAACACTTATAAAAATGATTTTATAAAACATAAAGTATAAATAGTTTAGATACCTGTTAATTTCGGTAATTTCATGGCCAACAAAGCTATAGGGTATATAATAGGGATAAT
>JAMCYO010000031.1:0-555 GCA_023473395.1 Candidatus Martarchaeota archaeon | reverse complement strand
CGCCCTTCTGATGACGGATCCTGCGCAGGTACCTGAAGGCACGACGGCGCTAAACGTAACGTTGAGCGGGGCAAGGTTCCACGAGGCTGGGGCTTCCAATACAACCGGTTTCGTATCCATAAATGCATCCGGAGTTATAAACCTGCTCTCGCTGGTCAACATATCGCAGACGCTTGGCATAACCTCGCTTAACAAGACGAAAAACTACGACACCATAATACTAAACGTCAGCTCATCTACAATAACGATAAACGGTACTACGTACAATGTAACCTTGCCTTCGAAAAACCTCATAGTCCATCTTAAGGATTTCAATGGCACAAGCGGCGCCACGATGGTGGATTTTTCGCCAACGATAGTGCAGATAGTTTCTTCCAACCAAACAGTGTTTGTAATGGTTCCATCTGTAAAAGCGGTAGTGGTTGGCTCTAATAATACAAACAGCACAATTGTGCATGTCGGGGCAAGGGCAAGGATCAACCCCAAGGTATACTCAAGGCTTCGCCTAAGCACACCAAACGTGACAATCACAAATGCAAGCCTGTCAGAAGTTGG
>JAMCYO010000028.1 GCA_023473395.1 Candidatus Martarchaeota archaeon | reverse complement strand
ATTAAAATGCCAAAATTTCTAGATTCCGCTTTATCAATCAACTATTACAACTTGGCATAGCGCATTTAAGGTAGTTTTAGTAAGTTTTTCCCCAGAAAAGGTTAAAATAACTTAATCCATAAGTTTGTGTGATATTAATGGTTTCGATAAAGGATGTGACAGAAGCGCTGTCGCAATGCAAGGATCCCGAGCTTGACGCTGACATAGTTAATTTAGGGCTTATTTATGGGATAAATATCTCCAATGGTAAAGACGTAAAAGTAACGCTTACCATGACAAGCGCGATGTGCCCAGTCACATCGCTCATATTGGCAGACGCCCAGCTCAGGCTCGAAGCGATACCAGACATAGGAAAAGCCGAGCTTGAGCTCGTCTGGGACCCGATGTGGAGCCCTGACATGATGAGCGACGAGATTAAATACAGGTAATCGGTCAAGGCTTTATCCTTTTTCTGTCCCTGGGGAACATGGTGCACTCGCGTATGTTCTGCGCGCCGACTATCTTCATGGCAAGCCTCTCGAGCCCTATGCTCCATCCTGCATGGGGAGGCGCGCCGCACCTGAAAGCGTTGACGTAGAATTCGAAGTTCTTCGGGTCCAAGCCCTTCCTTTTTATCGCCTCTATGAGCAGCTCAGGCATATGTATCCTCTGTGCGCCGCTGCTTATCTCCAATCCCTTGTAAATCATATCGAAGCTGTTGCTTACGTCGGGGTCGCCCTCCTTCGGCATCGAATAAAACGCGCGGACGGCTGTCGGGTATTCGTATACCAATACTGCGTCCCCGTAAATCTCTGAAAGCTTTATCTCGTGCTCCCTTGCAAAGTCTTCTCCAGGGTTTATCGAAGCCCCGTGCGCCCTTAGGCTTTCTACAGCCTCCTCATATGAAATGCGCTTGACCTCCGGGACCTCGAGCTTGACGTCAAGCTCCTCGAGCTCCCTGTTGTTGTTCTTTTTCACATCGGATATTATGTTCTTCAGCGTTTTTTCGAGCATGTCCATCGCGTCGTTGTGGTCCGCGAATCCCATCTCTATGTCCATCTGCGTTATCTCGTTTATGTGATAAGTGTCGTTGGATTTCTCCGCCCTGTATACCGGCATCACCATGAAGACCTTGTCTAGCCCGCCTATGACTGCAAGCTGCTTGTAAAGCTGCGGGCTCTGAGCCAAAAACGCCTTTTCCTCGAAGTATTTTACCTCGAATAGCTCAGCCCCTCCTTCGGTGGCCTCTGCAACTATGGATGATGGCCTGATCTCATTGAAACCGCTGCCGTTCATGGTGCTCCTGAAAGCATTGAGTATGGTCGACTCTATCCTGAATATTGCTGTGCTCTGTACGCGCCTGAGGTCTATGTACCTGTAGTTCAGCCTGACGTCGAGCTCCGCAGGCACCTTGCCCGTGACCTCGAAAGGTATTCCTGCCGAGAGCGGGTTCAGGTTCGTTACGCTTTTCGGTATGATCTCGAAGCCGGCCCTTGCTTCCTTGTTTGCCTTTACGGTTCCCGTAACGCTTATGACGCTCTCCTTCGGCATCGCCAGGGCACTTATTATGGAGTCGTCCGTTACCCCTTTCTTCGCTATTATCTGGGCTATCCCGCTCATGTCCCTTAGCAAAAGGAACGTCATCTTCCCAAGTTCCCTTACTTCATGCACCCATCCAGCTAGGGTTACCTCCTTGCCGTCCATTTCCGGCGTTATCTCGTTAACATAATTTGTCCTAATCACAAAACCACTATACCATACGCAGCAATGGCAATATTGCTTATACTGTTAGCATTATTAGTATTTTATATTTTTTCGGCTGGCATCCGGAACCAAGCAATCAAATAAAAAAAGAAAGTGCTTATTTTGCAAGCACTATCTGTATCGCACTGACCTTTGACTTCGTTCCGTCCTCGTTTGTTATCTCCTCGGAAGAAGTCTTTATGCCCTTTTCCTTGAGCCCTGGCAAAAACTTGTTCTGGACTATCTCTTTTACGTCAACAGCCCTCGATATTGCGTTGCCCCTTGCTTTTATTGTCACTTCTGACATTCCGCTGTTGAACTGGGTAACTACTGCCAACACATAGTTCATTGTCGGTTTCTTGCCTATATATACTATATTCTCCCTTCCTTCGCCGTTGTTTCTTTCGTTGTCTGCCATGTATATCACGTGTTGTGCATAACATATCTGCAATTCCTTTCGTTCGCATAATGTTCCGATGCAATATATAAATTGCCGGGTAAGCTATTTATTCCTTTGCGGGCCGGTTTTTGTCCTTTAAGGACGCAAGGAGCCTTGCCGCTTCCTTGTCGGCATCTATCTTGGCCCCTGCATCTGCTGCAAGGTGCATTGGATACGCTATGGCAATCTCCTTTAGCAGGTTGACTTCCCTGAATATTCCTGCCCTTTTCGCAATGTCCATGTTGGCATCGACTGTATGCACTATCTGCGGGATTATCGTTCCAAACAGTTCCATTAGCCTTTCATTGGTTATTTCCCCACTGCTTATTATCCTGTCCGCTTCCTCCTTGCCCCATTTGACCTCTTTGTCATCGGATGAGAAGGCCTTTCCGAACGAGCGCATGTACTCGGGCATTACCGGATAAAAAACCTTATAAAATATGCTGCCGAACGCCCCGCCGTAAGCAGTTTTAAGTATCAAATCATAAGCTACGATGCGCTCTTTCCAATCCTTTACGTCCCTGACCTTCTGGAAGAGCGCCTTTATGCTCTCCGATTCTGGGACGCTTTTCTTGCCTAGCCCCTCGAGCATATTCCTTATCGCCCTTAAATGCCTTTCCTCTATGGTTGCGAGTGCGGCAAAATGTTCGGAATAACGCTTGCCTTCGAATCCGTAAGGCTCCTTTGACCATTCGCTAAGCAGTTTTATTCCCTCCTCTTCTCCATTATAAAATAGCCCTACTATCTGAATAACGTCGGCGATGTCAAATTTTGTTGAATTTGGGAGTTCCACGCTGCTGCCGCTTATCCTTCCTCTTTTCCTTTTGACGTCAACGAAGCTTATTCCCTGCTTAACTGCGTTTATAGGGTCGCTCTTTATATACGCATATATGTAGGGTTTTACCCACTCCGGAACCCCATACCTCTTCATTGCCTTGTCTATCAATATATTGCCCACTGCCATTCGAACACCCTTTCCGGAACCGGATAAAACGGGGCAAAGCCCCGATATTTATAACCCGGTTATAAATTTATGCCTTTCTTTTCTGCTTTTCCTTTGCGGTTTTCTTTTTCATCAGTGCCCTAACGATGACCACTATTACCACTATGGCGATTATTGCCCCTATTGCAGTTTCCATAATGTTGCTGCTGCTGGCGGCGCTAGCCACATCGACTGCGTATTGTGTGGAACCGGAAAATTCCATGCTCTGTGGGCTGTTGGGCTGTTTCCACTGTTCGTATATTGTTATGGGGTAAGTCCCAGGAAGCCCGTTACTGTCCACGCTGACATAAAACGTGGCGTTAATAGTCTGGTTCGGCGCTATATTTCCAGTATAATAAGTCGATGATACCATGCTTACTGGATATATGCTTTCCATTGTGAGCAATACCGAATCGGCAGGCTCGTTGCCCGTGTTCTTTATCTGAACTGTTACAGGAACGTACGTTGCCCCAGGGGTTAGGCTTTCCTTTATTCCGGTAACGTTGTAGAGTGGCGCGCCCTCCATGTGTACTTCAAGCTCCTGTTTGGCTGAATAGGATTCGGAATAATCAGCGTTCTTGTAATTTACGTCTGCTATTATTGAGGTGTTGCTTATGTGGTTTCCGTAGGTGCCTATGTAGAGTTGTTCAGTTGCAGACCCTCCTTCCGGCAAACTGCTTATGAAAAAATGGTTTACGCTGCTCGTAACGCTTACGCTCGGCCCGCTTTCAAAGCCCACGCTAATGTTCTTCGCCGTTCCTGTTCCTATGTTCTGCACTAACACTTCTATGCTCTGGTTGGATCCAGAATAGAGAGCCGGAGGATTTGACGAAGCCAGGCTCACCACTATATCCGGCTTGTTCAATACCACGCTTATAGGTATGGAAACGTTCTTGGAAAGCATATCGCCCATGCTATTTTCATACGATACCATTCCGTTTATGTAATGCGTTCCCTGGCTTAGGTTCTGCGCCGCAAACATAGGTTCCGTTATCTGAACAGGTACCCCCTGTTCAAGGCTGCCCAAGTTAAATGTTGGGGTTCCTGTAATGCTGAAATTGCTTGAATTGTACAATGTCAACGTGGCGTTTGTAGCCGGGCCGGTTCCTGTGTTTAACACGCTTACATCAAGGCCAAACGGTTCTCCAGGGCTTATCTGTGATGTCGGGACGGCCGTTGCTTTTATGTCAGGTTTTCCATATACATACAAGTATATCGGTATCTCCGATTCCATTGGAACTGTTTCGGTTTGTCCAGTCGCAGAAGTTTCGGAGGTTCTATAAGTCGCTACTACATAAATCGGATAATCGCCTTCCTGCAGGGTAGACGGTATGTGCAGGGTATAAGTGAACTCGTCATATCCGAATGCGCCAACCAATCCGCTGCCTATGCTGTCTATTATAGAGCTATACGCTGGCGAAACATTTATTATCTGGCTTTGGGACTCCAGCTGCAGGTTTACGTCGCTTAGTGGTTGCGAGTACGAATTGAAAAGCTGGAACGTTATGTTTACGGTGTCGCCAGCTACGACTGTTGCAGGAGAAATCTGAAGGTTTGTCAGGGACAGCGGAGTGCTCGCAATGCTGCTGCTCTGCCCTGAAACCTGTGCCGAAGCCATCCCTACATAGGCCATCGCCAGCAGGAATGCTGCCATCATGATCCCGAAAGTTGTTCTATTAAAATCTTTTTTTATGCTTTTCATGCTATTTGCACCTTGAACAGTTTTATCGCAAGCCCTAGCATTATGACCGCAAAGATTGCAAGTATGCCAATTTGCGGAAGCGCAGTGCTGAGCGGATACGAACCCGTTATCATTACGTCCCTTATGCCGTCTACTGCGTATGTCATGGGATTCACGGTCGAAATGACTCTCATCCATGTTGGCATCGATGCAGCAGGGAAGAATGCGCCGCTAAGAAACCAAAGCGGCAGAGCTATCGTCTGTGTGAATATTGCGTATATCTCAGGCTTCTTAACCCTCGAAGCCATTATCAATGATATCCCGGTGAAGCCGAGCGTAAGCATAAGCACCAGTATGAAAATCCATATAACTCCCACAAGCCCCATCAATATTGTCGTTCCGAAGAACAGCGAAATGACTATTACGAGGGCCGTGCTTATTACTGAAAGGGTAAGCGTATATATGGTCTTTCCGAGCATCACCGAGGACCTGTTGATCGGGGTTATAAGCAGCGCCTTGAGGTTTCCGAGCTGCTTGTCGGTTATGAGCGTAAAGCCGCCACCGAAAAGGGTGCCAAATACAGCCACAAGCGCTATTACGCCACCAACAAGGAAGTCTTCATAGTTTGTAGAAAGCCCGGACGTCAGTGTAGGGACGAATTCAGTATCTGGAGCTGAGGGTTTCGCATTTATCGGTATTATGCCCTTGGAACCTATTCCAGAGTAGTATTCTGTGGCTACGCCGCTTATCGTAGGTAATATTCCGTCGACCGTGGATGCGTCTGGCGAACTGTAATAGGCAAGTATGCCTGTGGTTGTGCTTTGTGCCCCGATTGTTGGATTTAATATCAGAAGTAATGATACCTCTCCAGAATTAACCTCCGCCATGCCTTGGCTTATCGAAGGTATCGTAGATACGGTGAAAAGGCCGTCAGAGGAAGCAGCGTATAAAGACTGCATGAACCTGTATGAATTTGCATTGTTTGCCTCGTTTACCACCCCGACTGGAACGTTGTGGGCTACAGCGCCTATGTTGCTGAAGAATATAAGTATTATCAGCGGAAACAATACTGTCCTTACTATATTTGCCCGTATATTGCTTTTGAAGATAAGCATGTCCCTTTTATAAAGTATATACGCCTTCCCAAGGGTATCGGTAATTACATTCGACATATCATCTCCTCCACATGACCTTAGAGGCATTGGACTGCTGCTCGCCCAAAGCATCCCTTATGGTCCCTCCAGTCAATTTTATGAATACGTCGTCCAGAGTCGGCAGGTGTACGGAAGCCGCGATTATCTTTATCTTCTCCTTTTCTAATAACGAAACGACTGCAGTCAAGGTCTTTATATCCTCTCTCCCTGCATTTATGCTTATCCTATCAGCTATTACCTTGCAATCCAGTTTCAACTTCTGTTTAATTATCCTTGCCGCGTTTTCGGCATCCTCGAACCTTAGAGAGATATCTATAACGCTGCCTTCGCTTACTGTCTTTTTCAATTCAGCCGGAGTCCCAAGGGCCTTTATCTGCCCGTGGTCTATCACAGCTATCCTGTTGCATAAAGAATCTGCTTCTTCCAGATACTGCGTTGTCAATATTATTGTTATTCCGTTTTTATTCATCCTTCTAATCCTGTCCCACATGTCTACCCTGTTCTGCACATCCAATCCTGTCGTGGGTTCGTCAAGTACAAGTATCTTCGGGCTATGGATCATAGATTTTACAAGGTTAAGCCTTCTTTGCATTCCTCCGGAAAAAGACCCTGCCTTTTCGTCTCCAAATTCTTCCAATTTAGCATCCTCAAGCGCCCTGTTTATTGCTTTTTCCTTCTCCGTCCCTTTCATCCCGTAAAGTTCGGCGAATATTTCCAAATTTTGCCTTGCAGTAAGGTCTCCATCAACCACAGTCTCCTGAGTCATCAGGCCCATCTTTTCCTTTATGATTTCAGGTTTTTTGTTTATGTCTGTACCGTCCACTTCTATAAATCCAGAAGTGGCCTTAATTAGCCCCAAAAGCATGTTTATCGTAGTCGTCTTTCCGGCGCCGTTAGGTCCAAGGATTCCGAAGATTTCTCCTTCCTTTATCCTCATGCTTATATTGTCAACTGCCACGAAGTTGCCGAATTTCTTGACCAAGTTATCTATTTCTATTATATCCTTTGTCATTCAACGGCACCTCGTCACTTTATCAGTTTTACAAGCTCTTTCATGTATTTCAACATCAGCTTTCTTGACTTAGCCAGAGCTTCCCTACCTTGTGGGGTTATTTTGTAGTATTTTTTTTCCTGAAGATTTTTCGAGCTGCCGACCAGTTTTATGTAACCCGATTTTTCCAAGACCCTGATTATGTTGTAGATGTCATTCTTTATTTCACTCCTTTTTGACCCTATGAAGTGCGCCTTCCTAGAATCGGACATAAGGTTAATGAGCTCGTAAGGATAACGTTTTTTCTCTTTTATCTCGGCAAGGAGCATGAGCTTGAATATCATTCGCCTAAGCTCCTTGCTCATGTATCTCGTTTTGAAATCAACGTGGCGCTTTTCCATATAATTGCCGTCTTTGGTAAAATTGGTTTAAATTTAAACTATTTTAAATTTAAAACAATAAAGTATTTATACTTTTATCAAAACGAAATGGAAGACAAAAACAAAAATAGAAAAGCCAAAAAGGCAACAAATAAAAAATTATTGTTCGCGGGTGTAAAGCAGCAGGTCGTCATACCTCTTTGTTATCTGGCTCGACCTTATCCCGTATATCTCCCGCACTCCCTTTCCATAAGCGAGCTCTATCAGCCTCTGGGTTATTATCCCGTCGAAGACCACGGCTCTTATCCCGTCTGTTTCCTGTATCGTCTGGATAAGGTCCCTTATTGGGATTTCGCTTACCGGATTTCCATTCTGGTCATAAAGCCTGCCGCGCAACGTGTTCTTGAGCTCTCCAAGCGCCTGCACATATTTTTCCGATGCTTTGGGTGCCTCCGGGCCTTTTTCGAAGCTTATTCTCTTTATCTCGCTTTCTTCTTCTACGTCATTTACAATGTCTGACGCTTTTATAGGGCCATTATTCTCCTCGTGCTTGCGCTCATAAAGGTTTGTGGCTATTTCGCTCGGGCTCAAGACTCTGCCGTGTTCCTGCCTTTTATCATCGGCCTGCCTTTGCTGCCTGTCGCGCCTGTAGCTGTCCCTTTCATTCCTTTGGTTTTGGTACTTTTGCTGTTTCTGCGGGCTTTCGCCTGGGTTTTCCTCCCTGTTGTGGTTGTACTGCGCCTGGTCTTCCTTTGCGTGCTGCTTTCCTACTGCTGTCTGTTCGTACGGAACCCTAGATCTCAACGCCTTTATTATTTCCTTTCTCGTAAGCTCTTCGACTTCCTTTCCGTCTGGTGCTTTTGCAATATAATCTATGTCCGCCACGTTCGATATGCCCTTGAAGATTATGTCACCTCCTCTGTCTCCATCAACGAATAGCGTGACTTCTTTCTGGGCGCATAAATCAATTATGGTTTTTGGTATTGTGCCTGTCGCTCCGCCTACTGCAATGCAGTTTGTTATATCGCTCTTGAGAAGATTCACGACGTCTGCCCTGCCTTCTACTATTATGACGCTGTCGCTTTTTGCCACGTCTGGCCCTGACGGAAGGTTATCAGGCCCATAATGCGTCACGGTGCTCGATTTAACATCGGCCTCCACCATTTCGCTTATCTCCTTGCTGTCCGGAATGACGTTTGCCAAAAGCGATTTTACAAGCTCCTTCGCCCTGTTTATGACCTTGGCGCGCTTTTCGTTTCTCGTGTCATCTATCTTATCTATCTTAAAATTGGTTTCAAAGGGTCCTACCCTGTCTACCGATTCTATTGCAGCCGCCAGTATGCATGTTTCAACCTTTCCTAGCGAGCTCGGAAGCAATAGCTTTCCATATGTCTTGTTGTTGCTGGAGCCGCTCTCTATCTCTATGCGCCCTATCTTGCCGTTTTTTTGAAGTTCCCTAAGGTCCAAGTCTGGACCCAAAAGCCCTTCTGTTTGTCCAAATATCGCTCCTATTATATCAGGTTTTTCAACAGATCCAGATATCTCGAATCTGGCTTCTATCATGTATTTTACTATATCTATGTATGTTTTTGCCATATTTACCACCCTACAAAATCAGGATTCGCATGGCTACTGGTGGTCAAAAACGGCATCTAACTCTGCTGCCTTGCTCGGCCTGCAGGTCCTGCTGCCTTTATCCTCTGCGACCAAGGCAGTAATATAAGAATCACTTGTGATAAAATGCCACATTTAAAGCACCAATAGCATTACGATTACCCAGTTCGTAGTGTTATATGTTGTTACATCTTAGAATTAGCCATATAGATATATAAGTCTTTGTTTGGGCATTACATCGGCTTGCATCCCGGGAGATAGTCAATGCGGCGGTTTATTTTAAGCGCTACCCTTTTTGTGACGGAATAACTTTTTTCTGTTTTCTTCATTTCATCCAGTTTCACGAAAAACCATCCTTTTCCGCTCATCCTCCACGCGATCATTGTCTCCATCTCCGTATTTGTTTCCCATTTTTTGAGCACTTCAAATTTTTCGTGCTCAATGGCAAGCCTGCCATTGTCCCATGCCTTGCATTCGAATGCGAATCCCTTTCCGTCCTTGAATGCTATTATGTCGGGGCTGAGCGAATTGACGCCGCTGCCGGCGCTGCGCATTACCGAATAATCCTTTTGGTAAAGCGTGTTTATGAGCTCCCTCTCGCTCCTGGCGCCTTTTATGTATCTGTGCACTGGTACACCACTAAACAATTCAAAATTGATTATATAATACTTTTCTTACAAGCGCGTTTATGCTTGGACTGCGGCATTCTGTTTGTTTTTAACCACTTCGACCGGTTTCTTCCGATATGCCATGAATATGCCTGCGGTGGATGCGATATTGGTTATCAATATTACAAGGAATACGGAATCAAGGAAACCAGGTATGACTATGCCGTAGGTAAGGGGCAATGTTGCCACTATGGCTGGCGAAAGCCCCCTGGCCACATTGTAAGATATGAAATTCCTTTGTATGACGGATTCCTTTTTATCGTTGGAAAGATACTGCTTCAGAAGGCCGGAGCCTATGAAGCGTACAAGCATTATTACAAATGTAATCATAATCGCGAACACTATAAAATCCAGATACACCCCGCTAAATGTAAAGAGCATGCCTATGTATACGAAGAAGAACGTGCTAGTGAAAAACACTATCTCTTTTTGGTAGTCTTTTATGTGGTCTATGCTGTACGGTATTGCAAGGTACCTTTCCACGAATGTCGGCTCATGCACAGGATCGGTGCTAGGCCTTACGGAGCCTATGTTGCTGAAAAGTATTCCGAATACAAATATCGTTATGGCGCCGTTGAACCCCAAGAGCGTTGCTATGCCGTATGTCGCGATAACCATGGCTATGGTGAGCATCCACGAATAGCTTTCGCTATACGCTTTGAACTTGTTAAGTATGAAAAGCCAAAAAACGGCAGAGACAAGCCCGAAGACTATCGAACCTACAACCGCGCTTACTATTAGGCTAGCTATGCCTATCCCGGTTATCGAAGCGCTTGCCAATATGTCCAGCAGGAGTATTGGTATTATTAGCTCAAGCGTGTCGGAGGCTACGCTTTCGTATACCAAAGTGGTCTTAAGGTCGTCGTTTACTTTTATTACCTTCACTAGCGTAGGGACTATCACGCTGCTTGGTCCGGATAAGGCGAAGCTGAATATGAATGCATCTGCGACGCTCCATCCCAAAGTGTAATGGAAAGCGAAAAATGTCACTATTCCTACCACTATTCCGGTTGCGGTGGCGAGTTCGAAAGTGAAGCTTGTGGCTTTCGCAAAGACGCTTTTGAGCTTGTTAATCCTAAGGTTTATCCCTACATCAAAAAGTATGAAGGACACTGCAAGTGCAGTTACATATGGAGTCAAATCAGCTATTGTGCTCCCGGCCCCAGTATCGACAACATGGAATACTGGGCCTATAAGCAAGCCTATCAGCATAAGCGGGAGTATGCTAGTTATGTTGATCTTGTCGAAAAGCGCGTTGAGTATGAATCCCAAAAACGCAATTCCGGCAACGAATATGAACACTATGTCGTAACTAAGCATTGTCAAAGCCTCGCTTGCCCGGTTTTCTTGCCAGGTTTGTATTTACCGCTTTCTATCTGCTCTTTTATCTTTATAATTGTATCGAACATGCGCTTTTCTTTTATTCTTGATATCATAAGATAAGCTTCGTCTTTTGTGTTTTTCGCCACGAATATGACGACTTCGCCAACCCTAAATCTACCGGTCCTGCCCCGGCGCTGTATGCTCCTTATCTCGCTTGCTATGGGTTCATAGAATATGACGTAATCGACTGCAGGTATATCTAGGCCTTCCTCACCGACTGACGTCGCGACCAGCACGTCGAATTCCTTGTTCCTGAAAAGCCCTATTATGCTCTCTTGCTCGGATTGATTTATTCCCTCTTTGCGGCCCACGAATCCCCTGGCTTTTATGCCGCTGTCTGTAAGCAGCTTAACGATGCTCCTTATGG
>JAMCYO010000036.1 GCA_023473395.1 Candidatus Martarchaeota archaeon | reverse complement strand
CAGAAGCCCGAAGTACAGTATCGCGGCTGAAGCGAGAAGCTCTCCCGCCACAAGACCTAACGCGATGGAAGCTCCAAGCGCAGTTATAAGGAACACCAGCGCTATCGGCATTACCGACCTTCCCAAGCTGCCCATGCTGCCGTTTATCCCCATCATAGATGCCGCTTTCTCCTTGTAAGTGCTTTTAAGTATGGAAGACCCTATCGGGTGGTAAAACGCAGTTCCGGTCCCGAGCAGCAGCACGCCTGCAATGATGAACGGCAGCCTCAACGAGGCGTAGGCGAACGATGCCGCAAAGGCGCCCATCCCGATCCCAAGGATGGCTATCCCTATAGCTATCATTATGCCCTCATCCCCTGTCCTGTCCTCATCCCCTGTCCTGTCGGTAATTATGCCTACCGGCGTGCTCATGGCTCCGTATATAAGCTGGTATACTATCGCAAGCGTTCCGAGCAGCACGATGTTAAGCCCTGGTATCAGGGTGTAGTAGGTTATGAGCAGCGGGTATACTAGGAATACGCTGTCGTTCGAGAAATGCCCGAAGGCGGTGAAGACCATCGACCTTAGCTTTGCATTCAACACATCACGCTTTGCTAAGCTATATTTCCAATTTAGTAATTTAAATTGATACAATGCATGTACTGCGGCGTGCCATGGATTGTTTTGAAAGGCTTATTAATAAATGTATGCAATTATAAGCGATTGCATGCAACTCTACCTTGCAATTTTCGACATAGACGGGGTCTTGCTCGACAACGCCCCCTTCAAGAAACATTTTGAACAGGCGGAACTTAAGATGCTGGCGAAGCATGGGATAAGGATATCGCCAGCCAAGATGTCTGCCGCATGGAAGCGCGCCTCTTTCGGGATGGGCTTCGGCCCGGACGAACTCCTCGCCGCGCGAATGAGGCTTTTCGAGACGCTTAAGATACCAGATGAACTGCTCGGCGAATACGAGCGCATAGACCGTGAATCCTTCGCTTATTACAAGCCGATGGAACCGGACATGAGGAACACGCTCAGGAAGATAAAGAAGCTCGGCGTGTACCTCGCGGCTCTTACCGATACCGTACATAGCCAAGATGATAAGAAATTCATGCTGAAGAGCGCCGGGCTTGGGGACGTCATGGATGAGGTTTTCGTACCGATGGACACAGGATACCAGAAACCTGCATCGGAAGCCTACAAAGCAGTGCTGGAAAATTTCAAGGCGGAGCCTGAAAATGCAATATTTGTCGGCCACGATAAGGACGAAATAGACGGTGCAAAGCTGCTCGGCATTTCCACGATATCATACAAGCACAGGGTAAGGTCCTCCGACTACCATGCGGATTCGTTCGTCGAAATATACAAGATAATAAAAGCTCTCAAAATGCCGGACAAGCCCGAATAAGCATGCTAAATAAAACTCGGAAAAATATCAATGCGATTTGTTTTATTTATTTGAAAATGTGATTCCGCAATGTCTAAGGGAAAAAACCGCAGAATAAATTCTAGAAGAAATAAAAACGCGGAAAAGAAAGCGCAGCCGCTTAACATCCGGGATGAAAAATCCATACTGTTCTCAAAACCACTCATTGTTTTATACTTGGTTATACTTATTGCAATATCGCTGTACGTATCGTACCTGCTTTTTTCAGGCCCGTTCGCTCTTTACGACGACTCAACATACATGTCGCTGGCGCACGAAATGGCAACCGGTACATTCAACCCGTTCTCGGCAATGCCGTTTTCGTTTAAGTTCATCACCATAGCGATATGGGAATCTTCGCTTATGGTTTTCGGCGATAACGCGTTTTCGATAGCGTTTCCTTCTGCTGTCGCGTTAATCGTGATGGTAATATTGGCTTATAAGATTGGTTCCGAACTAGATTCTAAAAAAACCGGGTTGCTGGCATCGCTGTTCGTTTCGATTGCCCCAATTGCGGTGGGGTATACGACGAGGATGCTCCCGGATCTGATAACTGGTGCGTTTTCGGCATTTCTGCTCTACGCGATAATAAAATCCGGAAATTCACAGCACAGGTTTTACATCTCGCTATTTTCTGGGTTTCTTGCCGCAATGATGATAGGGGTAAGGATGGAATCGCTCTCTCTCACTTTACTTTTAGCAGTAGCCACCGCAGCATATGTTTTACACGGCCATTTTTCAAAGGAACGGAAACATCATTCGTGGCTTAGCATAAAGGGCGCTATTCCAGGATTTGCAATCGGCTTCGTGCTGATTTCGGCCTATTACTACCTCTATTCAAACAGGGCGCTCTCGTGGATATTCGATTATTTCAAGGTAAGGGGGCCGATGAATCCTTCCACGCTTGCCTTGAATCTGAAATATCTTGCGATAACATTAAACCCATACGCATTTTCCAACGGGTTGAAGGCGGTTTATTCCATAAATTCGTACCAGTACCCCATAGGCCTCTTTCTCGACATAACAATAATTGCGAGTGCGTACATAATCGTCTCAAGGAACTGGAAGTTCATGTGGGCAGGCATAATAAATATCGGACTCATAGCGATGATATTCTTTGTTCCGCAGTCTATAAGCCCTCTTAACTTCATAACGCCATATAGCATATATTTTGACATGATATTGCCTTCCATGGCGTTAGTTTCTGCTTACGCTGTTGTAAGCGCCTATGGCGTGCTTGCAAAGAAACGCAGGGCTTATGGCATAGCATTCGTAATCGTGCTGATTGCCTATATTGCAATTGCAAATATACCTGCGTATTACGACAGCTATTCGTATAACTTTACGTCCGCCGTCATTTATGAAGGCTACGTGCACGCGATAAAGCTGGTCCCTAACGGTTCTACAGTGGCATGCATAGGTATAAACCCGTACCTGGAATGCGCGTATTCGAACTTCTTCGATGGGTATTCTGGCAGGATAAGATTTTCAACTGCGCAGGCATGCAATTCCACAATGGCAACCGGCGGGTATGCACTACTTTTGAACTACAAAAATTCCAACATAAAAAACATAAGCTACTGGTTAACTGGAAACTGTACTGCAGAAAGCATTTATAGCAACTACAACACCAGTTCAGTCAGCTATGTGGAATTGTATAAGATAAGCGCCAGATGAAATGAAGGCAAAAGGCGCATTAAAAGGATGGTTATTAAATCCTGCATGCCTATTATTATCAACAAATTTTTCATGCTAAAAGGTTCGAGTCAAATGTCAAGCCAACAATTATACGCTTATAAAAGCACACAGGGGATGCATGGAAATTCGGCACTTGCAATAATAATAGGTCTAATAGTATCTGTGCTGTTTTTCGCCATAGGGTATTATACTTCATTGAGCTATGCCGTAGGTGCGGCCCTTTTCGCAGTCGTCTTGGTCATATATCTCCTGCTCAGCGTTAAGGTTTTGCAGGAGTGGAAAAGGGCTCCGATACTTACGCTTGGAAAATACAAGGGCACATACGGCCCAGGGTTGTTTTTCATAATACCTCTCATACAGAGCATGCCCTACAAGTTCGACTTAAGGACGTTCTCAACAGTCTTCTCGGCCGAAAAGACGCTTACGCAGGACAATGTGGGCGTAGACGTAGAAGCGATAATGTTTACAAGGATAGAAAACCCTGAGAATACTGCATTACAGGTGAACGATGTTGACCAGTCGGTTTCGCTTGCCGCCCAGACGGCGCTCAGGGACGTGATAGGAAAGGTCAACCTCAGCCAGATGATAGTCGGAAGGAACGAGATCGCAACGAGCGTGAAGGAGCTAATAGACCAAAGGGTAACCCCGTGGGGAGTCAACGTCATATCGGTGGAAATAAGGGACGTCAAGATACCTGATGACTTGCAGGATGCGATGGCCAAAATAGCAATAGCCTCGAGGGAGCGCGACGCAAGGGTGATATTGGCCGAGTCAGAAAAGCTGGCTGCGGCTAACATGGTGGCGGCGGCAAAGACATACAATTCCAACATATACGCCATGCAGCTCAGGGCGCTAAACATGCTTTACGAAATAGGGATAAGCGGCAAGAACCACCTGATATTCATACCGACAGAATCCAGGGGCTTGGGCATACCTACGCCGATAGGCGTTTTAGGCATAGACAAGATGGTCGGCCTCGGGGATGTCGGCAGCCTTGCCAACAAGAAAGAACCAGCAAACGCAAAGGACGACGCAGGATCGAAAACGCAAACAGAGCAGTTACTTGACCAACTGAACCTTAAGCAGAAAAGCGCGCAATCAAGCACTTCCAAAAAGCAAAAGGGAGCGCAGGCGCAACAAAGTTCCAATGCTGGGAAGGATTCAGACGCGAATGATGAAGGCGACGGGGAAACTCAAGGATGATCCCGAATTACCAGATGAAGCCCTTGTCGGAACAATCCATTTCCGCACCGCAGTTCGGGCATTTTATATGGCAAGCCTGCATATGCCTCATAGGGCTGCCGCACAGCAAACACACATTTGTGCCATCGTTTTCCATCAAACCAAACCTAATTGGTCGAAAAAATATAAATCGCTTGCCATCTCTTTGCCTTTGCGACAATACTGGCACGGAACAAATACAGTCATAAGCTTGTAGAAAAGTAAAAACAATTTTATATATGACTTATAAACAGGGACAAAAAAATTACCCGAATGTGGTATCTATGGAAAATGACAATAAGACTTTGAAAATATTGGCGTTTGCGGGAAGTTTGAGAAAAGACTCATATAACAAAGCGTTGCTAAAGGCGGCAAAAGCACTTGCTCCAAATAATATGGAAGTCGAAATATTCGACCTATCAAAAATACCCCTGTTTAATCAAGACGAGGAGCAGCACATGCCGGAATCGGTCAAGGAGTTCAAGGAGAAGATAAAGCACGCAGACGGCGTATTAATAGCCACGCCGGAATACAACAGGTCCATACCTGGGGTGCTCAAAAACGCAATAGACTGGGCTTCGAGGCCATACATGGACAATTCTTTCGATGACAAACCCGTTGCGGTATTCGGCGCAACAGGGGGTTCGCTCGTCGGGACGTCCGCGGCGCAGATAAGCCTGAGGCCGGTGCTTTCATTTTTGAACATGCATCCGTTGGAAAGGCCGCTGCTTTTCATAGGCGGCGCATCGGAAAAGATAGAAAACGGCGACGTTGTTGATGAGGAGCTGAGAGACCTCATACAGAGCATGATGGTATCATTCGAAGCATGGATACTCAGGCTCAGAAAATAACTTTTCAACAGCGCTAAATAGTTTATTATCCAATTAAAACTGGTAAAATGGAATTGCAAAGGGACAACGCCATAGGCATAGATTTGGACGATACGATAGCCAACACTGCATATCTAGCTTTGGACTACATGCGCGACAACTATGGCGTAAAGGCAGGCATGGACGATTGGACAGAATTCGACCTAAAGAAGCTTTTCGGGCTTAGCAACGAACAGATAACGAAGATGTACTTCGATCTCTGGTCGGACCATAGAAGGATCAGCATTGTTGACCCTAAAATACCGGACATAACGGAAGCGCTTTCAAAACGCTACAGGCTTTATCTTGTTACTGCAACAGTAGGTTCGGAAAAATCGTACACAAAATGGCTGCAGGAGCACAACATAAAATTTGACGGCATAATAAGGGTAAAACATTCTATAGAAAAGGTAATAGTGGGAAGCAACCATGGGATAAACTACTACATAGACGACCATCCAATCGTTGCCAAAAGCGTATCCGAAGCGGGAAGGCAGGCACTGTTGTTTAGAAGGAGCTGGAACCGCAGTTTTGCAGAGGCAAACAAGGATCAGGATCCTTTGATAAAGGTCGTAAATTCATGGGCCGAAATAGGGAAATTTTTCTCCGACACTAAGCCAAAATAATTAAATGGCGCACCGCAACTGTTTAAGCTGGTTCACTGCTTCTTGCAGACTTATAAAATCTCATCCTTCTCTTCTGCTTCATCCTGAACGCATTTATGTCGAAATTGTATATTATGTTCTTGTAGTGCTTCATGGCAAGCAGCGTAGCCAGCAGCACCGCCGCTATGGCTATCTCGGCGGTTATCGCGTAGTTGCTTATGGAAACTATGAGGTCAGCGTAATGGAACCCGTGCATAAGCAGCAGTGATCCGAAGGCAACCAATGCGTCCAAGGCCACAGAGCCATATGCCAAGAGCTCCAGGTATTTCTCGATTTTCTTGAGCCTCTCTATCTCGCTGTAGTACACCCAATCGCCGTTTTTAATTGGACCCCTAGTTTTAAAAGGAACCTCTGCAGTTCATCATTAGTGGAATTATGCGATTAGCCAAATCACCCTAACGATGAAAGAGTAAAGTATAAATATAACTAAACCGCCTTAAACTATCAGAACGGTGCCGAAATGTGGAAACTTACTAAACCTAAAAATTTTACAGGGAAAAAGCAAGTCCAGGAAGCAGAAAACCTCAGTTTGGATGCCAAAAATGAACTTGCCGAAAAGGCTAACCTATCCCTTCGCCGCTCGGATTCCGCAATAAAAATATCGGTGTTGGGGATAAACATTTCAATGGTTGGAATGTTGGTATCCGTTTCAGACGCCATTTTCACCGCAAGCCCCCAGGCGGAAACAGGGCAAGCACAGTGTGGAAACATAAAACTGCAAACGGATTGCCGGATTTACGCAAATAAGCTATCCTCTTTCTATCACACAGCTCATGCAGTGCGCACCGCCATAGCCCCCGGTCAGGTTGGATAAGTCTATAGGCAGGTAATCTATTCCAAACCTTTTTTCGGTCTCCCTGTTAGGAAAATTATACATGCCCTTGGAATATTCGGACTTCAGCCTTGCGCTTATCCTGGCATACTTGGCATCGGAACGGGCAATGTGGGAAAACGCCCTAACGACTTTTTCGGCTACTGGTTTGCAGTCAACAGAAACGATTCTGTCCTTGCCAAGGCAAAGGAAATTTGAGCCGAAGGAGGCTTGTTCAAGCATTGACAGCCCTATTATTGCAAAACCTTTCGACGTAATGTAATCATAAAGGTTTGTGCTTTCCGGTATCTTTTCAAATCCGTTGCCGGATTTCAGGAACACTTTCACGCCTGCGAGCTTAAGCAGCTCTGGCTGGCCAACAGCCAAGCCGTCTGCCAGAATGTTGAAATAAGTATCAAGGTGCATGTCCAACATGGGGTCGAACCCATTTACCATTAATGGGTGCCTGGGCTGTTCAACGAGCGCAACCTCGTCGAAGCCTTTAAGGCTGTCCATAAGCTTTTTGGCACCGGCCTCATTCGTCCTGTCGCCAATGCCTATGAGCGCGAATTCGCCGCAGGGCATATAGTCTCCGCCTTCTAATGTCCCGTTTTTGTACTCTGGTATCATATGGCTTATGCCAAGTGATTTGAAAAACAGCGACGTTATCCTGGTCTCTGGCGCCCTTTGGGGTTTTGACATCCTTCCAATTATTATGCCGCCAGGAGTCGTCACCTGCTGGTCCCGCATGAAATATAGGTTTGAAAGGGGCTCCCTTACCACGAACTCGCTTCTAGCTCCCGCTTTTCTTATTTCCGGCTTAAGTTCGCTTATCATCAGCAGATCCGAAGGGGAATAGCTTTCCATTTGTTCATATACCAATTTTCTGCTTTCGGTATTCCTGCCTGCATATCTAATGGACGAGTATGCAAGAGCTTCCAGCTCCTTCCTGAACGAATCCTTTCTAGAAGCTTTCTCTATTGATTCCTCGAGCATGTATACCCTGATTCCGAACATTGAAAGCGCCTCTGCGAATTTGTAATGTTCGGCTTCAGCCGCTTTCCTGTCAAACGTGCGCTCGTAAAGTGATGATTTGGGGTCGAGCACGCCGAAGAACGTCTCGAACGATGGCCTGTGCAGTGCTACGCTTTTGAGCCTATCCCATTCCGCATTTGCATATGCACGCATGCCAACGCCTTTATTTTCTAAAACATGCCTATGATATGGCTATTCCTAAAATTGTCCTGACTGTAAAACCTATCAAGGCAGTTACAGCAGCCGCACCCAGCGATACTGCAAGCATTTAGCCTATCCCATTCCGCATTTGCATATGCATGCATGCCAACGCCTTTATTTTCTAAAACATGCCTATGATATGGCTATTCCTAAAATTGTCCTGACTGTAAAGCCTATCAAGGCGGTTACAGCAGCCGCACCCAGCGATACTGCAAGCATTTCGACAATCCTGGTCTTTATGCTCGTGTCGCTTATCACTGCAATCATCGTCGAAGCTATGGAAAGCACTATCGCCACGGAGATTACGGATTCGATTATGCCAACGTAACCTGAGGCCCCTAGAATAAAAGGATAAGTAGCCACAAGGGCCCCGAGGAAATAGAATATGCCCGTATAATATGCCTCCTTTGCCGGTTTTGTCGTAACGCCTGGCTGTTCTTCAAGCGATTTTTCTACTACTTTCTCGGACTTCGAGGATATGTAAGCCCCTGCAGCCATTGAAAGGGTGCCTGATATCCCGACTATAATTCCGCTAATCGCGACTATTATGCTCGAAGTAGCCACCATTGCAAGCCCGGCTATGACTGCAAGTATTTCGACAAGTCCATCGTTCATCCCGAACACAATCGAGCGTGTGTAGTTGAGCCTGGCCTCGTGCTTCTGCGTTTCCTCCAAAAGCAGTTTTTCGTGGTGTTCTTCGTCAGATATTATACTTCGTACTTTTTGCAGTTCCGAGCCACCAAGCTTTTTGCTTTTTACTAACTCTTTGTATTCTTCCAGGCCATTCGCTTCGTTCCTTTCCAGAAGCTTCGTGACGAAGGCTATTCCAAATATTTTCCTGACCAGCGGATATGTGATAAGCCTCAGCTTTGAATTAAATGGCAGCTTTACGTTTTCTATGTCATGCTCGCCCAGCAGCGGCAGCGAAGCCCAAATGCCAGCGTGCTTGCGCTCCGTTTTCTTAAGCTTTGCGACGAGATTCCTGAGCTTGTCGTCCTTCTCGCCATTTTCAATGCTTTCGTAAAGCCTAAAGTCTGAGATTTCATCCTTTAGAAACCTTTCCTCTATCTCTTTTTTTGCATCCATCCATGCACCAGTGAATTATAAATAACAACCCTTTACCTAATAGGCTGGTACATCATAATGCAGTTCCGAGCCTTTTATATCTTGCTGAACGAAATCTTAATAATTTAATTATATCTGAAAGTTAAATGAGGTCGTTTATTTGGATGTGGAAACTAAAATCGAAGTCATAAAAAGCTTTGCCGAAGAGATTGTCACGGAGCAGGAGCTGAAGGAACTGTTCAACTAAAATCGAAGTCATAAAAAGCTTTGCCGAAGAGATTGTCACGGAGCAGGAGCTGAAGGAACTGTTCGAGACTAAAGAGCACCCTCTTGCGTACGACGGCTTCGAGCCGTCGGGCCTTGCCCACCTGCCTTTCGGACTTTACAGATCGAAGAACATAAACAAGCTATTGGGCATAGGGGTAAAGTTCAACCTCTACGTAGCGGATTATTTTGCTTTCGTAAACAAAAAAATGGGCGGGGATCTGGACCACATACGCGAGGTAGGCAAATACTTCGTGGAGGTTTGGAAAGCCGCAGGGGTCGACGAATCAAAGGTCAAAATAATATGGTCAAAGGACTTAATGAACGACTTCGAATACTGGGACACGTTCCTCAAGGTCGGCAAAATGATATCGCTTGACAGAGTCAAAAGGGCGATAACCATAATGGGTAGAAAGGAAGGGGATACATTGGAAGCAGGGCAGCTATTCTATCCGCCCATGCAAGTAACTGACGTAATAAAAATGGAAATAGACATATGCCAGCTCGGAATGGACCAGAGGAAAGCCAACATGCTGGCTAGAGAGGTAACAAAAAAGCTGGGGCTTAAGGTTCCGGTTGCTGTACACCATCCATACATGCTGGGATTGCAGGGGGCTCCAGGCGATCTGAAGAACATGGACCCGGATACTGCCTTCGACTACAAGATGTCAAAATCCAACCCAAAAAGCACAATACTTGTGCACGACAGCGAAGAGGAAATAAGGAAAAAGGTGAATTCTGCTTACTGCCCTGAAAAAGTGGTGGTCGGCAATCCCATATTCGATTACATGGAAAAGCTTATAGTCGATGACAAGGAAGCGCCAATAACTATAGAAAGGCCGGAAAAGTTCGGCGGTAAAATAGAAGCGTCGAATTACAACGAGCTTGTGGCGATGTATAAAGAGGGCAAGATCCATCCGGTCGACATAAAGGCGTACGTGGCCAATGGAATAAACGTGCAGGTAAAACCCATAAGGGAATATTTCGAAAAGAATAAGTAGATTCGCAAGCCTGAATGCCTCGCGCACGAGCTCTATGAACGCGTCAAGTCATACCAGATAACAAAATAACGGTGGGAGTGAAAGTTGCGATAGGCTCAGACAACAAGGTGAAAGTGGAAGCTGTGCGCGAGGCATTCAGGCTTGCGAATCTCAACGCTGAGAAAATACCTACCGGCGTTGAATCTGGGGTAAGGCTCCAGCCATTGAGCAATGAGGAGGTTATAATCTGTGCCATAAACCGCGCAAGGCGCGCAATGCCATTACCAGATTTCGATTTAAGAATGGTGGTCTAAAGGCTGTTGTTGCCTTCCATCTTTTCCTTTGCTATTGATATGAGCATGTTCGCATAGCTGCGTTCCAGGTTCTTAAGGGCACTTTCAAGGATTACATTGCTGGGGTTTTTTTCGACCTCGCGCTCCATTTCCTCTATGCCGAAATCAGATTTCAATTTTTCAACATTTAGGCCAAGCTTTTCTAGCTCCTTTTCCAGTTTTGAGTTGAAGCTGGCCAAGTCTTTCCTTTTTGGATATTTGTAATCTATTTCTGAAATAAGCTCGCGCATTTTGGCGAAGCTTTTTTCGATGTCATCAACACGAATTAGCTTTATTGGAAATTCTTCGGTTTTTGCAGTTTTCCACTTTCCATTCTCATCCCAGTCATCTATTTTTGTTTGGTTGGGCGGGTTCGGCGAAATCTTTTTCTCAGTCATTAAATTCACTTCCTCAAGTTAACTCTGCCATATGCGCTCTATGGCGTTGTGCAACTCGTCCGGCATGTGCTCAAAGTCGAGGGTAGAATGCCCTTCCCTTATCTCGTTTAAGCTGTCAATTACTATCTCTTCAAAATAGGCATAGTCAACAAGCTTTAGCCTTGACCTTTCCCAAAGCCGTATAGTTTGCTCGTTTGATTCTACAGTTTTGGTCCATCCATGCTTTTTTTCGTATTCTATAGTCATCTCGCTAAGCTGCTGAAGGCTGTTATCTATTATCCTTCCGGCTATTTTAATAATCGGATCTATATTACTCGATTCTATTCTGTTGTCAGTGCCCTCGATGCAGATTTCCGCGTATTCTTTTATGGCCCTTGGTACAATATCTCTTGTCAGGTATTCCTTTATCTCTGTGAAATTAAAACGGCTTATATTCATGGTTACGAATTCTTTAGTCCCTTCCCAATCCCTTCCTATATGTTTGTCCACCATACAATAACACTTTTAATCAAGC
>JAMCYO010000014.1 GCA_023473395.1 Candidatus Martarchaeota archaeon | reverse complement strand
GTTGAAGTCTTCAAAGGCCAAGTATTATAGGATATTCTACGAGAAGGGCCTTAAGGACATGGACAACCTGAGAAACGCTTATGCGATAATATACGACGGGTCCTACAAAAGGCTTTTCAGGATCCCGATAATAGAAATGAAGAAAGGCAGCGTGGAGGGCGCGACCAGATACCTTGTGGGATTGAAGATAAACAACAGAAAATAGAGCCTTATTCTTTCTTTTTTGAATTTTTCTTCGAAACCACATAGTCGCCGATTATAAGCTTGGTCGCCCCGGTATTTTCCAACGTGTATATTGCCTCTTCCGGATCCAAAGCTATCGGCCTGCGGTGCTTGTTCAGGCTTGTGTTCAAAACCGCGGCGTAGCCTGTCTTTTTGCCTATTTTCCGTATAAGATTGCGGTAAAGCTTGTTTTCCTCGGAAACTATTTGGGGCCTTGTCGTGTGGTCAACGTGCGACGCTGCAACAAGGTCCTGCCAATGCTCGCGCCTTACGGAGTTTGCACTTGTCATGAACCTGTTGGGGCCCACGTAGTCCCCCAGCAGCTTTTGTGCATCCTCCTCCAGTATGCTGCTAGCAAAAGGCTGGTAATACGGCCTCTTTTTTATTATCAAGTTTAACTCGTCCCTGTTCTCCGAATCGTTAGGCAAAGCCAACACGCTCCTATTGCCAAGGGCCCTTGGCCCGTATTCCATGCGCCCTTGGAACCATAGCAATATCTCGTTCTTGTCAGCCACTAAATCCGCAGCGTAACCTGCGGGATCCTTTATCGGTTCAAAATTTATGCTGTTGTTATTCGACTTCTTGAGAACCGAGAATATCTGCTCGTTGCTGTACTCTGGGCCGAAATAGACGTTGTCTATCTGCTTGGTATTGAACTTTCCGTGCGCTTGAAAATCGACATATGCCGCTGCACCAAGCGAAAGGCCTCCGTCTCCCATCTGCGGGAATACGAAAAACTTTTTGACTTCCGGCATATGCTCTATTGCGCGATTTACAAGAACGTTTGAGAAGAAACCACCTGCGGCTGCCACATTGGCTATCTTTGTCTCCTTTATCCACTGCCTGACAAGCGTGGTAACCTGCAATTCGGCGTGCTTTTGCACGGCGTATGCGAACGACTCCCTGTCATACTTTGAAAGCACATGGTCCTTCATGTATTCCCCTAAAAGTATCTCGTTCCTTGTCTTTACCTTTGAGACAAAATTCTTGCTCTTCGGATCGTATACGCTGAAGTCCCAAAGCTCCTTTATCTCTGCAGGGTATGAATACGCTGCCAGGCTCATGAGCTTGCCTTCGTCTTCCGAGAAGCGCATGTCGCATGCCACCGTGGCTGCGCCGTACATTATGCCAAGGCTCGTGGACGCCTTGAACTCTGCCAGCCTTTTTATGTTTCCGTTGTCTCCTATGGAAACCGTGCCGCTCAGCCCGTCTCCCGAGCCGTCAAGGGTTATTATTAATGCCTCCTTGAATCCGGAAGTGTAGTAGGCAGAAGCCGCGTGCGATAGGTGGTGCTCTATCACATGCAGTTTTGCAGATGCAAGGTCCTTGCTTACGGTTTCAAGGCGTTTATGCGTTATGCGCTTACTCAACGGCACGCCTACAGCCTTCCATAATGCCCTTGGCCTTTGGTTTTGTATCAGCCTGTAAGGCACGTCCATTATATGCAGCATGGGCCTTGAAGGCCGCGGGATTTCCCTCCTCCATATGGCGCGCCTTTTCTTGTCCCAGGAAGGTATTACCCTTGATATCAAAGCATTGCCGCCTATCCAGGCCAAGGCAACATCCGTTATTTCCTCTTCGGTGCTCTTTGATACGAACCTTATGGAATTGTAGGGGAACCCTACCTCGTTTTTGTTTTTTGTAAACCTTTCCTCGTTAGCAGCCGATACGACTTCGCCGTTCGAAAATGCTGCGCTTCCGCAGTCATGCGAATCGTTTATACCTAGAATAGCCATTGTTCCACTCTGCTTCTGCGCCGGCCGGGCTATGCACCAGCCAAAGACAGATATTATGATAATATCCTGTATTAAAACTTATCGTTTTATACAAAGACCATGGAGGCGTACGCGACTACGCTCGACATGTCCCCGGTCTTTAACCCGGAATTTGTGTATTCCAGCAATTCCCCGCGCTTTGCGCCGTGCGCTTTTGCGTACAAGGCAGCCACTGTCGACGGGCCGTAACCGCATGCAGAGTCTTCGGATATTATTACGTTTTCGTTGAATTCTTCGGCACGCAGCCCCTCGAGCATCTTGAGCAGAGGGATGTCCTTTGAGCTTGCCACGTGCTCGGATTCGTAATGGTTGAAATCGGAACTTGCTATTACAAATGGGTGCCTTTTGAGCTTAGATTCTGCCTTTGTTATTGCTTCGTGAAGGTCCTTGCACGCATCGATGCTCTGGTCGCCCATGCATATTGGAACTATTGGAATATCGCCAAAAGCGTATTGGATGAAGGGCAGCTGTACTTCTATCGAATGCTCTTCCGAATGCGAAAGCTCGTCCGCAGATGCCAATTTGCTGCTAGATATTATTTCCATTCCAAAATTCTTGTCGTTCCTTACCTTTCCCATTGGCGTGCTCCAATCCTCGGTTGAAATGCCGACGGGGTCTCCAAGCCCTGTATGGTTTGGGCCTATTATTATTACAGAATCGAAGTTTTGCTTCCCCGTGCTTACCGATTTGTAGGCAAGCGCCGCCGTCTGCCCCGAGTAGATATATCCGGCATGCGGCACTATCATGGATTTGGCCTTTGCGCCAAAGTCGGGAACGCTGCGCTCGAAATAGGATTTTATAAGGCCTTCAAGCTCCTTTTTGGGCTTTGGATAGAAACTGCCGGCAAACATGTAATCGCGCATGTAAACACCGATTAGGTATTTTGAAACCAAACAATAAAACACCATGGCATGCTTAGCCTATTAATCGTTTCAGCCCAAATATGTATGAGAACATGCCTTTCGTACTTTATGTTGACATGGATTATTTTTATGCCGCATGCGAAGAGGCAAGGCACAAGGAGCTCAAGGGCAAGCCGCTCGTAGTAGGGACCGCCCCTGAAAGCGAAAAGCTAAGGGGAGTGGTCCAGACTGCCAACTACGAGGCAAGGAAGTACGGCATACACAGCGGGATGCCGAACATAAAGGCCTTTGACCTTTATAAGGAACTCAATTATCTGCATTCGGACGAAGAACATTACGAAGAAGTATCTAGGGGCATAATGAAGCTGCTTAAAGAATCCGGAAGGCCTGTAGAGGTCATAAGCGTCGACGAAGCCGCAATGGACATAACGGGGCTATCCGAAAATGAGGCGCTTGAGCTTGCGAAGAGGATAAAGTCCGATATCCTAAAAGGGTTCGGGCTTACCTGCACGATAGGCATAGGCAACGGCAAGGCCTTCGCGAAAATGGCTTCCGACAAAGCCAAGCCCGACGGGCTCATGCTTGTGCGCGCGCAGGATCTCAAAAATTTCCTTAAGTCCTGCTCCCTGGAAAAGCTGCCAGGAGTTGGCGCAAAGACTTTCGAAAGGCTGAAGGAAATGCATATTGAAACCATAGAACAGCTGGCGGCGAAGGACCCGATGGTATTGATAGACGCGTTCGGAAGCGCAGGCAAGGAGCTTTACATGCTTGCAAACGGAATCGACGAATCAAAGGTCGTGGAGAATTCAGAAATACTCTCCATAGGGAGGGAAACGACATTGAAGAGCCCGGTATCTACCGTGGAAGAAGCCATGCCTGCCTTAAGAGATCTTACAAAACAGGTAATGAAAGAGGTCGAAAAGAACGGATTCCTGTTCAAGAACATAGGCGCGAAGGTGCGCTACACTGATTTTTCAATTAGCGTTAAAAGCTACTCGCTGCACAATTACACTAACTCCGAGGACGAGGTGATAAAGAGAATAGTGCCAATGATTGCATCGCTCCTCAAAAACGGACCTGCTAGGAAAGTCGGCGTAAGGGTGTCACACCTCATAAAAACAAAGGGCCAGAAAAAGCTATTTTGACCCAGAATAAGCGATGTTTTGAAGGTACGCCCTAACCTCAAGCGCTGCCTTGGTCCCGCTCGCGGCCGCGGTTATTGCTTGCCTATAGACGTGGTCGGCAACGTCCCCAGCAACGTACACCCCTTCTATCTTTGTCTTGACCTCGTCCTGGGTGACTATATAGCCTGCTTGGTCAAGCTCTAGAACGCCCCTCAGGAAATCCGTATTGGGCTTATACCCTATGGCGACGAACAGGCCGTCAACTTTCATTTCGGTTTCCTTTCCGGTGTTGACATCCTTGATCATTATCGACTCCACTTTTCCGGAACCCTTTATCTCTTCCACAGTGCTGTTCCAGATTATCTTTATTTTCGGGTTGCTCTTAACCCTTTCCTGCATTATCTTGCTCGCCCTGAACGAATCCCTCCTGTGTATTATCGTAACGCTGTTGACGAACTTCGTAAGGAAAATGGAATCTTCCATGGCCGTGTCGCCACCGCCCACTATTGCAACATCCTTTTTCTTGAAGAAAGGAGCGTCGCATGTGGCGCAGCTGCTTACCCCTTTACCTATGAAGTTCTTCTCGGAAGGTATTCCAAGCCATTTGGCAGAGGCTCCAGTCGCTATTATAACGCTGTTGGCCTCGTACTCCTGCGAAGATGTCTTCACCTTGAAGGGCCTGCTCGAAAAATCCACGCTATCGACGTTTTCCCCGATAAACCTGGCGCCAAACTTTTCCGCTTGCTTCCTCATCAAATCTATCAGTTCCGAGCCGTAAACACCATCCGGAAAAGCTGGAAAGTTCTCCACTACGGTAGTAAGAAGCAACTGCCCGCCGGCCTCCACTCCGGTAATTACCAGCGGCTTGAAGTCTTCTCTTGCGGTATAGAGGGCTGCGCTCAACCCTGCCGGGCCAGAACCTATTATTATTACGTTTTCTACCAATTTTATCACTTTTTTATTGTACACATAATTTCGCTTAAAAAGTATTTAAAGTTTGGCTGGCAATTAAACCCGGCGACTTTGCAATGGGGCAGCTGGACGGAAGGACAATATCTTTAGACGCAAGGATTAGCGGAGCCGACATGGATTTCGTATCGCATGCGCACAGCGACCACATAGCTGCGGTAAAAAAATCGGAGGCAATGCTTTGCAGCAGGCAGACGGCTGAGCTGATAAGCGTTGCTTATGGAATAAGCCCCAAGCTCGCTACGGAAGTGCCTCGTGGTATAAAGCTGCTTGATTCGGGGCATATGCTTGGGGCCAAACAGCTTTACATTGAGGACTGTAATACCGGAGGCAGCACCATATACAGCGGCGATTTCCAGATAATGGAAAGCGTGACGTCTAAAAAGATAGAAATAAAGCATGCAGACTCGCTGATAATAGATTCGACGTACCCTGATCCCGATATCAGGTTCGACGCCAGGGAAGAGGTGGAGACTGCACTTGCCAAATGGACTGCCAGGGCGGTAAAATACGGGATAGTGCTGTTCAAGGCTTATGCTATGGGAAAGGCGCAGGAGCTCATAAGGATACTTAACGAAGCTGGAATAACGCCCGTAGTGAATAAGAAGATAAGCGCAATAAACAGGGTTTACGTATCGGACGGGATAAGGCTTTCGTACGTTTCCGCTTACGACGATGAAAGCGATTACGAAGAAGTTCTTAAAGACAATTTCGTTGCCGTGGTGGACTCGAGGAATTTCGACAACCTTGCAAGCGCAGTGGGATACGCTCACAGAAAAAGGGTTTATACCGCAATAGCAACCGGGTTCGCCAAAAGCTTCAGGTTCAACGTGGACGCGCAGTTCGGGCTGAGCGACCATGCGGACTTCAAACAGAGCACGGATTACATAGATGCAGTATCGCCAAAAAAGATCTACACATACGGCAGCAACAAAGAGGTGTTTGCCAAGAACCTTTCAAGGGAAGGATACAACGCGGAACCTTACAATTCCAAATACGCCATGCTTAAGGTTGGCTGAGCTCTTTGCACGCAGCTAACTGCCTGTTTTTCGTTGTAAACTTTGAAGTTATTATGTCCCTTGTGAAGCCTATGCCCTTCAGGTATTCCATGGCTTCTTCAGGCACTTCCGAAAGGTCGCATGCATAAAGCGGATTTATCTTCCTCACAATCTTTTCGAAGCCCATTTGCTTCGAATCAAATTTTGAAAACTGGGCTTTTATGTTTGCAAGATTCTTGCGCTCTGCTTCAAACGCCGCCTTAAGTTCCGGCTCTTGCAATGTGGATGGCGATGCCATTGGCGTTATTTCATAGCCTTGGAACGCGAGCTTGAAAAGGAACAAAGCCCTTTCCATATGTTCCGGAGATGTAACCAGCAATATCTTTTTTATGCCTTTCATTTTGCTAACAATGTCAAAAGAGTACATTGCGTTTCCGGAAGTATCCAAGGATTCGGTTTCGCACAATATTTCAGATTCTGGTATTCCGCTTTTTACAGCTAGTTTTTTCATCTCGACGGATTCACGCGATTTTGGATATGATTTTAGCAATAACTTATAACTGTAACCTCCTGAAAAAAGGATTATTTTGGAAATGCCGGAGTTGTAAAGTCTTATAGCTTTTTCAGCATTGGAGATGGACTGCCTTGAAAGGTCACCTCCTGCATCGATGCCCTTCCCCAAGGCGATTATTATGCATTCGGAAGCATCCATAGTTATCCACACGGATTTCGCCAATATTGTGAGTGGGCCCGGAGAGATTTGAACTCTCGACCTTCCGATTATCAGTCGGACGCTCCAACCATGCTAAGCTACGAGCCCGATAAGAACCAATTATTATGTGCGAAAAGCTTTAATTAGCTTCAATGGATTCAATGCTTGACCTCATACACCCTGCCATTTGGCTCCGACTCCTTGAAAACTTGGGCAGTAAACTTGTAGAGCCTTACGTTTCTCTGCTTCCAATAGCCCTCAGGTATTCCAGCCTTTTCGCACACGCCCTCGAGAAATTGTTCCGCGTCCCAATTCTCCTCGACAGCAACTTCGGGAAGCAACAAACCGCTGTACATCCCGTATTCTATTAGCAGGCCGTCCCTGCCTACTTTTACCGCCTTGAGCCTTTCCTCCGGCGACCCTTGAATCTGCTCCATCTCGGAGAGCACGCTTACCTCTACGATGAGTTCTGCGAACTCATTGTGCGAGACGGGCACGAAACGCGGGTCCTCGAACGACGCTGCAATGGACGCATCGACAACGGCCTGGCCGAGGCTTTTTACCGGCCTGGGAAAACCGATACAACCCCTCAGCGTAGACGTGGGATAATGGTAAATGGTGACAAACACGCCGGATGGCTCGCCAAAATGCTTTACGCTCTCGTATACAACGTTTTTCTTGAAGTATGGGTTTTTGAGTTCGAGTTCTATCGCATTCCTTGCAGCGCGCACCAAATCCTCGCCCTCCTTAAGCGTGAGCTTTTTCATCGAATCGCTTGCCAAAAGTAAATAGTATTATATCTAAGCTCAATAATTTATAGGTGATGCAATAGAGTTATCTTATCTCTGAGGGTATGCAATGGCAGGGAAAGCGCATGGGAAAATGGTTTTCAGGATTTATACAGATGGGGCAGCAAGGGGAAACCCAGGCCCTAGCGCGTCGGGGTTTCTCATAGTAGACGGGAGCGGCAAAGAAATAGCCCATAAAAGTTTATACAACGGCATAAAAACTAACAATTTCGCAGAATATACTGCAATTATAAAAGCGCTTGAATGGTGCGAGGCAAACCTCGAAAGACCGGAAAAAAGCGAACTGGAATTTATCTCGGACAGCGAGCTTGTAGTTAGGCAGCTTAACGGAAAGTACAAAATAAGGTCTGAGGAAATGGCCAAGCTTAACGCTACGGTGAAGGAGTTGTCGAAATGGTTTGCAGCCGTAAGCTTTTCGAATAGGAGAAGGAGCGACCCGGGAATAAGCGCGGTCGATGCAAAACTCAACGAACTTCTTGATTCGCGCAAGAGTTGACGAAATAATAAATTTTAAATAGGGATGGATGTAAGTTATTTATATAGTGATTCGAGATGGTAGGAGAACCAGGAGAGAAAAAAGAGGCAAACCCTGAGGCAAAGGAGCACTGGAGGAAAGGAAATTCGCTTTTCGAAGCAAGCAAGTTCTCCGAAGCGATTGCCGAATTCACCGAAGCGATAAGGATAGACCCCGAATACTCGGATGCATATTTTAACAGGGCGTTGGCCGAAAGAATATCCCATGACTATAACTCCGCCAAAGCAGACCTGCAAAAGGTAATGGAACTCGAGCCGAAGAGCCCTGATGCCCCGTTGCTTTATGGGGACATGGCCGAAGCGAGCAACGACCTTGTCGGGGCGAAATACTGGTACGAAAAATCGCTCTCGATAGACCCGAATTATTCCGAGGCAAAGAATAGGCTGGAACACATAGACTCGCTTATGCACGTAGACTTATCTGGAACAGGCCCGGGGCCGAGCACAGGCGGACAGCTGCAAAAGCAGGTGCAAAAGCAGGAAGAAGAAACTGAAGTAATAGAAGAGGGCCAAATCAAAAAGCTGGCGTTTTATAAATCCAATACGAAGTTTGACGCGGTAATAGGGCTTAACAAGGTCAAGACATATCTGCACGACAACGTAGTGCTCGCAATACAGCACCCGGAACTTTTCAAGAAATACGGGAAAGAGCTGGGGCTTGGGCTTCTGCTTTACGGGCCGCCCGGAACTGGAAAAACCCATACTGTCAATGCGATAGCTGGTGAGGCCGGAGCCAACGTCATAGTGGCACAGATAAACCAGATCGTTGATATGTATACGGGAAACACGGAAAAGAACCTCCATGCGATATTCGAGCAGGCTAGGAAAAACCCGCCGTGCATAATATTCTTTGACGAACTTGATGCGCTCGGCGTAAAAAGAGGCGGAGGAGGAGGCGGGGACAACAACTCGAGCATGAGGTTGGCGGTAAACCAATTCCTGGTAGAAATGAACGGAGTGCAGGCGAACCCGGAAGGAATATTTGTTATAGGAGCAACTAACCAACCGTGGGACATAGACCCTGCGCTGAAAAGGAGCGGCAGGTTTGGCGACAGCGTTTATATTGCACCGCCTAACTACAGGGACAGGAAGGCGCTATTCGATCTTTACACCAAAAACAAGCCCAGGGCTGGGCTCAGATACGGCAGGCTATCCAGGGCAACTATGGGCTATTCCCCTGCCGACATAAAAAGGATATGCGACAAGGCCGCGATGAGACCGCTGCTGCACGAGTACCAATATAAAAAAGAGCGCATGCTAACGATGGCTGACATGATGGCAGTCCTGAAAGACAAAGATAGCAGCGGAAGTTCGCTAGATGAATGGTATTCGATGGTCAAGAAGGACGTAATAAGCAAAACGGAAACCCAGATAGTGGATGGCAAAAAGCAGGAGATAGTCAAGGAGGGGAAGCTCGACGCGCAGGAAAAAATACTTTACAAGGCAATGGTAAAAGACATAAAGAAGAACACCAGCCCGACAAGGATAAGGATAAAGAAGCTGATGCGCTGGTTTGCAGTGCACTTTTTCTGAACGCAAAGGCCTTAGCCGGGAGTTGAACCCGGGCTTGAAGATCCACAGTCTTCCGTGCTAGCCGTTACACCACTAAGGCGCGCTTAGTTATTTATTCGCAAGATTATTTATTTTTAAGCATTTGCCAGCCCATGGAACATTGCATAGGCCGGTGCGTCCACGTTTTATCGTTCTGTCATTTTCTCTCGAAACGGCATAAAAAGGTTTAAATACTGCCTGAAAATTTTTAAGGAAATGTATAAATATTAAAATACCAAAATCTTGAAGTGGAATAAAGATGCCAACAGGTTCAGTAATGCAAAACATTATTTATTTAACGCAGGCAAACTATACTGCGCAGGGATGGCGGAGCCTGGTCAAACGCGACGGACTCAAGATCCGTTGGCTTAGGTCTACGGGAGTTCAAAATAATTCGATTATGGACAAATCTCCCTCCCTGCACACTTTTGCTGAAGCAGTTGTTACGGAAATAAAATTTAAGGTGTTATGAATGGCAAAAAAAGATTCTCAACCAAAAACAAGGAAGAAGGCCCAAAAAGGCAAACTGTACGAAATACCGAACTATGCGCAGTCGGAAGAATTTACCAGTTCCGCGGCGTGCGCAATAATGGTACTAAAATATATAAATAAGAATTACAAGCCGAAAAAGGACGATGAGTTCGCCATATGGAATGAGGCGGTGAACGGTAGCGTGTGGCATGGCTCAAAGTACGGGCTGGCGTATGCAATGTCAAAGCGCGGAGCCAAGCTCCACATTGTAAGTAGCAACCAAAAGGACGAGGGCTACGAGCGCAAGCTTGCCGTGTACGAGGGCATAAACCTCGATACGCTAAGGTCATCCTTCAACGAGATAAAGGAGAAAACGAAGGCTGCCGGCATAAAGGAAGTACATGGAGTGGTTACAGTAAACACAGTCAAGAACACCCTTAACAACGGCAACATACCGATACTGCTTGTAAACGCAAACAAGATAAACCCATATTTGGATTCGTCACCGCACTGGGTTGTGGTAAAGGGATACGACGAGGATTCGTTCTACGTGAACGACCCATACTCGGACAGCACCATAGCGATTGAGCCCAACGCGCTCAAGGAAGCCATAGGATACGAGAACGAGTACCACATGATAGTGGTAAAGGCTAAGAAGTAGTTTTTATTTTTACGCCCGGGTTTCCGGGTCAATGATCCTTTTAACTGTTTAACTGCTTGTTTTAAAATCCGTTAGCCTTTTTTATGATTGGACGGCAATAAGGAAAAGGTAATTTAGATCGGCTCCAGCTCTAGATAAGGGCACAAAAAAGAAAAGGCAACCAAACCAAATATTTATGCAGTTGCCCTTTCAGCCAATTGCTGTATCAGCCTTTCACGCAATGCCTTTCTTATCGGGACCTTTGCTGTTGCTTTGGCTTTGGCCCTATCCACGTGCTTGTTTCTGGTTGCCATGGAAGAGTAGCAGCTTATGCATGCCAGTCTGCTTTCGAGCGGCATTGCTGTTTCCCCGAAAGACTTTGAAGGAAGCACCATCTTCACTTCCCCCTTGGCCAGGCTCTTGCCACATATTGCGCAATTGGTTTTCGTTTTTGTTCCCAGTCCGAGTTTCTGCGAACAGCTTATGCAGTACGTCCTGCCGCTAGCTGTTAGAACCCTTTCCGAAGAACTGAGTGTGGTTACGCCACACATTTCGCAAGACGCTGCTCCTGCTTTATATTCCCCCATCGATTTCCCCACATTTTTTTTACACCCTTTCAATATTATTTTGAATTAACCCCTATATATAGCTTTCCGATTTGCCAAAATTCCGCTAATATTTTCCCAGGATTTTTTATTTTCGAGGGAAAACCGATATATTTTATGTAGAAGCTTTTTAAACCGCAAAAAATTCCGCTCAAACTACCTTTTTGCTATTTCCTTTATGGCCTGCCGTACTTCGGCGATCGATGCATTGGTTTTTACGCAATTCTTTTCCAGATAAGTAACCGAGGCGGCCATGCCCTTAGACTTCAGGTTTTCCACCACACGGAGTTCGCTAACCGATGGCATATTCATTATTTTAGTAAGCTTTGGTATGCTGTAGTAGAACGGGATGTCAGGTTCAGAGGCTACTTTAAGCATGAATGACGCCTCCTTGCCGTCCATGCCGTTTGTATCGGCGATCGCCTTTTCAAGCTTTTTTGCGTCGATCTTTTCAGACAGGCTTCCCAACCACATCCTCCCTGCCTTTTCAATTTGCGATCCGCATTCCGGGCATTTTAAAATAGTAGTGAATGCGCCGGCCTCAAAACCGTACCAGCCGCAGTGGTTGCATTTGTAGGCAAAGCCCATTTTCTTGAGCGACGAATCCGCATCGGCTGCGCCGTGGCTCAGCCGCAACATCGTACGCATATAGTGCATGTATGAAAAGGAAAATCC
>JAMCYO010000020.1 GCA_023473395.1 Candidatus Martarchaeota archaeon | reverse complement strand
GTTTGGCAGCGACAGCTGCTAAGGTAATGCGAATGCTATTCTCAAAGCTGGCGGAATACTACGATTCCCTTGAAAAAGTATCCTCAAGGCTGAAGATGATAGAAATAATGGCGGAGGTTTTCAAGGAAGCGGAAGAAAGGGAAATGTCTGCAATAGTTTACATGACCCAAGGGGTGCTTGCGCCGGCATTTGAGGGAAAGGAATTCGGCGTCGCAGAAAAGATGGCAACAGAATCCATAGCAATAGCCACCGGTTATACTAAAGATGAGGTTGAATCCGACTTCAAAAAAAGCGGCGACCTTGGAAAAACTGCCGAAAGCTTTGTCGCAAAATCTAAGCTAAAGCGCATGCTCTCTTCAAAACCCAACATACTTGAGGTATACGAAGCGATGAAAAAAATATCCGAATCCTCTGGCAAGGGCAGCAAGGAGCACAAAATAAAGCTGCTCGCCAACCTAGTCGCAAGTTCGACCCCGCTAGAGGCCAGGTACATGATAAGGTACCCGCTGGGGCAGCTCAGGCTCGGGCTTGGCGATGCCACTATGCTCGAGGCGCTCTCAGTAATGGAGAATAATGACAGGACATTAAAGGATGAGCTGGAGCGCGCTTATAATATATGCAGCGACCTTGGTTTCGTTGCGGCTACGCTCAAAAGCGATGGGCTTAAAGCGATAAGGTCCCTTTCAGTATCGACCTTCAAGCCGATACGCCCTGCTCTCGCTGAACGGCTTCCCACTGCTGAAGAAATAATCGAAAAGATGGGGGGCAAATGCGCGGTGGAACAGAAATACGACGGATTCAGGTGCCAGATACATAGAAAGGGGAAACGCATAGAGCTTTATTCGAGAAGGCTTGAGCGCACCACTGAGATGTTCCCTGACATTGCGACAGCAGCCCTAAAGGAGGTAAGCACTGACGAGTTTATAATTGAAGGCGAGGCTCTGGCGTATAACGAAGCCACCTCCGAATTCATGCCGTTCCAGGAGACCATACAGCGCAAGAGGAAACACGGGATAGACGAGAAAGCGGTAAACCTGCCGCTTAGGCTAATGGCCTTCGACATAATGTTTGCCGATGGAAAGAACTACATGAACGAACCATACTCTAAAAGGAGGGAAAAGCTTGAGGAGCTCTTAGGCAAAAGCGAAACGCTAAGGCCTTCAAAAAGGATAATAACCGATTCCGCAAAGGACCTGGATGACTTTTTCAATATCTCAGTAGAGAACGGGCTCGAGGGCATAGTCGCAAAGGACTTGAATGCGCCATACATTGCAGGGGCAAGGAAATTCTCGTGGATAAAACTTAAGAGAAGTTACCAAGGAGAGCTATCCGATACCCTGGATCTTGTGATAATAGGCTATTATCTTGGCAGGGGCTCGCGCACAGAATTCGGATTTGGAGGGCTGCTGTGCGCAGTATATAACGAGAAAAGGGACATGTTCGAATCTATTTCGAAGCTCGGGACAGGGTTTACCGAAGAGCAAATGCAGGAACTAAGCGACAAGCTGTCAAAGATTGCGCAGAAGTCGAAGCCAGCCAGAGTCGATGCGATCCTTGAACCAGACTTTTGGGTATATCCAAAATATGTAGTTACAGTACGAGCCGACGAAATAACGAAATCGCCCACGCACACCTGCGGAATGAAGGTCAACGACGACGGGACGAAATCAGGCTATTCGCTGAGGTTTCCCAGATTGGTGGGAGAAACTACGATAAGAACAGACAAAAGCCCCGAAGAAGCGACAACAACGAAAGAAATCATCGAGCTTTATTCGCAGCAGAAAAAGGTAAGGGTGTAATTATTTCAGACGCAACTGTCTATTACCTTTGAAGCTTTCTGCAGGCTTTTTATTATGTCCTTTACTTTGGGATTTAGCTTGTAGCCAAGCCCGTAGCCGTTGGTAGTCCTTATGTGGGTAGGCTGTATTACATTAAGGTCCAGAGATAGCTCCCTCAATGATATTATAAGCGTCTTCCTGGTGAACTTCTTTTCAAGGACTGCATATATCTCCTTTGTGGTCCTAGGTGATTTTTCAAAGAGAAGGTTCATGACTGCATAGTTTGGCCTGCTTATCGCTTTCCTCAACGAGGATATCTCGTCCTGTTGCTTTTCCCTTTTTACCATAATAATAGTTTTGGTAAAAGATTTATATACATTTGCACTTCCTTCGCCATTGCTACAACAGCCCTTGCGGCGCAATAATAATACAAAAGTATATAAATATTTACTTTAATAAAATATTATGCAGTTGAGTAAAATAAACCTTTTGGGTTTTGTGAAGGGAAAAACAGGTAGTAATGTACAGAATGCGGGCAATGCGGCACTGGATTTCCGGATGTCGTTCGAATTTCTGGACGATTATCCCAAAGAGATTTATGCTGATATGGGAGACAGGTTAATAGGAAAATCGGGAAATTCCAACCTTTATTCTATAAAGGCGCACCCTGCTTGGGCTTCCGTTTCAAAGAGCGCAGCAGCGCTGAAAGGACATTTGGTAAACCTTGCCTTGGAGGGCAATCAACACCATACCGAAATAGGAAGTATAATGGCGATAAACTACGCCAAGGAGATATTATCAAGCACTTTCGGGCTGGATCGCGACGGCGTCGCGGCAGAAGCGATAGCATTTGACGTGTTCGGTTATGGCCCAATAAGCTTTCTGCTTTGGGATTCGGCAAACATCGAAGAGATAGCAATCAATGGGGGAAGCTCGAGAATCTCGGTTTACCATTCCAGATACGGTTTCTGCGAGACAAATATGAGGTTTGTTAGCGATAACTTGGCAGTACACGCGATAAACAAGCTGCTTGAATCCGCCGAAAAGGAACTTTCCCAGGAAACGCCCATAATCGACGCTTCTGTCGAACCCGGAATGAGGATCCACGTACAGCAGCGCCCATATTCTTCGGCAGGGCTTATCGCATCGATAAGGCTTTCAAAGCCCGAACGCACAGGGCTGGGCTTCCTTCTTAAAAAATCGACATTGGACCCAGAAATGCTTGCATACCTGTGGATGGCTATCGATGCCAAGCTTAACATCATAATAACCGGGCCACCCTCTTCCGGGAAGACCACTCTGCTTAAGGCAATCATGGAAACAGCCCAGCAATATGAAAGGGTAGTAACGATAGAGGAAGAGGCGGCAGAACTCGTTTCGCATTCGAATTTCTCAAATGCAGTTTACTTAATAGGAAAGAATCAGAAGTCGGGGAAAGGCTATGGCATTTCGGACCAGGTGGTCAACGCCCTTAGGCTGCGCCCGGACAGGCTTATAGTAGGCGAGCTTAGAGGTTCGGAGGCCAGGGATGCGTTTTTCGGTTCTAACACTGGCGTACCATTCATAGCGACTATGCATTCCTCTGGTGCAGGTTCTGCGCTGATAGCGAGGCTCGAATCCAAACCTATGAGCGTAGAGCATGTTTTGGTATCAAACTTGGACATAGCAGTATACATATCGTTCGACCAGTCGCTCAACCGCAAAATAATGTCGATATCTGAATACAAGTGGCTTTCGCGTTCGGAGATAGGAGTTGGTGATGGAAAGGAGTTTACGGTAAGCGAGCTATTCGAAAACGGTTCCATAACCCGGGAACAGCTCAAGGGTTCGAAATTGATAACCTACTTTGCAATGAGGAACCTCATATCGGTAAGCGAAGCAGTCAAGAGCTTCGACAAGCGCGTTAAATTCGTGAAATCGTTTGTGGATTCGCAGGAAGCGGAATTCGCAAATTATAAGACCAAATACTGGGATTGACAATGCAGAAAATAAAAGGGCTTTCAATACGCAGGGGTTTCGCGTTTCAATGCCTCGTATATATAATTGCAATCCCGGTTGTATCGGTAGCGCTGTTTGGGAGCAAAGGAATCTTGATAACTATATTGTCATGCGGCTCATTTTCGGCGTTTTTCATGCTAGATTACCGCATCGCCAGAAGCTACGAGCGCATGAAGGATAAATTCTGGTTTTTAGAGCTTGCAGCGGCCATGGAGCTAATGCATATTTCCGGAAAAACCTTCAGGGCTTCAATGTCTAATGCTATTGAAGCTCTCCGCGTTTCGGGAAATCGTTTCGCGCTGCTGCTGGAACGCATTCCCGCCCTGATGAAGTATTCCGATTTCGGCAACGCGGTCAAAACCGTAATGGCTTCCGGAAAAATAGGCATGAGCGCGACACAGGCTTCGATGCTCAGTGACATTGCTGCAAAATATGATTCAGGTTCAGACCCGGGAAAATCCATAATAGCATGCCGCAATTCCGTATCTTCCGAAATATCGTATTCGCTCAATGGATTGGTTGAAAGGATACAGCGGTATTCGACCCTGGAAATGCTTTTTGGTACGATATTGCCCTCGTTCGCCCTTTTCGGGCTTGCGGGATATTCCATATTGGAGCCTGGAGCGGATGTGGCCCCCTTGGCTTACGGACTATTCGCAGTGGTAATTCCGTTATCGTATTTCATAGTAAACAGGTATTCTTCGGTGCTGCACTATGCGATGTATTAATTCCAGAAAAGAGCGTGGCTTGAATCGGAGATATGCCGAAACCGTTGCCATTTTAGCCTATGCTGCTGCTATAATCGCAGTATTCTATTACTTACCCTATGCCATATCGTTTTTTGCTTTTGGGTTATTCATACATGCATTGGCCCGCAATAAGAAGGAAAGCGGGAGCGCATTAAGGCACTCTGCCACTATGGAATTCATACGCTCGCTTTCTGAATCTGGCCCAAAGACCAAATCTGCCGCAATAATGTCTTCCATACCTGTGGGATTCAATTACAAGGATGAACTTTATAAAGCAATAGCAAGCCTAAAATTCGGAGTGGATTCAGAAACTGCATTTTCAGAAATGCTTTCGAGTTCAGATTTCAATTTAAGAAAAATAGGCTTGATTCTATACTCCTGCTTCAGGCACGGCGTTAGAATAAAGGACGCGGCAAGACTAGAACTGGAAAACGATTCGGAAAAGATAAGGTATGCAATAAAAGCCTCTCCGATGCTCGCAAACTCGGAAGCCATGATGCTTGGCAGCACAAATTTTTTCTTTCCGGCATTTGCAGGCATAACGCTCAACATAATGAAATTTTCGAATGGAAGCGCATATACGGCTACCTCCACTTTGCTCATGTGCCTTTTCGTTTACTACATTGCCAATGTAAATTTCGGGTATATTTCAAGGCATAGGTTTTCTTTTTTGGACAAAACCGCAAGGGTTATGCGCCTTAGCGCGTTTGCGGCAATTGTCATGGGCGCGGTTTTAGAAATTTCATCAATCATGCTATAAGGTGTAAAAATGGAGACAGAATATTCTGCAATGGCACGCGCGTTTCTTGCGTTAGCCAGGGCTAAGAGGGGACAAAGTTCCATAGAGTATCTGATGATGCTCTCAGCAGTAAGCATAGTGATTATCATAGCGCTTGCCATGATAACGCAGCTGAAGGGTGTTGCAGTACATTCGTTTTTCACGGCCAACAGCAGCAACGGCAGCGTCATGTCGACACTTAAAAGCGAGCTAACCAATATAACCAAGCAAAGCTAGTGTTTCCATGGAAAGGGCTCAGATAAGCGTTGAATTCCTCATATACATTGCGATAGGGATTTCGGCGCTGGCATTCGGGATTTATGCCAGCACGCCCATGCGCAACTCGTATTACTCCTCGATCTCGAAAGGCGAGCTTTATTCGTTTGCCGATTACATAGAGCAGATGCAGCAGTACGGGAGCGTGAACTTCGAGGCCTTCGTGCCGGAGTCTATATGCTCCTGTTCCACAGGAGGTTCTGAAATCCGTTGCGGGAACATGAGCTTCGGCACCGGAGGAGCAGTAGTTCTGGCAAACTCTGTATGCGAGCATGCGGGATCCATAGAGAACCTCACAGAATATTACCAGGAAAACGGAACGTATTATGTGGGTGCATATGATTGAAGGCACAGATGATGCTTGAGATTGTTGTTTCGCTGATTGCAGTTGCGGCGCTGTCAACGGCAATCCTGGCTTTCGTGTTGGGAATTTCCAATTCCATGCAGCACAGGTATTCTGAAATATCGGTATCTCTGGGTTCCGAATCGGAATCCATGGCTAAAGGCGCAGGCGCTTTCAGAATTGAAGTTTTAAGGTGATTTTTTGCATAAGAAGGGATTTTTTACAGGCACGGAGCAATTGGCGTCGTTCATGCTCGTAGCTATTGCCCTTATGGCATACCTTGCGGCCTTTTCCCATTATGCGTATTCGACAGTTTCGAATGCGGCTTATTCGATAAACAAGACAGCGTCTTATTACCTTTTTGGCAAGCTCGCATACGGGTTAGGCCAGAGCAATTACTCAGCCATCAGCTCTGCAAATGTCAAGATAAATGAATTTACTACAGCTGATTATAGCAGCGAGCTTGGTATATGTAAAAACGCAATAATTGGAAGTAGTTCTTGCGGCATTGTTGCGAATGGCGGCAAGATATATTTTGTTGTGGTGAAATAATGGCATTTGAAAGATCCATAAGATTGCAAAGCTCCATAGAATTTTTGGTGCTGATGGCAGCAATGGCAAGCATGTCTGCCATTGGGCTGTTTTATTATTCCGGAGTGCATTCTATGATATCAAACTCCGTTGATTCGTACAATGCGGCACAACAACAGCCTAATGCATCCGAAGCGACGTCGCACTACAACTACACGATAAACGCGTACCTTTTCTCGCCGGAATTGGAGCTAGGAAAGGCATCCAGAGCAACCTTATTAGTATCGACACCGATTTTTTCAAATGTATCCATAAGTGCCAACGCAAGCGAAATCTTGATAACCCCAAATGATACCGCAGGTAATTCCGATGCATTGGGATATTCTTATGAATTCTACTTAGACCCGATAAAAACCGGAGAGTCCAACATAACATTTGGCATAACGGCCCGCAACGGAAGCGCCGTCATTGAAAAAAGCGTTAGTTTGGGCGTATATGCGTATTCGCCCTCGCAAGGAACTTCGGCAAACAACGCCTCTGGATACGGGATACCGTACGTTTACCTTGAACCAGAAAGTGAATTTATAGATTACCCCTTGGGAAAATCCAGCGATATGTATTATATAACAGAAAGCTCAAGGTGCAGCATTTTGAATTTCATGGGAGGGCAGGCGCCGATACAAGAGCAATGCGGGGACGCTTCTTGGTATTTTTGGACGTTTTCAAGCAGCTGCTATTATGGGAGTGCCCAGGTACCAACAAAGACTTATTGCATATACAAGCGCTATTCAGGATACAATGCATCCCAGATAGGGGAAAATTCCTCATACTTGTACAATGTCTCACTGAAATTGGAGTACAAAGGCAACAATATGGATTCACAATTCAACCAAGGCGCAAGCAGCTTCGAGTTGCGTGATGGTAATAACACAGCAGGCAACGTTTCTGTGACTAATTCTATATATGCTGTGCCAGTATTGGCAGACGAGTACTTGATAAGGTCAAAAAACAAAACTCTGACTGAGCCATATTCAAATTATACCGATTTGGAATCATTGTATTCGACTTTGGTAAGCGACTTGGCGTATTACAACAACTCCGATTACGGCGGGGGCACGGTGGACAGAGAGATATACGCGTATAACAGCGCTTTTTACCGCAATATCAATTCCACGCAAAACCTTACATCGGCATGTTCTGCAGAAAACCAAGGCAACATGCAATCATACGTTTGCAAGCCGGAATCGCAATTGGAGTTTGAAAATATATCAATTGACGTTTATAACTATTCCGGGAAACCTTATGTGGCTAATTATTACGGTTCGCAAATAACGGTGCATTAATGAGGGCCCAGATTGCGCTGCTTGAATCGCTTATATGCTTTGCGATGCTTGGATCGGCAACAGCGGCTTTGTTCAATTTCTATTCGGCATCACCGGTGCCGGAACCTTCGGCAGAATACGCAGCAATAGCAAGCTTGGAATCAGCATATTTCTATAATAGCTCAATGCACGCCTGCATCGAGAGCGGTGCGTATTCCACGTTCTGCAATGATACGGTAAAATTTGTATTGTCTGCGTACGGTTTGAAGGGAATAAGCATAGCCTCAGGTAATAAAAGCACGGATTTTGGGGAACTGGCAGATTGCGTTTATTCCAAGGATTATTGCATTGTGGAGGGCAATGCGTCCGATACCTCGTACTTGTGCCAGAATATATGTGGTGGTTGATTGTCTTTTTTCGGGATAATGGTAATAGTTGTCGCAATGGTCATGGTAATTGCTTCTTACCAGGTTTTAGCCACAGCGAAGATAGATTCTGAAATAGCAAGTAACGAGGCGATTTATTACAATCTGGAAAATTTAATGATATTTTCCGCTTCGCTAGGGAATCTGATTTCGAATGGTGCAAATTGCACATTGGCTTATTCGGAAAGCTCCCAGGCAAGCCGATTGGACGGCATAAACGAAACGCTATCCGAAGGGGTAATAACTTTGCGGAGCTATTCGAAGCCCTATGCAGTTAGCGTATTGCAATGCAGCAATCTGTCTACATGAGAAAATCCCGTACCATCTCCGAGTATTTCTCCGGCATTATGGTGCTGCCATAATAACCGGCCATTTGCATAGGCCCTATATGGCCCACCCTTGGAATTATTTCAATGTATGAATGGAAATGGCCCACGCCCCTTAGGCTGTAGCCTAGTATATTGTATGCATGGGAACCGAATATGGAATTGTTGGCTTTTATTATTGCTTGGGATTGCCTTAGCATCTCTAACCATTCGTATTCGTAAAGCTCGCCCAGCGAACCTGCGTGGCGTTTCGGGACTATTATCGATTCGCCAGTATAAAGCGGCGCAAATGGGGAATAGGATAACGTATATGCTTCATCGGATATGTGCCTTTCTTTTTCAAACTTTATTGCGTCCTCGATAAGGCATCTGCCCGTTTTTTTCATGTATTCCGATGAGATTCTTGCGCGCTCGGATATTAGCATGGGCAAGTCAGCATAACCGAGCACCTGCCAATGCGAATGCGACAGGGTGCCGCTGCTTGCCCTGCCGAAATTTTTGTTCAGGTACACAAAGTTTATCCTTTTGTCTTCGAATATGCCGTTTTCCGTTCGGACTAGCGCTTCCGCAAGTTCGATCAACTCCGTTTTTGACGCATCTTCGAACTTCCTGTCGTGGTCCCGAGTGTCGATTACGACAAAACTGTAGCCGAAATTGGTGGATTTGGTAAGAAACCCGTTTTTCTCGCTTGACGCCTCAGAGTTGCAGTCTAGAAGCGGGTACTTGTTGTATATGACCCTAACTCCCCATGGGCTGCCGATTTCGATGTAAGTCTTGTTGAGGCCGTCCCTCTCTGGCTCAAAGGGGCACTTGTCTTTTGGGCCTGCCTCCACCGTTTCTTTAGACTTATAGTCAACAGGCCTGTCCTTTCTCGACATTGCAAGAATCGACTTGAGACCGGTCCTGTAATCTGTCCTTATTTCGCCACTGGAATTCTCAACAACCTGTTTTTCTGAAGGATTAGTTTTTGGTTTTTCCTGTTTTTGCCTATCCATAAACATCAATAATATATAAAAAAAAGAATTAAATTTCTTTCGAAGCCTCGAGAGGGATTTGAACCCTCGGCCTTCTGCTTTATGGGTCCGATGACGGAACTACCATGCAGACGCTCTACCATGCTGAGCTACCGAGGCAAGGCAAATGTGCAATATCTTTTTTATTACAAACGTATAAAATCTATATGTTTCGAATGAACAAATACATTGAACAGGCAAGGGAACTTAGGGCAAAAAAAAGGCTCGGGCAGAACTTCCTGACCAACGTAGATATAGCTAGGGCCGAAGCGGAATACGCAAGGGGCAGGAACGCGGTTGAGCTTGGGCCAGGGCTTGGCATACTTACTAAGGAACTGTGCAAGACTGCTAAGCACATTGTTGCAGTAGAAAAAGACTCGCGAATTTTTGGGATTCTGGAAGCTGAATTAAAATGCAAAAACCTAAAGCTTGTCAATGGGGACTTCTTCAAGCAGGAAAAAGGTGTATTCGAAGGCTCCGAGATAATGGTTTCAAATATACCATACAACCTGTCAAGCAAGACTATATCTTGGGTACAGGAAATGCGCATTGAAGCGCTGATTTGCGTGCAAAAGGAGTTTGCGGAGCATATGCTGGCAAAGCCGGATACAAAGAAATACTCGAAGCTAAGCGTCATGGCGCACCTTATGTTTAACATGTATGAAATAATGCGCGTGCCCCGCAACAACTTCTACCCGGTTCCTAAAGTGGATTCCGTATTGGTTTACCTCAAGCCAAAAAACGCAGAGATAAGCAGGAAGACCGCTGAGATAATAGGCTTGATAATGGAACACAAGAAAAAAAGCCTGCGGAACGCGTTGGCAGATTCCAGCAAAGGCTTGGGCATTACTTCAGAGAAGGTCGCTGAGATTGGAGCCGAGCTGCCTTACCAAAATGAGAAGCTCTTTAAGCTGGAGCCTGAACAGATATTGGAAAGTGCCGAAACTATTGCATCGTTGCTGTAAAGGCAAAAATGGCACCGTGATATATTTAAATAATTAAAATCCATATGATTATAGAGAATGAGAAGTGCGTAAGATGGGCAAATTACCTAAAATTGCAGGATTCTATATCTTAACAATATTAACAGGGTTATTTTTGTTTTCTGCAATGGTTGGAACATCTTTTGCACAGGCGCCTTCTTCAGGCCAAAATTCCACATTGATAACTCCGGCATTGATGGTTGCAGATTTCGGCTGCCCTACTGGAGTTACGCTGCAAAACTCAGTAACGTTTAGCTCGAGCACCACCCTAACTTCCGACGTTTGCGCTTATACAGTTACAGTAGACAAAGGAGTTACGGTAAATGTAGGGGCATACAATATAACAGCAATAGAGGAATTCATAAATAACGGGGTCGTTGAAAACAGGAATGGCGGCGCCGCAGGCAGCTCATATAGCGACGCTGGAGGGAATGGAAACGGTGCCAATGGGCCCGACACAAGCGCACTCACTGGCACTTCCTACAGCGGTGGCAATGGCGGAAGCGCAAACTACCAAGCGTGGTTTGAGGCGTGGGGCTCAGGAGGTGCAGGAGGTGGAGGAGCCAATGCATATGGCGGAAGCAATGGCAATACTGGAAATTCTAAAGGAGGTAATTACGGCGGAGGGGGTGGAGGCGGCGGAGCCTGGGCCGGAGAGGGTATTGATGGTGGCAGTGGAGTCGGGGGCGACGGCGGAGGATATATCTACATATACGCCAACAGGTTCATAAACAACGGTTTGATAACAGCTGCAGGGCATAACGCTTCAAGCACATCAGTATGGGCAGGGGGTGGAGGCGGAGGCGGCTTCGTTTACATAGAAATAACAACAGAAAATCCTGAAGACATTGTTTTAGGCCATATTGACGTTAATGGTGGAAACGCTGCGAAGGACAAGTCTAGCACTTATTGTGGCGGCGGAGGGGGTGGAGGCGGAGGCGTGATAGAAGTATATTCAGAGCCTGGAGTACTAACCCCAAATACATATACTGGCAGCGATGGCAACTTAGTGGCGAAAGGTGGGAGTGCGAGCAAAGGGCCGTGCGAAACTGGAACCGGTGGAAGCAATGGAGAAATCGCAATAGTAAACCTTCCAGCGGTTCCTCCACCGTCAGGTTGCAGCCCACCTACAGGAATTTACAGTCAAAGACAAGGCTACTGCATATATGTAAATTCCACCACCATAACAACTAACAACAATGCGCTTGGGGGAAACTTGGTCCAGTCTTACAATTACACTTCAGCTTCTGCAACTACTGCTAACCAATTATCGTACGAGGAACAAAACGCACAGTGGCTGCTGACATGCCCCCTAGCCCCAAATCCGGAAAGCACCCTCGAATACTTCAATTCCTCACCAGGCTTCGTTTACGGTAACAGGTGCCTTGCTCCGACAAACCAGCTCACCACAAAGATAATTGTGAACACTACAGTTT
>JAMCYO010000039.1 GCA_023473395.1 Candidatus Martarchaeota archaeon | reverse complement strand
AGGTTCGAACAGGTAAAGCTCTCCACGCTCAAAAGGCTAGGGCCTTTCGACATAGTGTGCATAGATATAAACATACCTGCGGTTGAGGCTTCTGTAATAGCCGCAGTATGCGCAGAAACTCTTAACACCGGGGGCCTGCTGCTCCTCACGCTTAAAATGACGGACGACAACGTGCTCAAGAATATAGAGAGGTCGAAGACTGCACTTTCAGAAGAATACGGCAATATGAAGGTGAAGAAGCTGCCGCATGACAGGAAAGAATTAACATTATTTGCGGTAAAATTATAGATGTGATATAAATGATGCCTAATATTGATCCAAGAACCTTGAAAAGCATGATGGCTAAGATGGGGATAAAATCCTCAGAGGTTAGTGCAGACAAGGTAGTAATATCGTGCCCGGACAAGGAGATAGTCATAACCGACCCGCAAGTAACCAGAATAGAGGCACAGGGAACGGTAAGCTTCCAGATAGCTGGAAACGTTGAAGAGAACGAGAAGCACGTGAGCCTTGAGATAAGCGAAGACGATGTCAAAATGGTAATGGAAAGTTCTGGGGCAAGCGAAAGCGAGGCCAAGGAAGCCCTTGAAAAGAACGACGGAGACATCGCAAAGGCGATACTTGAGCTTAAAAAGGATTGAAAAAGCGATCCTGTTTTCTTTTTTCTTTATTTTCCTTTATGCGGGATTCATCCAGTATGCATGGGCGTAGGGCACGTCCATTATTTTGCTGATGTTTGCCTCTTCTATTATCTTGTTTTTTATTGCGGCCTTTACGGATTCCTCGCCGACTATGTTGGCGGAGCTGAATCTTTTGTCAGGGATTAGCTCAAGCCTTTCCGGATCGGTGAGATCTCCGACGTAGAAATCCGAATAGTCCTTTAGGTCAAGTATAAGGTCGCCTTCTTCCAAAACCTTGCCAATCAATGATTCATCGCACATCGCAATTATCGTTCCCTCGTCGGTTTCGTGTATTTTCAAGTATATCATTAAATCATCCGTATTTGTACAGGAAAACTGTTGTGAAAAGGTACAGGAACCCGTAGACCATAAGCCAAAGCCCCCCGGATATGTGGTTCGTCTTCGCAGCAAAGAAGCTTAGTGCAAATATGAATGTTGCAAATGCAAGCTCAGTTTTCGTATTCATTACCGAGAATACGAGCTTGTTGCCTTCGGATTCGTTGTTCCTGTTCCAGTGCACGCCGGGGTTCTTCTTCAGTATCGCAGCTATTGCAGCCTTGGTCCTTGCAAACGCGAGCGCGAAGTTTAGTGCAAAAAGCATGAAGCCCTTCTTTACCGAGTTGAAGTATATCTTCGTCATGATCACCGGGGCCAGGAACGAAAGTATCAGGGCTATTGAGCCAAATACCTCGAGGTCCAATCCCACATACCTGACATTGAATATCTGATGCACGTTGAGGTTTACAAAAGGCACCGCGGAAAAAACTATGAATATCGAGACTATGGTGAACATTATGAGTATTACCGATATGTAGTTCAGGCCAAAACCATGCGTAAGGTAGTCCATGCTTGATATTGGGGAGCCCTTCATGTCCTTCCTGTTCTTGAAGAAGTATTTGAGGAACTGGGTGTCGCCGTAATTATACCTCCACTGCTGCTTGACCAGTTCAGTAAATTTCTTTATAGGCTTGCCCAGCGCATAGACCTTTGGAACGTATAGGCTCTTGTAATTGTAAAGGTCGGACTTGAAGCTGAAGAACGTATCCTCTATCACGTATTCTGGGAAATAGCCTATGTCGCGCAGGGCGGAAAGCCTTATTATGCCGCACGAGCCAGCAAATATTGCGGTATTATTGAGCGCCCTTGCCGGCTCTATGAACTTGAAAAAGAACCCATCAAATATGTTTATTGAATCGGCAAAAAGGTTAGACTTCCTGTGGGTCTTTTCGGTCTGTACGTATGAGAGGTTTGGATCTTGGAAATATGGGATAATGTCTTTCAGGAAGTTTGGGTTTGTCAATCTTTCATCATAGTCGAATATCGCTATGTATTCTTCTTTCATTTTCCTAGCCAGATTGTTAAGTGCGCCTGCCTTGAAGCCCTTTCTGTCAACCCTGTGTATGTACTTGAAATTGTTCTCCTTTGCAATCCTTTTCATTTCCATTTTTATCGAATCTTCGGTTGAGTCGTCTAAAAGGTAATACCTAATTTTGCTTTTCGGATAATCTAGCCTTTTCAGGTTGACCACAGTGTCCTCCACGACCTTTGGGTCCTCGTTGTATACCGGTACTGCTACACCCACATTAGGGAAAGATTTCATCGGCTTGAGCTTTTTCCTTATATTATCTATGTATGTGCCGTAGAAATACGACCTGTAATAGAGCACGGATGCGGATATGTTGAAGAACCCAGATACAACCGAAAGCGCGGCGAATGCGGTAGCGACAACGTACATGTACATGTTTTTGGCTATGACGAACAGGTATATGGAAAATCCAAGCCCAGCCAAAGCTAGGATTATGAATATTGCGACAGTGATTATCCTAAGAGTGAACTTGTCACCAAAGAACTTATTTTTCATTTAAGCATCGTTGAACTTTTAGCCACTTTGGTCACGCGCATATAAGCGCTCCTTGCTTATAAGAACATTTTTAAATAAAGCTTTAATTACTTTTGCAGCAATCAATAAAGCCGCGGTTTAACTTTCAGGCAGGATTAAAGAGCTTTACCTGCAAAAATATAATATTTCTGCCATATATTTTGGTTTTATGCCGGGATGGCGGAAACCGGTAACGCGCCAGTGCTTTTGCGGCGAAACTCGAGATCTGGTTTCCGAAAGGAAGTTTGGGTTCAAATCCCAATCCCGGCGATTTCATTCTTTTTCTCCTTTGCCAATGCTTATGAATTCGGAAAGCAGCACCGTGGCGTAGGACCCCGAAGGAAGAGAGAACTTAAACCTTATGCTGTTGCCTGAATCTTCGGCGCTGAAGTACTTGTATGGCGCGAACGCGGCCCTTAGAGAGCCTTTTGCCCTGAGCTCCGGCATCTGCTTGGAACGGAACGAGTCCAGGCTTAACCCATAGTTGTCAAGAGCCTTCTTTTCCTCTTCGCTTATATCTTCTGTTTCGTAGCCTATGACCTGCATTACCCCAAAACAAGGGCCGCTTGGCTTTTCTTTTGATGTTTTCGAATAGTCCGGGAACCCGTAGCCATCTGCCTTGCACCATAAACTGGGCTTGTAATCCCCTGCGCTTTTTACTGCAATCTCAAGGGACTTGTTGAATATTTCCGACTCCACTGAATGCACGAACATCATAAGGATTTGCCTAGGCATGGTCCTGAAGGCCGCCCTGTAATTTGGCCCATATGAAGATAGGTACGATAGCATTTTTCTTTCGTATTTCAGATGCTTTGGAAAATACTGCAAAGCCTTGGCAAAATCCATTTCCGATGCGAGCTTTTCGCGGGCTTCCCTTGCCTCTGGACTGGTTTCATTGGATGTATCTGTAAGAAAGCGCATGGCTGCTTCCTTGAAATCTCCCTTTAGCAAAGCTATCCCTATATCTACGTTATTGCGCCTCGAGCCGAAGCGCTGCGGACCGTAGTAGTTTGGAAAAACTCCATCCAATCCGCTTTCGGCTTCGGTTATCTTTTCCAGTGCGCCTGCGCTGTAGCCAACGGCGCGTATATCGAAGCTGTTGCCTTCAAGATCGCCAAGCCTTATGCATGAGGATGAAGGAAAAGCGAAATTTATTTTGATTCCTGGGATGCTTATTGAGGTTAGCTTTTCCGGCTCAACGTATGTTATGCTGCACAATTGCGTAGAGACTGCCTGCCTGTCCTTAGTGCCTGCATAGCCTATCGATTTCTTGCCTTTGCCGCATGAACGGGCTATTTCAGAAAGCGCCTGCGCAGTATTCCAATTCCTTTTTTGCAGCCCGAATATAGCATATCTGTCGCCTTCTGGATATCCGAGCTCTTCAGAATTGAAGCTGGAATCCAGTTCCAGGACCTTGAAGGATTTGGTTATCTCCTTGACCACAAAGTCCTCCGGGTCGCGCTTTATTTCAAGCTTTGGCTTTATGTTTTTGTTTATGCTTAGCATTCCTACCATTTCCTTTAACGATTGCCCCCCGTTCCCTGCGTCGCTGTTCCATAATCTTTATCCTCAGGGTTTGCCTTTCTATTTCGAACATTGTTTTTTCCAGGATATAGCGGATCGCAACGACAATGAAAACGCCTGAGGCGATTATGAGCACGCCAAGTGCCCCGATATGGAACAGCACGAAGGCGAACGCTATGGCCGCAGCCGGAGGGTGCTCGCTTTTCGTTATTATCATTAGTATCGATACAAAGAAAAGCACGAGTGCGGCAACCACGTAAAGGGAAACGTAAGCCAGGCCGTAGCCCCCAAGGTACCCGATTATGCCTGCGAGTATGTAGCTCTTCACAAATTTCGAATTCCTTGCGCTCCTGGAGTTAGGAGTTATGAACATTATGAATATGCTGCTAGCGAATGAGGTGAATATTATCGCAGAGGTCCCCAATCCGTAAGCCTTGTCTATGTTGAAGTACTGCAGCATGAAAACTAGCATCGCAAGGGCAATGCCTGCGAGCAGCGCCGGCACTACCCTGTGCTTGAGCCTTTTGGACGCCTCCTTTATCGTCTTTGGTTCCCTCCTTCTGTATTCAAACTCCATCATTGCCTACCCTGTATATGCTCAAGAATATGAATAGGGATAAAAGTATTAATAGGCCGGACACCACAAAGGCGAACCCGTAGCTGATGTAGTACGCCATGTACCCCGCCACGAGGGAGCCTATAAGATAGCTTATGCCCACTACGCTGCTGTATAATCCCAGCTTCCTGCCAGGCTTTTCAGAACCTATCGTCTCGAAAAGGAGCGTGTTTGACGCAGTATAGAATATCGAATACGCAAGGCCTGCGGTCAGCACGTAGAGTATCACGTTAAGTACCAGAGACCCGAAACCGCCGACGGCCGCGAAAACAACGCCTATGAATATGTATCCTATCGCCCTCATTGAGAGGGAACTCCTTAGGGCGCTCTTCTCGCCCTTAGATTCGGTGAACCTGCCAGCATAGTTGAAAACATACGACTGGACTGCATAGCCTGCAAATATTATCCCGAAGACTATCAGGTCTGTGTAGCCTATGTCCCTGAGACCAGGCACGTAGTCGGTGTTGAATATCGCGCTTCCCAAATAGAATGCGAACATTCCTATGTATATCACAGTAAGCTGCGCAAGTTTCCTGTGCCTGCTTTCGAATATACTTTTTATGAACTTGAAGCTCGGCACCCTTATGAATATGAGGTTGTGCATGAGCAACCTGAACCTCAGGGCTGTGCCGCTTTTTATTATGCTTCTCCTTTCGAGCTGCTTCTGAGGTTCGGTTATCGACATTGCTATCAGTATGCCGATTATGACGAACGGTATCAGCAATAGCATTACAATCCTCAAAGGCAGGAAGCCGGTAAGCACGGATGCGAGAAGCAGGCCTATCGAACCGCCGACGCTTGAAAGCATCTGGAGCTTTGAGAAGCCGCTCGCCCAGAACCTCTTCTCTATCGTTTCCATTACCAAAAGGCTTAGCGGTGTAGCGAGGGCAGCGGTGAAAAGGGAAAGCACACCGAATAAAAGTATCGCGAGCGATATGCTGTTTATAAAAGAGAGTGCCAGCAGCACTACGCCTGCGCTTGCTATGGAAATGTATACAAATGGCTTCCTGGTTCCGTAGCGGTCTACGGCCATGCCCCAAAGCATCGAAGCTGGTATCGATACGCCGTAGAACACAGCCATGGCATAAGATACGTCTATGACAGTCCCATGCAGGTCCAATATGAAAAGCGCTATTATTGTGCTTATAGGACCGTAGGCTATCTGGTACGGAAGCATCGAATACATCCACAGACTCTTCCTGTTTTTTATTCCATCAAGCTTCGAACTTATGCCCAACAAATCACAGAATAATTATTTTTTGAAGCATTATAAAAGCATTTCAGCAAAAGTGTTAAAAAAAGCCCTTGCGATTTATGAGCGGTGATTAAAGTGGAAGAGATAAAAGGACTTAGAAAGTACGAGCTGCCACCGCTGCCTTACAAGCTTGATGGATTGGAGCCGTACATAAGCAAGGATATAGTTGACGTGCACTACAACGCCCACCACAAGGGTTACGTTAACACCGCGAACAACCTCATAGAAAGGCTCAACGGAATAATAAAGGAAGAGGTAAAGAGCTACGACATACACGGCGTGCTTAGAAACCTTACATTCAACATAAATGGCGACAAACTACATACGCTCTACTGGAAGGACATGGCCCCAGAGGGCAAGGGAGGCGGCAAGCCGGGAGGAAAGCTTGGGGACTTGATTGACCAGCAGTATGGAAACTTCGACAAGTTCAAGAAGCTGTTCACAGAAGCATCCAACTCAAACCCGGGAACAGGGTGGGCTGTCCTAACATATGACAAGGAAAACAGCAACCTGCAGATAATGACAGTGGAAAACCACTTCATGAACCACCTCGCGGAGATGCCGATAGTTCTGATTCTTGACGAGTTCGAGCACGCATACTACCTGCAGTACAAGAACAAGAGGCCGGATTACATAACGGCATGGTGGAACCTTGTCAACTGGGACGAAGCGGAAAGCAAGCTTGGCGAAATCCTGAAATGAGCGAAAGCTCATCTCATCTTTTTCTTTTCTTTATTTCCATGTTTTGAAGTTAAAATATAAAATTTAGATATTGCTTTTATGGAGAAAATAGCAACGTGCGTTGGTGCAATTCTAAACCTAATGCGCAAATGGCAACAGATAAATATATTTTGAGCGTAAATTAAAATCTGCATGGTAACATCGAACATATGCCCGAAGTGCGGAACAAACATGCAGTTCGCCGAAGAAGGCGGAAAGCCTTTTTATGAATGTAAGGCCTGCGGCTACAAGACCGAAATATTGGGATTGGCTGAGCACGAGTGCAGCAAGTGCGGCTACGACAAGTGCATACTGTATTACCACGGGATAGTATATGGCGACGAGGCACCGCTTGTCATGTACACCTGCATAAAGTGCGGCAACGTAGACAGAGAAGGAGTCAGCTGACTTTGCGCGGAGGGCGCACTGCACGACTACACCCTTGTTCTTTTCAGCAGGAGCGAGTTGCTTACTACTATCGTGGAACTCATGGCCATGGCGAACGCCGAAAGCACCGGAAGAATGGAGTATATAGAAAATCCGGCTAACGGTACCAGAGCCCCTGCCGCTATTGGCAACAGCACTATGTTGTAGCCGAAGGCCCATGCAAGGTTCTGCCTTATCTTTGCCAGAATCTTGCGTGACAGTCTGAAAAGCTTTGGAACGTCGGCAATGTTGCTCTTCATTAGCACGACCTGCCCTGACTCTATGGCTATGTCAGTGCCGGCACCTATAGCTATGCTGAGGTCAGCCTGCGAAAGCGCCGGAGCGTCGTTTATGCCATCGCCAACTACCGCGACCTTCATACCCTTTGATTGTAGTTCTTTTACCTTTTGGGCCTTGTCTACCGGCGAGGCCCCTGCCATGACATTTGCTATGCCTACAGCAGAGGCTACGCTGCTGGCAGACCTTTCGTTGTCGCCGGTTACCATCCACACTTCCATTCCGAGCGATTTGAGGCTCGAGATTGCTGATTTCGCCTCGGGCCTCAAGCTGTCTGATATGCCTATGTATCCGAGCACGCTGTTTCCTTCCAATACTGTGACTACAGTATAGCCCTTTCCGAGCATGCTTGCGTATGCGTCGGTTCGTGTCTTGTCGCTGCCTGGCCCGTAGTTGCCCAACCTGACGCTTTTGCCCTTTACCTTGGCGTAGATGCCAGACCCTGCGGAGTACGAAAACTCAGAGGGCATGTCTGGCTTTATCGCATATTCCGACGCCTTTAGCAGTACGGCCTTTGCTATCGGGTGCTCGGACTTAAGCTCTGCTGATGCTGCGATGTACAGCAGTTCCCTTTCGTCCGTGCCGACGTTGGGCGCAATCTCCGCCACTGACGGCTTTCCCGTTGTTATCGTCCCGGTTTTGTCAATTATGATCGCATTTATTTTCCTTGAGACCTCCACGGCTTCGCCGCTTTTTATGAGTATCCCGTTTTCGGAGGCCTTGCCCGATCCGACAAGCAGCGCGGCCGGCGTGGCTATGCCGAAGGCGCAGGGGCACGCTATTATTACCACGCTGACAAAAACAAGAATCGCTGTGCTTAGGCCTGATGCCCCGAAAAAAAACCAGACCGAGCTCGATACTATTGCTATAAATATTACAAGCGGCACGAAATAGGAAGACACCCTGTCCGCGAGCCTTTGGATTTCGACTTTTTTTGATGCTGCAGATTCGACGATTGCTATTATCTTCGAGAGCGTGCTGTCCGCACCCGTGCGTTCCACCCTCATCGTTAATGATCCCGCTCCGTTTATAGTTGCTACCATGAGCTTTGAGCCTAGCTCCTTTAGCACAGGCATGCTCTCGCCGCTTATTGCCGATTCGTCAACCTCGCTCGTGCCTTCAATCACGGTGCCATCGGCGGGCACCTTTTCGCCGGGCTTTACCAAGAGGATGTCGCCAACACTTATGTCCTTTGCATCTATATCTTCCACGTTCGTACCGTCAAGCCTGTGCACTACGCTCGGTTGGAGTTTCAGGAGTTTATCCAACGCCGACGTTGCGTTCTTTTCTGCCAAATGCTGCAGATAGTCTCCAGTCAGTATCAGGGATATTATAAGCGATGAAGAATCGAAGTAGACATTGTGCACTACGCCTATGTGGGGGGCAATAACGACCGCAGCGCTGTAAAGAAAAGCGGCAGTAGTGCCTATGGCTATAAGCATGTCCATGTTAGTACCCTTGTTCCTGATCGCGTCGACCAGCCCTTTGTAAAACTTCAGCCCGGGGTAGAACTGCACTACGCCCGAAAGCACCAGCAAAACGAAGAGATAATATGGAAAATGCAGCACGTAAGTCAATAAGAGCACAATAATAGACAATGGCCACGATATAGTTAGGGCCAGCCTAAGCGACTTGAATTCCTTTTCTGGACGCTCGAATTTAAGCCTGCATGAATTGCTGCAGAAATAGTATTTTGTGCCGTTTCTTTCCGAAGTTATGCTGTCTGTGCTTTCGTTAACATACATTCCGCATATGGGGTCGTTCACCATAAAATCAAGTGCTATGCTTCATGCATTATGCCCCGGCTGCCAGCCCAAGAATGCTGCCTATAAGCCCTAGCACGAAGCCGATACCGAAGCCGCCCATGTCGACAATGCTCAGCAATGCGAACACCAGCGCTATTACCGACCATGTTTCCACATCCGCTTTCTTCAGGCTGTTGATGCGCATAGAAGCAATCATCATTATTAGCCCGGATGCGATTCCCAGCACCCACACGAACGAAAACGCTCCAGGGTATGGTCCGCGGAACATCATAAAGCCCCAAAAGCTTCCAAAAATCGCCGTCAGCAAGCCTCCGAGCAGAACGAACACCCCGCCGATGAGCACCAAAAGGTATGCCACAGTGGGTTTCGTGCTTAGCAATCTCTCTCTTTTGTTTCGCGCCATTAAACCACTATTTTGCAATATTTATTATTTCCCCATCTCGTCTATAGTTGTCGCGTCTGTTTTATCAGTATGTCCTCCATGTCTACAAAGTACAACGCCGTGTCGTTGTCCATGCTGCCGACGTTCCAACAGCACTTATCTCAATGCTTTTTGGCTAGATAGTTTTCTGGCCCCCTGAGGAATTTTTCCTTGCATGCCCTGCTACAAAAGTAATACTTCTTGCCTTTGTATTCAAAGCTCTCTGCATTTTTCCCATCAACTTCCATTCCACAAACTACATCTTTTTCCATTTTCACACCATGTATCTTATTTAGAGTATATTCTGAACTTGTATGCCCTTGTGGTATCCATAGATTCATTTTGTCCGGTCATGTCTATATGCCTTCTTATTTATCAATCTTTTCGCCCACGCTTTCGCATCCCTGAAGGGAGTGGGTTCTCCTGCTATGTAGTGATAAGCGCCGGCGCTTTCGCAGGCTGATGAGCGAATAGTATGTTGCACGGCTTATTTGGCCTTGGAATAGGTTTTCTTTGCCTGCTTCCAGACGTCCCACGCAACCGCAAAGGTTATTATCTCCCTTTCGCTCCCGTGCGTCGCCTTTTCCAGATTTAGCTTGTATTTCTTTTCCATATAGTCAAGGAACTCTTTGTCATAGTCCGCCATCTTCGCACCAAAGGTAAATGTGATGCGAATTATAAAATGATATACCAATGCAAGCTCGTGGCAAAGAACATACATTTATGTACGTGAAACTGGCCCGGCGGGATTTTATCTTGATACAAAGGCGAAAAGCGATCTTATTTAACGATTGTATTGCAACGCGTATTATGCGTAAAAAACCCGTAATGTTCACAATAGGCTACTCAAACAGGAACATTTCCAACTTTATAGCCATGCTGAAGACCAATGGCGTGGAAATGCTCGTTGACATCAGGACGATCCCGAAATCGAGGCACCAGCCTGACTTCAACGAGAAAATGCTTGCTTACAGGCTGGGGCGCAATAGGATAAAGTATTACCACTTTGCAGAACTGGGAGGTTTGAGAAAGCCGTTAAAGGATTCCATAAACACAGCATGGCGCAACGAAAGCTTTAAGGGCTACGCTGACTACATGCAAACCACGGGATTCGCCTCGGCAATAAAGAAGTTGGCGCGTATAGGGAAAGCGCACAAGCTTGCATTGATGTGCGCCGAGGGAAACCCTTTCAGGTGCCATCGCAGCCTCGTAGCGGATGCGTTAACAGTCAAGGGCTGGCAGGTTTTTGAGATTTCAGGAAAAAAGACCTTGCGCGAACACGCGCTCACCGGCTTTGCCAGGGTGAAAGGCACAAAGGTAGTATACGATGGCAAAAACGGCTAGATACAAAAGGATAAGGTATATGATACCCGAAGGCGCAAGGATACTTTTTGTCGGGATAAACCCGCATCCCGGTTCGTACGGGCGTGGAGTGCCGTTCTCCAACAACAAGAGCTTTTGGTATCTCCTGTGCGACTCCGGTCTGATAGAAAAGCGCCGCGAGGAGCTCAGCAATGACGAGGCACTCAGACGCTTTTATTACGAGGAGTTTTCGCAAAAATCCGGGCTCGGCTTCGTAAACCTCGTTGACAGGCCGACGGTGGACGTGGCAAAGCTTAAGAAGGATGAGGAGCGCAAAGGCGTAGTTAGGCTTTTAAGAATTATAAAAAGGCGCAGGCCGGGGCTCATATGCTTCATAGGCAAGATAACTTACGCCAAGTTTTCCGGGGAAAAGAGCGTGGATTACGGGTTCAAGGAGCCGATAATGGGAATAAGCGCATACGTATGCAGATTTCCGATAAGGGGCCCAACTGAAGACAGGATAACGGAACTCCGGATGCTGAGGGATTACGTTCTGGCACAGCCCGGCAAAAGAAAACGCACGTGATTCGGGCCAGCGCTGCGGCACCTCGGAAAAGTATTTAAACCTTTATAGGTAAAATAATTGCGGTGTCCTTTATGCTAGCATGAGCTTATGTAGGCTCTTGTATTTGAAAGCATCCGCTTTGTGAAAATACGTTTCTTAGAACCTATAATCTATGCTCGTGCTTTATGGCACTTATGTGATCGTGGTTTTCACGATTGAAACGAGGAGAAGAGCTTGCTTAAAATTTTTTACGCCACCTAGAGGATGGCTTGGCTATAGCAGCGATGAAGGCCGTGGCAAGCTGCGATAAGCCCGGGGTAGCCGCATGTCAGGCTTTGAACCCGGGATTGCCGAATCGTGCCGAAAGGCATGCATACGCGGGGAACTGAAATATCTTAGTACCCGCAGGAAAAGAAAGCTTAATGCGATGCGGTAAGTAATGCGAACGAAAACCGCAAAGGGCGTGCTGAATCCTGCCTTGCAAAAGGTCTGGAGATGTGGCGCAGTGTTGATCCAGAACATGAACTGAACGCGTTGGAAAGCGCGGCCATAGAGAGTGACAGCCTCGTAAGTAAAGTGCAATGGACTTGCTGCAAATGAGTAAATCCGCTTGAGTATGCGGAGTGAATACGGGGGCATTAAACCCCAACCCTAAATATTGGCTATAGACCGATAGTGAACAAGTAGCGCGAGCGAAAGCTGAAAAGAACCCACACGCGTGGGATTGAAAAGATCTGAAACTAGGTGGTTACATGCAGGTAGTGCACGAAAGGAATGTACCGTGCCAAAGCGAAGTACCGAGAGGTATCAGCGAGGCAACGGCGAA
>JAMCYO010000011.1 GCA_023473395.1 Candidatus Martarchaeota archaeon | reverse complement strand
CAAGGCCAGTGCGGAGTGGAAGCCGGAGGCGCAATAAAAAAAGCGATGAACTCCGGCAGGGGAATTTCCGAAGGCGAGGACGTATTGGTCGTGAACGGGGACAACATATTCGATATAGACGTCAAGGCAATGCATGCCGTCCATGAGAAGCACAAGGCTTTGGTGACGATAGCCGTGAAAGAGGTTGATGATGTCACCGGGTATGGAGTCATAAGCGAAGAGAATGGGGTTATAAAAAAGTTTGTGGAAAAGCCGGATCCGAAGGAAGCCGAAAGCAAGCTCATTAACCTCGGGATTTACATAATCAATTCAAGGGCGTTGATGATGCTGCCAAAAGACGAGGTTTTTTCCATGGAGAGGGATTTTTTCGCAAAGGTCCCGAAAAACGAAACCCTGTGCGCTTATGTCTCCAAAGGCATATGGTACCCCATAGACACTATTGAGAGGTATAACAAGGCCAGTGCGGAGTGGAAGCCGGAAATTGGCATACTCCCGCATTAGGCGTTTGCCAGATTATTTGCTTACTGGAGGGTACACGACGGCTGCTATTCCCTGGTCAATCTTGGGCTCGTATATCCCTTTTGACAGCATGTTGTTTACCCTAATCATGTCATCGCGCAGAATATCGAAAAACGACTCCATCTCTTTGGTGCCCATATTCACCATTGAATTCTCCTTGTCCCTCCTTAGCATCTCTTTGTATATCTTTATCGAATCGTCGAGCCATTGCAAGTCCTGGATCCTTATGAATTGGTCGGCTATCTTGCTTTTTGATATTACTGCGCCGATTAGCATTTCCGAGTACTCACGATTCTGCATAAGCCCCTTCGCCTCCGCGAGTATGGAAGCGTTTGTGCTGCCTTTTAGCTTAGAAACCTTATCCTGCGATTTCTTTATCTCTTCCTTTGCTTTTTTCTGCTCCTCCGAAAGCCTCTTTTTCGTAGACTTGTATATGTTCTTAGCCTCTTCCTTCGTGAAGCTTTCCGTGGCGTAACTGGAAGGCGTCATTTTGCCGTCAAGCCTTGTGCGTACCCTTGGTTTCCTTACCCTTTTCCTCTGTTCCTTCCTAAAATCTGCAAGTTCAGGGAGCTGCTTTGTATTTATTACAATCTCTGATGAAGAAAGCTCAACGCTTTTATAAAGGTCTTCAGAGTCACCTATAAGCTCCAACACCTCTCCCCTTACTGTCGAATATATTTTTTCAACCTCGGAATTGATGTCTTTTACGATGTTGAGCAATGGGCCGGCCGAGCCATTGGGTATCATGCCTATCGTATCGTTCGGCTTTAGCACGCCAAATATTATCTTGACTAGAGAATTTTGGTATTTTATTAGCTGTGAGCTTATGAACTCAGACTTATAGTCTACAGCTTTCTTTGTATAACCTGCCAGCCTCAAAAGTGCTGCGCTTTGGATTTCGGAATTCACAATATTCTTTTGGTTGTTTGAAGTAGATTCCATCTTATCACTTTGGTGCGCATTCGTAATTGCGTTGAAGCCTTAGAATTATCGTTTGAATGCAATACCGCACGCTTCAAATGACATTTCCAAATATTTAAGCTTTTTGCAGCCCTTGCAGATTGGTTTTGGCATTTTCGCGCAGCGTCTCTTCTATTGCTGAAACCGCAGCGTCCATCTGCCTTTTATTGCCTATGGCTACGCGTATCGCAGGATCATCGAATCCGGTAAACTCCTCGTAGGTGTTCCTGAAGACGTTTACCCCCCTGGAAACCATTCCTTTGTATATGGCGTCCCTTTCCTTATCCGAATCAAAAAGAAGCAGTGAAAACGGAAGGTTATGGCTATTTGACCTTATGCCCAGGCTCGAGCACCTGGACTCGAAGTTTGCCTTTATCCGCCTAAGCTTTAGCATTTCCTTTTTGTAATAGCCCATGCTTTTCAGGACGGCAAGCCCGGCGGCCCTCGAGAACCTATTTACGTTGAATTCCTGCGTGGAGTTTTCCAGAGCGGATATTATGCCCTTATTGGCTATCGCATACCCCAGCCTTATGCCTTCGGTTGCAAACGCCTTGGAGAATGTCCTTGTAACAATTAGGTTCTTGAACGAGCCAATGGAATCCACTACAGATTCCTTCGAATATTCATAGTAGGCTTCATCGACTGCAACGATTCCTTTGGCTGCCTTTACCACCTCGAGTATCTTTTCCCTTGGAATCACATCGCCCGTAGGGTTGTTGGGGCTGCATATCCATGCAAGCGAGGCCCAGCCAAGATCGCTTTTGGTGAAGTTTATCCTATACGGGCTTTTTGCTATACTCTGCCGCTTTATCCTTATTTCCGCGTTTATCCCACGGGCTATGCGCTCAAACTCCGAATACGTAGGGGCCTGTATGAGCACCTTCTGGCCGAATAGGTAGGTTACCAGCGCGATAGCTTCGTCACAGCCGTTTGTAACAACCACATTCTCCGGCTTCACTCCCGAGTATTTGGCTATTGCAGCCTTTAGCTGCATGTAGCCTTCATTGGGATAAGCGTTAACGTTTTTAATTTCGGATTTTATCGCTTTTACGACTGAGGGGGAAGGGCCATAGCATGAACCGGTATAACCGAGATTTATAGGATTAGTTCGTTGTCCCATACTTTTGCTTTCGCCATCAGCCATTCAAAAAAGGCCTGTTTAAGATTAGCTGCATACAATTAAAAAGATTTACCAAATCAAACAATAGAATTTTACACTATTTCAAAACTTAAAAAAAAGTGAAAAGGAGTTTGGCGCATATGCCAAACCCATTTCCGAATTTACATTCTGTATCCGACCATTCCGCCTATCAGCGAAAGCACGAATCCGGCAAACGCAAGGACGAAATAGGATGTACCTATCGTCATGGCGAAGAACGTTATTCCAGTTGCCGCTGCAAAGTATAGTCCGAGGTTCTTAGTGTGCTCTCCTGCTATCAGCTTCGGTTCCGATAGATACGTAAAGCTGAATACGAACAGAGCTATCGCAGCCACTACTGAAACCCCTGCAAACACCGGAAGCCAGAACGATCCTGTCCCGTTGAAAACCACTCCGACCGGCATGGCGTCTGCAGCCATCAGGTAAACTAGTACCAGATAGAAAAGACTGCCCACGAACTCCAATGCGAAGACCCCTCCGTTGGTCTGCCTGCCACCTGAATGCATCATATGTTTTGCCATATAAATCTATCTTAAAGTTCTTGCAGTATTTTTAAACTTTTCGGTTATCATGGGATAACGACGTTACATTTTTATGTTCTGGCATCATGGCGTGCGCCGAATCGGCACTAATAAATATTTGGAAAAAGGATATTAGGCATATTTGGCAGGTGATTTTATCTTCAAAAAACTTACGAAGAAAAACAGGGATGGTAAAAAATCGTCTTCAGAACTTTTGATGGAGATTCTGCGCACGGATTCTACCGATAGCGAGCAGCGCTTAAGGTATGAAGAGTTAAAGAGTGAATACTATTCTAGGCTCTCGGAAAAAAGCCTTACTACTGCAAAGGGAAACACGATAAGCGCCACAATAAGCTTCGCCAACGCCGCGATGAGCATAGGGCTTGCCGCCTACATGGGCCGCACCATGGAAGGAGCAGAAAACCAAATTAGCGTTATCGTTTTGGGCGCCATTGGCGGCATTTCTAGCTTAGTGGGTTTGGCCGCGCTTAGGCTGAGGTCCTTAAACATTTACCTTTCCGATAAGTTCAGAATAGAAGCCAAGAATGCCGAAGCATATGCAGAATACATGAGGGAGTTTCGCCGGTGATTTCTTTTGGAAGGAGCAAGGAACAAGGATGTAAATGGGATTCAAAAACTGTATAGGGAGACCGCAACGGAGATGATGAGCAGGGGCAAATACATATCCTGTTTTTATCTTGCAACCAAGCTTGGCAACAGCGAGATGGCGATGGAAGCCCTCAAAAAAGAAGCCGAAAGGTTTTCGGCCCATGGATTGGAACGCTATGGGAAAAAGTTCTTGCTAGCCGCAAGCAAGCTTGCAGATAGGGGCGAGCTTACTGACATAGAAATAACGGAAATCGAGAAGAGGATGCTTGACGGCTTAATATTGAAAGCAGAAACATCATTGGATAAGCATTACAAGGCATTCGAGGCCACCAAAGGGATTGGAGCGCTGGCCCATGCAAAGCGCCTTTTTGCCGCCTCGCTGGAATTTAAAAATGTCTTGACGCTCAAGAAAGAGCTCATGGGCGATTGGGCGTTGGCTTACAGGGAGCCAACAGGGTGGAATCCCGAATACAGTTACGAGGCAAAAACAACCTTTTGGCAGGAATTTTACGAAAAGCTCTCGTATCTACTTTCCAGCTACGATGCAGTAATGGAAAAAAAGCTGTACAAGATTATCCCAAAATTTCCAGTGAAGCCGGAAGGCTATAACGGATCAGGCGGGTTGATGATAGAACAGTATGTAAAGGAAATTTTCAAAAGAACGTATGAGAAATACGAAAACACTTACTACAATCCCTCATATCTCATGTATGCGAGCTTTGAAGAATTGTGGCAGCTGTTTGGGCCCGACACAAAGGGCAATATAGTTCACACGGACCTTGAACTGCTTTATGATGTCCTTGCAATCCTTGGCAAGCTTCTCGAAAGGAAGAACACAGAAGTGGCTATGCTCGTGGTTGAAGGGCTTGAGGCTTGCGCTTACAAAGGATATAGCGTTAGGGCGCTTTGGAAAAGATTTTCATCGATGGAAAGCGGGACAGCCCAGAAAAGCCTAGACGACTATTCGGATATACTTAGGCGCTGAAAGCAATGCAAAAAAACCAATTTATAAATTATGCCTAAGCAATATGCTAATGGTTTGCCTTTGTGGTTCAGATGCGGATTGCTTTGGTAGGTAACGATTTCGAGTTCAAGGAGAAGGACGGAGTCAGCAGGTACGCTTATGAAATCTACAGCAGGCTGCGAGGTTCTAACGAGGTATACACCTACACTGCAAAAGCGGCTTCCAGCTTTATCGGAAACGCGAAGATGGGGCTAAAAAGGCTTGCAGGCGTAAGGATAAGCGAGGATGTCGATGTGGTCCACCTCATGTATCCAAATACGATTTTTCCGATAACCAAAGCGCCGGTAGCGGTGACATGGCACGACGCTGCGATATTCAGCAGGCACAGCACAAAAAACCCAGCCAGCATTGATTTTTATAAATACAGGGGGCGCGTAATGCCTTCCTTGAGGAACACCAAGCGCGCTGACGGAATAATAGCCGTAAGCGGCAAGACGCTCGACGAGGTTCGTGGATTCGTGGACATTTCCGGAAAGAAAACTGCAGTTATACATGAAGGCATAGACGATGCGTTCCTAAGCACAACAGTTTACGCTGGTGAAAGGAAGGACTTCGTATACGTTGGTTCTGTAGGCTATAGCCATAAGAACGTGCCATTCCTTGTATCGCAGTTCGAAAAGGCAGTTAAAGATTACGGAATAAAGGACGAGCTTTTCATATTCACGCCTACCGAGAGGGGCAAAATAAGCCCGGAGCTATTCGGGCATAAAAACGTGCACGTTATAATAGGGGAAAAGACAGAGAACATAGCCAAGAAGCTAAGGACAAGCGTGGCGCTGCTGCACTTCAGCAAGCTGGAGGGCTTCGGCCTCACGATACTGGAATCCATGGCCATTGGGACGCCTGTCCTCATATTGGAAAGCGCGGACATACCCGAAGAAGCCGCGAAATACGCGCTTAAGACTTCAGAGGCAAAGGCTTTCGAGGCGATAGCGGAACTTGCAAAAGAGAGGCATGTGCTTTCGCAAAGCGCAATAAGTTATGCAAAAAGCTTCTCCTGGGAAAAGGCAGCGGACAAAACCCTTGAATTTTACAAGAGCCTGAAATGAACGCCTGTTGTTAACTCCTTTATTTGTATAAGAGCTTGCACACCAGAAGTATGAATACCAAGATGCTGCCTGCGCCGCTGGATATTATTACAGGAATGGAATCTATGGCGATTCCGTATACCGAATACATTGCAAGCCCCAGGAACAGTATCAGCAGCCACGCGAATGAAAGGTCCTTGGTGTGCCTTGTTCTTAGGGTTTTGACTGTTTGCGGAACGTAGGCCACGGTCACCATAATGCTTCCGATAAGCCCAAGGGCGTATGTGATTTCCATACCCTGCTTTTGGCTAAACTGATTTAATAATCCGTAAGTTGGCATTTGCGGCAATTGAAAAAATATAAATAATACGTATGGCGCAACCGAATCATGCAAAAGGAACTTGTTATAGAGACAGGCAAAGCCGAAACGGACTTAGATTTGAGTAGGGCCTTCAAGTCTGCAGTTGAAAACCGCAATGGCAATGCATTAATGGTTGCATTCCGCGAGGCCAAAAAGGCTTTGGATCAAATGGACAAAAGCGCAGAGATAGAAATAACATATTCGGGAAGCACGGTAAAGTTCCAGATGAGGGCCAAACCGGTATTGGGCGCAAAGTTCGAGCCTGCGGGAGTCTATTATAATTCAAACGAATCCTACCCAAAAGCTTTTGTTGATGACATTGCAAAACTGGAGGGCATAGAGACCTTTACGGGAATAAGCGGCGGATTTACGCAAGACATAATGCTGCTTTCCATACTATCTGCAAGCAACAACATAAGAAATGCGACCATATGCGACATAAACGGCTACCAGCTGGTATACAATAGCATGCAGCTTTACAAATACGACTTTGATAAAAAATCCGTGGATCCGCTGTGGCACATATTCGCACAGGATAACATAGAAGCTCGCGAGGCTTACGCAAATTACGGCAATAGGAAAATAGAGAACATGGAATTCAGCCTTGTCCAAGAAAACCTGCTTGATGCAATTTCAAATGCCAAAAGCGGAAGGCATTTCGTTTACGGCTCGAACGCTTATGGAATAAGAATCAGAAAGGGATTTGGCGGGGCAAACGAAGCCCGCAACAGGAACGCCTGGGACAATTACTCCGAACAAAAGAAGCTCACAAATGCATTGGAAAGCCAGGACAACATAGCAAAGGGAAGCGTTTACATGGGAAGCTCCGTAGATGAAAAAAATAGCCTGCTTTTAAGGAAAGAGAAAGGGGATAAGATTAAGCTGTATTCCTATTGCGACGGTTCTGCAGACCATAAGCTTTGCAGGCACATGCACAACTGATGCGCCTGCAGCATTGGAACAATTGAAGCAGGCTCTTGACCTTTTGAGGAAAAAGCAATAATTGAATTGGATGCGATGGCAACCGGCTTTTTGAGTTAACGGGAAGAAAGCGCTTTGGCGTCGTTTTTGTCGTTATGCCTTTTTGCGGTTTCGGTACGAAGGAGAGAATCCTTTATTATACTAGATATTCTTTTTGTTGACTCTTCTATGCTGGTCGTATTGTCGACCATGATGAATTTCTGTTCCTGCATGTAGCCCCTAAGGAGCTTTATGTGCAAGGAGTCGTCCTCCAATATCATCTGCTTATGGACGCGGTCCCGCCCGTCGCTTCTGTGTTCAAAGCGCGACATTAGAGTATTGACATCTGCGGTAAGGTATATGAAAAGGTCGGGCTTTACGAATTTGGCCCATGACTCTATTATCCCGTATAAGAAGCCAGACTGCTCGTAATGCCCATAATCTTTGCCTGAAGCAATCTTTGCGGCTTCTATCATGAACGAGAACGCGTATGGCGAGCGTTGCAACATTATGACTTCGTAATTCTTCTTGTTTGCCCAAGATGACAGCTCAAGTGCGACATAGCTTAATGTATGGTAGGTTGCAGAATGTAAAAGCGCCCTGAAGGAATCTATTTCGCCTTCTGCGAACTTTCTCAGGAGGCCTGAGAGCGGGCCTTTTTCCATTGCTTCTGATTTCGCATCCAGGGCGGTTATTCCTTCGGAATTTAGTTTTTGCTCAACCGCTTTTGAAAGCGTGGTTTTGCCAGAGCAGGGCTTGCCATCTATTACTACGGTGAATGCCATAATCGTGCTTTTATTTTGAAATATTTATAGGTTCTTTTTGATTGATTGACTGTTTCAAATAAATAACAGAATGTAAACAAATATCGATTTATTTCTTTATTTCGGTTTATATCGCTAAAATTTGTTTAGGATATCTGCCTTTGGAGAATTCAAAGCGCCTTCCAACTTTTTTGTTCTTTTCCCACAATGGCGAATATTTCATTAGTTATGGTTCTATAAAATTGTCATGACTCCGCCGCGGTTCACTAACTGTTTATTATAAATTCCCCAATTTCTATTATAAGTATACATTTTGTCGCCAAAACAAAATGTAAGCTTGGGTTAAATACCTATGAAATAATGGAATTGTTGGACACAGTCTCTGTAAGGCAAACCATAAATATTAGGCTAAATAAATGTAGGGCGTGAAAATTGAGCGTTTGACACCTTTTTATTGGTATAATATTTGCAAGCCTGCCCTGCGTACGAATGGCACCATGGAAATTTCATGTGTCGTTTATAGGGTAAAAATGCAAACGACCAAGCCAATTTTCAGATTTGCCATGGCAGAAATGATGGTGATTGGTTGATAACTTCAATAAACGACATAAGCCTTGCGTACAACGCAGTATGGCTTGGAATTAATTCTTACAACGTGTCAGCATTGCTTCGCGGAAGAAAGGGCGATACAGGCGTCAGCAGCGAGGAATTGGAACAGTTCAAGGAAGCCAATAAGGAAAAGCTGCCAAAGATATCTGTGCTTCTTCCGGCATACCACGAGGAAGGCGTTCTCAGGGAATCCATAAAAGCGCTTGAGCTTTCCAACTACCCGAAAAAATTGTTCGAGGTTCTTGTTTTGCTTGAAAAGGACGATATAGGGACACGGGCAGTGGCAGAGGATCTTTCAAGACAATTCCATAACGTAAAGCCCGTAGTCGTAGAGGCCGATGTGCCGGGAAAGGGAAAGCCAAGGGCGTTGAACTACGGGCTTGAAAGGTCAAACGGAAGCTTGGTAGGGGTCGTAGACGCTGAAGACATAGTCAGCCCCAACATGCTGCTTGAGTCCGCTTACCTGATACAGGAAAGGGGCTACGATGCAGTACAGGGAAGGCTGGACATGACGAACGACAAGGACGGATGGAAGAACTTAATGCTAAGGGCAGAATACGGCTACTGGTTCAACTACTACTTAAAAGCGATTTCAAATGCGGATTATCCCCTGCCCTTCGGCGGAACTACGAACTTTTTCAAGCGCGAGCTTCTTCAAAAGCTTGGGGGCTGGGACCAGAACAGCCTTACAGAAGACTTCGAATTGGGCCTGCGCATTTACAACAGCAACACGCATGTTGCGGTTTCGGAAAGAAGCACAGACAAAAAGAAACTAGAAATGCCCGAGCCCAGGATAACAAAAAAGAGGGCATATACAAAAGAATTTTACATCCGCAAATCCGATTATTACGGCTCTACCAGAGTCGACTTGAAAAATAGCGAAGGGAAAGATGCCAACGCTGCGGCACAGAGGCTTAACCCAAAAGTGAACAGGGTCGGCATGATGCGTTCTGTTACAAGGGAGGAATCCCCACTTACAAACAAGGCGTGGATAAGGCAAAGAACAAGATGGGACCAGGGAAAGATACAGGCTATGAGAAAGAATGTCAAAAATCCGCCAGATGGAACGGTGAAGAAGTTTCATACCTATTTAACCACGTTGCAGCCCCATTTGGCAGCAATAAACGTTACAGGGATAATAGTAGGCGTTTACGCATATGCCACGAACGCGCTGGATGAGACCGTAAAAATATTTGCGGGGTTCAACATTGCAATGCTCGGCTTTTATGCTGCGATGAACGGAATCGGGTATCTGGCTGCCACCAAATCTGAAAAGGAGCATATAAGGTTCAGGCGGGCAAAGGCGCTTGTTGCCGCAGTTACAACCCCTGCATATTGGGTGCTGCAGTGGGTCGCGGATTTCAATGCAATGAAGCTTGAATATTTGGACAAGTCCTCCGCATGGGCAAAAACAGAGCACAAGGGGAGGCACTTCAACGCAACCAACGAGGCGATGGACAACGCGATGAACTTAAATGCCATACCGCAAGATGGCGCTGCGCCTTCCGAAGAAGAAAACAAAGATTGAATCAGCCTTTGTTTTTAGATTCAATTGCATGCCCTGTTATTGGCTGGATTGCCCTTAACTCAAGGCTTCCTAGTTTTTCCATGTCCTTTGGCTTCTGGAGCGGCAAACGTTCGTATTCCTTGTAGTAATGCCTTCCGAAAAGTATCGCAGAAACCACCTCTGTAGCAAGCCGTGCACCGTTTATTCCTATATGCGGCTCCTGTTCGGGCGGCATTCCCAGCTTGACGGCAGTGTTGCTTAAGCCGGGCCTGTGCCTGCTTACCAGCTCCCTTGAGATTTGCTTAAGGTCTACGTACTGCTTCGGGAGTTTCCACTCCTTACCGTAATATGCATAGGCAGCCTCGAGCATTTTCAAGTCGTACATGCCCCAAGCGCCGATGATCCTTGATCCGTGCACGGAGCAAAACTTCTCGAACTTCTCAAGCAGCTCCTTTGCGCTCTGCTTGTTTTTGTCGTATATCTGCTCTTCCGTAAAGCCGTTTACGCGAAGCGCCCCGAAATTGTGCCCTCTTCCATCCATTACCCTGCACTCCTCGTAGAACTCGTCTCCCGTATTGAAGTCCACTGCCCCCAAAGAGACTATAGAACCTGTGGAATAGGAGTCGCCGCCCTTGATGCCTCCGGAACCCTCTATGTCCAGTATGACTATTTTTTCCTTTATTATTTCCAGGGGTTTCAAAGAATCACAATGGATTATTCTCAGCAAATAAATTATTAGCTTTTGGATTCGCCGATGTTCGGGATTGCGCAGACACCGCGCAGGCAAGGTATTATTACGGCATCCCAACGCATAAACGTAGTGGGCTTACTCTACATTGAAACGCCTTTGCAGTGAAAACCTTTTTACTGGTAACGGTTTTTGCAAAAGTATTTATAGTGGTTTCAGAATAAGATTTCAGGATAAGATACCATGCTGCACAAGGCTTACGCGCTTCTAATGGCCAGCACCCTGCTTTACGCAATTAACGGGACAATAGACTACATAGTGATAAAAAACGCTGGGCTCGGTCTTGCCATGCTTTCGATAGCGCTTGGCATTGGCCTTGGCGTGGCTGTTGTTGGCAAGCCAGCGCGGCTTAGGTTCAGGCTCAGGCTGCGCAATGATTACTACCTTGGCGCGTTCTCAGCTCTTGCGGTAGTGGGCTACAGCGTAATCCTGTTCTTTGCTTACACCAAGTATACCTTGGCGAGCATATACCCTTTGATAGGGCTTTCCGCGTTGGTGTTTTTCCTTATAGACTATTTCAGGTATAGAAAAGCCCTAAGCCAAAGGCAGACGCTGTTTCTGCTTTCCGGGGTGCTGCTCATAGTCATCGGCATATTTTACGCGGAAAGCAACCAGTATAGCTTCCAAGTAGGCACCATACCTTTCATAATTGCCATATCTGGAATCTCAGGAGTAGGCTATTATGCTCAATTCTACAAGATTAAGAGGTACAGCATTGGCAGCAAGCTTATATTCCAGCCTTTGTTCTTCGTACCCGTGGCAGTTTTATTCTTTGTGATTTCCGGGATGCGCGGTTTCAGCTACGGCTACTTCGCCCTTGGGCTCTTCGGCGGTTTTGTGTTTATACTTGCGTCGCTTTCCGAGCTCAAGGCCATGAAGATGTCCGACAGGAGGAAAGCGTCCAAGAGCGTTGTGCTTCGGAACTTCATAAACGACTTCGGGTATCTCGACACGCTTTTTGTGTTAATCGGCAGCGTGATAATAGGCAGCTTCTACCCGGTAGAGCTTTTTGGAGGAATATTCATACTGATAGGGATACTGCTGATAGGCAGGCTCATATGAGCGTTGCAATTATAACTGCTGCATTTAAGCTCGGTTTTGCGGGTTTATGACAGCGCTCCGATGCGCTAGTTATCAGGGCAGCATATTGGGCAGAATCCCTCATCAAGATCCTGAGGTGATATCTCCTTTCTGTTTAGTTCCTTTTTTGGCATTGTTCCACCAGTTATAGATTTGGGGGAGTTGAATGCCCTTACATACTGCGCTGGCGACTAATCTAGACTTTTTGATTAGGATGCGCAGTAGTAGCTTAGCTAGATCGGTTATGCCTAATGCCCTAGCGCTTCCTGGCAGGCTTTTTGCTGCGCGTCTTCGCTCCGCCTTTACGCACGCGCTTCGAACTTCTTCCCTTCGGCTTGCGTTTGACCGCTTTTCTTGTCGTGCGCCTTGCGGATTTCGCAGATGTTCCCTTTATCCTTGCCTTTACCTCGGCAGTACTCACCTTGTGCGCTGGGGCTTTGCTGCGCGACTTCTTCTTTAGGGCAAAGTATACGGCTACCACTATAGCTATTACGATGACCAACGCCGCTATTAGGTAATATATCAACGGTATGCCCCTGGGGGGCGCAGATTCTACTGTGAGGATCTTAGCCACGCCCTCCCTTATCACAGCCCCTGCGCCGCTGGTTATATTTGCAGCGGGCGCGACTACCACCACAGACAGTATGCCCTGCCATTTCAGGTATGGCTTGTCTCCTGATGGGACATTCACTTTTATGCTTATTACTTGCTGGGAATTCGGAGCCAGGGTGCCATTCATTGGAGTTACCGTTACAGTAGGAGTTGCATTGTGCGGTATAGTGTTAAGAGTAGGCAATATTACTTTGTAGCTTAAAGGCGTCGACCCGGAGTTCAGTATCGACT
>JAMCYO010000035.1 GCA_023473395.1 Candidatus Martarchaeota archaeon | reverse complement strand
GGCCGTGCACAGGATGCTTCCCAACGCGGCTTACATAACCGAGGACAAAATTGCGGCCGAGCTACTCAGCAAGGCCGGCTCTATGGAAAGGCTTGCCACATTCCCCGCCAGCACGATACAGCTGCTCGGCGCGGAGAAGGCGTTATTCAAGCACATAAAGTTCGGGAGCAAGCCGCCGAAATACGGCGTCATATTCAAGCTGCCGGAGATTGCGAATGCAAGGAAGGATGTAAAGGGCAGGATAGCCAGGCTTTACGCTGCAAAATTGGCTATGGCATTAAAAGCAGACTATTATACCCATAACTTCATAGCCGATAAGCTCAAGAAGGATATCGAAGACGGCATAAAACGCATAAATGATTCTCCGGTCAAGGAAAAACCAAAGAACACGCAGCGCAATTACCAGCAGAGGCGCGGCACCCCAAGGAATTTCGGGGACAAACACGGTTTTAGGAAAAGGCATTGAGCATTGTTCCGCTAATCCGCGGCTGGTTTTTTTTGGGAAAAGCTTTAAATATATATTTGGTGTTAAGTATTGTGATTGTATCATGATTGTTGCATGAACCATTTGTGAAACAATTGCGAAACAATTATGCAAGATTCGTGAATTAATGCCGTGGGGCTTTGATAAGGATGCGAACTAAAAGGGAAATAGAAAACGAGCTTACCTCGCTTAGGAAACAGCTCGATACGCTTTCGCAGGCAAAGGCATCTGAAAAAACCGCTATGGAATCGCATAAGAATCAGGATGCGGAAACAGGTTCGCAGATGTTCTCGCTTTTGAAATACATGATCGAGGAAAACAAGAAAACAACCCTTGTTCTCCGCCAGATGCTTGACAAGATTGAAAACCTCGAGGCCGAGCTTAACGAACCGGTGGCTGAGGAGCAGCTAATCGAGGAAAAGAGGGAACAGCCGGAAAGGCAGCAGAAACAGCTGGCGGTATCCCCTATAGACGCAAGGATAATGCAGTTCATACAGTTGTCAGAGCACAGCATGGCTTGTGCAGAAGACATAAGGAAAGGGATGGGCTACAAGGGCAAGAACGCCGCGTGCGCGAGGCTCAACAGGCTCTACAAGATGGGACTCATAGAAAGGTTCCAGCTTGGTCACAAAGTTTATTACAAATATGATGCTGGCAAGGCGACCAATGTACTTATTGTATCACCCCCACAGTAAAGCGGAGCCCGCTTTCCTACAGCGGGCTCCAACCCCTATTTCTTTCTTGCCAGGTTTTGCTTTTCTTTTTTATCTGAAAGCGCCTCCTTAGCCAAGGGCTTGAGCTTTTCGAAATCACCCTTTATTATCGGCATGTTGGTTTTTATGCGCACTGCCGCTGCTGGATGCAGCGTCGAAAAGTATTTTATTCCACCTATTTCCGTAACTGTTCCGTGATTGCTCTTTATGGATTTGACTCCGCAAAGAACTTCGGAAGACAACGATCCGAGCGTTATGATGAGCTTGGGCTTTATTACGGATATCTGTTCCTTAAGGAAAGGTTTGCAAAGTTCCACCTCGTGGTCCGTAGGCATCCTGTTGCCATAGGGGAAGAATTGGACAACGCTCGTTATGTAAGCCTTTTTCCTCATTATGCCTGCGCTCCTTAGCAACGAATCCAGAAGCTTGCCTGCCCTGCCAACGAAAGGTCTTCCTGTAGCGTCTTCGTTGGCCCCGGGGGCTTGCCCTACAACCATTATCCTGGCGTTTGATGGCCCTTCGCCCTTTACCAATTTTTTGCTAAGGGACCAATTAGGATCCGATTCCGGCAGTTTGGCATATATGGCGTTAATCTTGTCAAGTTTCTCCCTTTTTTCTATGTACCTCAGGCTCTCTTCTATATGGTCATAATTATACCCTCTCTTCTTGTATTCCAGAACTGCCTTTTCCGGTTCAATCCATTCGTAGCCTTTATGCTCGCTTGAAATCCTTACCTCGCCGCCAATATAAGGGGATAGGAATACTGTAAGGTATTTTTTTACCGTGTCGCCCCCGAAGCGGAACCAGTAATACCTGCGCATGTTGAAGAACGGGTCAGGTTTCACCTCAAGGCCGGTTTCCTCCCGTGTTTCCCTTATGGCTGCCCTAAGCGCGTTCTCGCCCTTTTCTATATGGCCTTTCGGTATGTCTATATCGGAATTAGACTTCCTCAAAAATAAAAATTCCAAACCGGATTCAGATTTCTTGTATATTACGAATCCGGCGCTGTATTCCAAATGCATTATATCGCCATAAATTATCTAAGCAATGCTGTACGCAATGCATGCTATAGTGCTGTTTTCTCCGGCGAAATTGCCATTGAGGGCATTGTATATAAGCGTATAAACTTCTGTTATGGAGGGCTTAATGCCCGGGCAGCTTTCTACTTCTCCCGTAGAGTTTATCAAAGACACGTATTCCATATTGGCAACTGTGTAATTGCCAAATACCTTGTTTGGCTTGGAAACATAGTTTAGCTGGAAAATTTTTCCATTGGCGTTAGTTACATAAGAGTTTATCGATATTCCGGAATCTGTTGCAATCTCCCTATGCTCATATATGTCACCCAAGGCCGCAAGGTCTATTTTAGGGATTTTTGGGCCTAACGAGGTGTTTATGAAAAGATAGCGGTTTGTGGTAGTATTTATGTCGTTTGTTGTATATACTCCGAAAAGCTCCGCCCCGCCTTTGAACGCCAATGAGCGCATGCTATATCCGGAATCGAGCGCTATTAAGTCGTACGATGATATTATGCTAGAATTTATGCTGTTCGAAGATGCATAGGAAAACCTGAACGGGCTCACGTAATCATAGGCATGGAGCGGCAGCGTGAAAACGAAAACGAGGATTGCGAGGACAAAAACCGCTGCCACTGGTATAATGTATATCGCCTTATGTTTTTCTGGAGTGCCTATCTGCCTTATGTTTCTGCCAGTGGAAACGTGATTGTGCTTTACGCCCCTGGAATTCAGGTACATTGAGAATTTCGGCGCAAGAAGTATCATCGCTATCAACGTAATATCGAAAAGGAATTGGCCGACAAACAGGTGTACCAGATTAAGCGCAGCGCTTGTGCCGGAATAGGCCCATACTGCCGCTATCAAGCTCATCCTTGCTATGTTGAATGCAAAAAGCAGCAGCATGCCAAAAACAACCCATAAAACCTTCTTCCCAGGTTTTCCGTAATAAACGTAAGCGATAGGTATAAGGAAAAGAAACATACCTATGAAGGCGCCGATGTCAGCGCATGTCGAAGCTATGGATATTTGGGATCCAGATGCGCCTGCTATTATTATGCCGTGCCTAAGGACCGGTATGCCGAAGGCCTTCAGAACTCCGAAAACCGCATAAGCATTGAAGTTTGTCCATGCTCCGGATAAGTTTAGCAGCGGCATTAGCAGCAGGGGCGACGCAAACACGGAATATATTATCGCCGGCTTAAGCCTGTTTAGCCCTGAAGTTCCGAAAAGCATAACCGCAAAGGCGGAAAGGAGCACCGGGAACATCAGCGCGTCTATCCTGTAGGTTTCAAAAAGGAAAGACAGGGATACGTTGGCATAGGCATAAACTACGAAATAAACGGCAGCCAGTGCAGCCCCGTAGGCAATATTGCGCGGCTTATAGCTTATTGAGAGCCTTTCCTTTATCGAGAAAAGTATGAAGACAAACAGCATCAGCATCGGCACTATTACGTAGCCTGCCGGATCAGAATCCGATATGGAAAGGCTCGTTACCGACAGCGAATTGTAAGCGGCTATAAAAAAGGCAGCAAAGAGCACCGCTACTGCCGTTATGCTGCTTTTCATAGCACGGCTTTTTATCGCCAACAAAAACACCTTAAAAGTCCTCAGCCGAAATGGGCTTCATCATTGTTCAGCAGTTACTCTTTTCTTCATAGGACTTATAAGATTTGTCAAACACATACTAAATAATTTCGTTTGCATTTCCTATGCGACCAAAATCCCAAAAAGGTGCCGCGATGCTAAGATACAGGTTTGTTGCCCACACTGCCGACGTAAGGTTTTTTTCCTTCGGTGCAGATTTTGAAGAGCTTGTCAAGAATTCCCTCCTTGCCATGTTCGATACCCAAGCCGACATAAAAAAGATAAGCAAAGATGCAACTTCCGGAAAGGCAAGCAGCAAACAAATATCAATATCGGAATCGGCCTCCTCGGAGAGGGACGCCCTGTGGTATATATTGCAGCGCGCGCTTTCAGAACTGGACGCAAACGGGTCATATGGATATTCCGTAGGCGAAGTAAGGGTTCTGCGCGGAACCGGGAAAATAAACGTTTCAGCAACAATCAAGTGCGTGGATCAGAGCACCGAATACTCGAAGATATACGTAAAGGGCGTTTCCGGGTATACGCTTTCAATAAAGAAAAGAAACGGCAGGTACTCGGCAAGCATCGTAATAGACATATAAATAGAGATTGTATTAGCCAGGAGAGGGAGTCGAACCCTCCTTTGCCGCTCTGCAGGCGGCCGCATAGCTGATCTGCCATCCTGGCAAAATTAACAAAAAGCATTCTGTTTGGTGCTACCTTATGCTTAATATTCTTTCCTTAGCTAATTAATAATGTTTGTGGTGTTTTTATGGCAACATTAGACAGGATACCCAGCAGCGTGGTTGTGCGCGTACCTATATTCGAAGCGGAAACGCCAATGACAAAGGTCATATCGGCAGTGTACAAGAACCCTGCTGTAATAATAAACAAGGGCAACGACTTCTACGGCCTGGTGGATTTTAGGAGCGTGCACAGGGAATCCATAAGCCTGAAGCTCAACAAGAACTCGCCCGCGGTAAAATACGCCGTGAAGGTCCCTAAGATAATGAGGACAACCTCATTGGACGATGCTGTTTTTTATTTTTACAGGACGAAAAGGAACGCCCTCCCGTATGCCGAAGAAGACAAGGTAATCGGGGTTATAGACAGGTTTACCCTGATGAAAATGGTGCTTTCAATGGAGATGCTGAAGGGGCTCAAATGCTCGGACATAATGTCATCCCCAGTGCTTGCGATAGATTCGAAGGCAAGCCTTGCACAGGCAAGCAGCGCAATGGCCGACCATAACGTGAACAGGTTACTGGTGCTCGAAAACGGCAAGATGGTGGGCCTGCTGACAAAGCACGACCTTATCCGCAACTTTACTGTTGCGAATGACAGGAGCCCGGAGATGAGCACCAACCGTTATTCACCATCTAACATAGTGGTTTCAAGCATAATGGAAAAGTCGCCCGCGACAATCGAGTCCGGCGAAGACGCCAGGAGCGCAGTGCAAGAGTTCATAAAAAGGTCGATATCGTCATTAATCGTCACAAGCGACGGTATTCCTACCGGCGTGGTCACGATATCGGATGTGCTTTCCGCGCTTATAGCGAAAAGGAAGGAATCCAATAACAAAATAATAATATCCGGAATCGACAAGTCTACTTATGAATATGAATACGATATAAAGGAGCAGGCCAATGCCTTCATAGAAAAAGTTAAAAAATTTAGGAAGGTCAATGTCGAATACATAGCGATAAGCGTGAAGGGATTGAAGAACAGCAGGTATGAGGTAAGTGCAAGGGCAAAGATAGAGAGATACGGGATAGTCAATGTTCGCATTACGGATTTCCTGCTAGACAGGACGTTCTCAAAGGCGCTGGAAAAGCTTATGGAATCCATAAAGAAGAAGAAGGAAATCTCGGAAAAGAAGAGGTATGACAGGATAGAGAGTGTGTGAATGGGCAAGGAACGCAGAAAAAACAAGAAGGGGCAGTCTAGCCTGGAGCTTCTGATAACACTTTCGTTCGGGCTCATAATACTGCTCCCGATAGTGGTTTTGGCGTTTATACAGATAGCGACTTCGTCCTCGACACTTGCGACCACCGAAGCCCAAGAGGCCGCCAGCAAGCTTGCAAGCGTTGCCTCGGTTGTCGGAGCCCAGGGCTTTCCTGCAAAGCAGCTGACTCTGTTGCAGGTGCCTCCCGACGTTGCAGACATATATGTAGGAACCGAAAACGGCGGACTTGGGCACGAGATAGTATTTGTTGTGCGTACCACAGCGGGAGCAAGCTACGTTACTGCCTACAGCCCTGTCAACGTTACCGGCTATCTTGGAAGCCTTACTGCGCAGGGGACGTATCTAGTCAACGTCACAGCATACGATGCGTGCCCCACTGACAAGTTCGTGCCATGCGTTGACATGCAGCCCTCTTGACACTGCACGGAACTAATAAATATGTTATTCGTGAAAATGAACTGTTTGAATTTGGTGAAGCTAATGTGCGGTGGTAAATTCCAAACATCAACGTTGTGAATCCAGCCGCAGGCGTGCCCCTCAAATCTTGTTCTTTTCGCGTTTCCATTATGGCCTTTATAAGCGAGGAAATCAAAGCAATCGATCAGCGTATACCTCAAACGCTGTTACTGCTTAAGGTGTTTCAATGAGAATACTGCAGCTTGACGTAAAAAGCATGGACTATGAACTGATCGCCCCCGAGGCGTCCGAATACGAAAAAAGCGAGGAGAAGGCAAAGCACATAGAGAATGCGCTTGTGCTGCTTACTACTATAGAGAAAGGCGATACTCCCGAAATAGCAAGGAAAGCAGTGGATGCCGCTATAGAGTTTGCGAAAAGGCAAAAGCTCGAAAAGCTTGTGCTTTACCCATTTGCGCACCTCGGCGACAATCTCGAAGAGCCGAAAAAGGCGATGGAGATATTCAAGGGCATGCGCGAAATAGATGAGCCCGGCATAGACGTTGTTTATGCCCCCTTCGGCTGGAACAAGAAATGGCGCATAGAAATAAAGGGGCATCCCCTTGCAGAGCAGAGCAAGCACTACGGCCCTGAAGGTGAAGTAAAAAAGGAAAAGCGCAGGAAGCTTGATCTATCGATAGTCAAGAAAAGCGATTGGAACGGCCTGCCGGAATCCGACCACAGGAACCTCGGCGAAGCCATGGATCTATACAGCTACCAAGAGGTTTCTCCTTCCATGGTGTATTGGCATCCGCACGGGCTTATAATATACAGGGAGCTTAAGAACTTCATCAGGGAAATAGAAAGCCTTTACGATTACAAGGAGATAAGCACGCCTGCCCTTGCCAACGTGGCGCTTTGGCACGTCAGCGGGCACATAGACTTTTATAGGGAAAACATGTTCCTCGTCGACGAAGGCGCGGACCAGCTTGGCCTCAAGCCTATGAACTGCCCTTCAACGATACTCATATACAAGTCGAAGAGGTGGAGCTACAAAGAGCTTCCATTTAGGACTGCGATATTCGACAAACTTTATAGGAGGGAGGTAAGCGGAGCCCTTAGCGGGCTTTTCAGGGTGCAGGAACTAACCCAGGACGATGGGCATATATTCGTAAGCAGGGAAGGCGTTGAGGCCGAAATGGGCCTAATGCTGGAATTCGTTGACAAAGTATACAAGACGTTCGGGCTGAAGTACCACGCCAAGCTTTCCACAATGCCTGACGAACACATGGGCGACGAAAAGCTGTGGGACGAGGCACAAAACGCGATAAAGAACGCCCTCGAAAGCAACCATATGGAATACGAAGTAAAGGAAAAGGAAGGCGCCTTCTACGGCCCGAAGATAGACTTCGACATAGAGGATTCGCAGAAGAGGCTTTGGCAGTGCGCCACAATACAGCTCGACTACCAATTGCCAATGCGCTTCGGAATCAGCTTCACCGGCGAAGATGGAAAGGAGCATACCCCTGTCATAATACACAGGGCAGTCCTGGGGAGCATAGAGAGGTTCACTGCGATAATGGTCGAGCACTATGGAGGCAAGCTGCCGTTGTGGCTCGCGCCGGTGCAGGTCAAGGTTATTTCGCTGTCGGAATCCAGCAGCAAATACGCCGAAAGCGTCTACAAAAAGCTTAAGGAGTCGAAGCTTAGGGCAGAAGTCGATGTTTCCGACAAGAAGCTCGAAAAGAAAATACGCGAGGCGCAGCTTGCCAAGGTGCCGTACATGGTAATAGTTGGCCAGAAAGAGCAGGAGAAGGGACTCGTTTCGGTGAGGGACAGGAACGGCAAGCAGGACAACGGGCTCAAGCTCGAGAGCGTGATAGCCTCAATGAAAAAAGAGATAGAGGAGAGGAGAAATCCGGAATGACGCGCCGTCCATTTCCGGTTCATACGGTAAGCGAATATATGTGCCTGTAAAGCTTCTTTCCCTTTTTCAGGCCGTAGAGCTTGTAGGAAACCTTGGGCTTTAAGCTCTTGTGGAGCATGAAGTAGCCGGAGACGAGCTTCTTGTCGCTTATGTACATGTCTATCCCTTTGCCCATCTCCTCGGTCTTGCTCACGAACGCGTTTCCTTTCACTAAAAACAGGTTGAAGCTGTCCAGGAACTTGGCGACGTTCTTTTCCGAGCCCCTAAGCTGGAGTATGGCCTCGTAATATCCAGCGCTTTTCCTGTAGCACGACGGGCACATCTCCTTGGTGAACCTAAGGCCAATTTCGTAATCAAAACCGACGGTGCCATCGTTCAATTCGCATACCATGCGGAGCACCGCCTTCCTCATCTGCAGGTCAAGCTCCTTTATCCTTATCTTGCAGTTGGGTATGTGGAGCTCGTGCGATACCGCATCGGTCATGGCCTCGATGCTGTAGTCTGTGAATCCATCGCTGTCCCTTATCGCTCCGCAGACTCTGCATCTCCTGAGTTTTATGACTTTGGGCAGCGTGGCTTTTATCTTGTCTGCCACGCAAAACTCGCAGAATTCGCCTATGAACCGCGCCTCCTCGCTTGACCTGTTGCAGGTCGGGCAGTATTTTATCATTCAAATCAGTGTTAATCGCTTACGTAGTGCCTGCTTACTATGGCCCCGTATGCCGGCCTTGTTACCAGTACGCCCATCAACGCGCCTATTATCGTGGATTCCGAAAAGCCTATAACCTCGACCAATGATGTGGAGAAGAAAAGCGGCAGCATCGCTATTATGAGCAGTGCCGCATCGGCCCATACTATGTAGAATGCGTTGCCGAGTATGCTCTTCGCGCCCTCGCTGGTGTTCTTGCGGGAGAGTATTTCGTCCGTTATTATTATCTGGGCGTCTACGCCTGTCCCTACCACGGCTATCATTCCAGCGAAGGCGGATAAGTCTATGGTCCCTACGAGCCCTATTATGGATATTATTATGAACAGCTCGAGCAACGTCGTTATCAATATTGGCCCGACAAGGAACACCCTGCGGTAACGAACCACTATAAATATCGAAACGAGCACCATCGCAGTTATTAGCGCTATTATGCTTATGTCCAGCGAGCTCTTTCCCAAGGTCGGTGGTATTGACGTTGGCGTCCCTACTACTACCTGCACCGGAAGCGCCCCGCCAGTTAATATGCTCGATATTGTCTTTGAGATGTTATCCGCATAGCTTATCTTCTGCGCATATGAAAGCGTTGAAGGCGCAGCCCCGGATATTTCGTAGCTGTCTCCGACGCTCCCATTGGTTATTGAAGGATTAAGCTGTGGGGACGAGAGGAGCCCGACGAGCGGCCATGTGTTTAGGGTGAAGTTTCCCACTGCCAGCTCGGTAAACGATGGCGTCATGTTGGCCTTGCTTTCGAGCTTCACAGTGTAATTCAGCGACTTGGCGTAGCTTATGAGCGAGCCCGGAAGATTGTAGCTTGCGAAAATCTGCGTATATGACCTTCTGCTTGCGTTGATGTAGCTTTCGGCAGCGCTTATGCTCGCGTTGTTGTTGTATACGACTATCAACGGTATCGGGTCCTTGTTGTACGCTAGGGCGTTCTTTATCGCGGATTCCGCTTCAGATGCGCTAACCCCTGCCGATGCGTTTCCCAGCATGGATCCGTTCATCAATATTATGGTCCCGCTCGGCCTGTCAAGAAACATGTACAAAGGCTTGTTAGCCTGCCCGAATACCGCCTTGGCAAAAGCCTTTGCCGCGGAATCCGTTATGAAAAATGTGACCTGCCATTCGACAGTGTTGTTTATCGCGCTTGGGGGAACTATGCCTATGCTTCCTGGGAGTATGCCGCTGCCGTTTATTGCCTGCACCCCGTTTACGACCCCCAGGAACTTCCCCTGGCTTTCTATTATTGAAGCGGTCTTGTTTATTTCGGAAGCCGAAACGCTTGGAAGGGAAACGTATATTTCCGAGCTTCCAACTCCCTCGACCGTTACCTGCTTAAGCCCGAAAGTAGACACCCTTTGGTCTATTGTGGATATGATGCTGTCCATTTCCGTAGCGTTGACGCTTTTTTGCAGCGTAACCGGTATCTGCGTGCCTCCAACGAACTCTATTCCGAAATGCAAGCCGTAATGCACGTCAAGTATGGCCAGGGCTACGAATACTATTATTAGCGCGATTATGCGCCTGTCAGCCAAATAACTTTTTTTGAAGTTCATCTGCGTTCCCTGCTTAACTTGTACCAGACTATCATTATTGTATTTCCGAACCATGTCGTGAATATGTCTGCAATGAGCCCGAAGAGCGCGACGCCTGCAATCTCAATGTAAGTCGGAATGTAAAACACGTAAGCTATCGCGAACAGCGTCGCAAACGATATTATTGCGGCAAAGGTCATTGTAGTCCCTGTTTTCATCGTGGAGAACGCCCTGTTCGTCACGGTATCCTCGCTTCTTTTGAGTATCCTTATCGAAGAAAGCATTTCGGTGTCTATTGCGTATCCTATCAGCAACAGCAAACCTCCCACGGAGGCAAGGCCCATGGGTATGCCGAATGCCCCCATTGCCCCGAGCGCAACTATTATGTCGTTGGCAGCTCCGAACACCACGGCAATTGCAGGTATCGGTATCCTGAAAATAGCAAACACTGCTATTGCTATTATTATGAATGCGGCTATTATTATTGTTATCATATGGTTGAGGAAAAATGCCCCAAGCGTAGGCGTTACTTCCTGGTAAGAATAAGAGGTAAACGGTGTAACCGACTGCATTTCAGAGATTATTTTGGATTTATAAGCGCTGGAAGCGTTAGAATACGCGTTTTTCCCTACTGCGAGCATTTCTGCCGCATCGCTTCTGTTGAAACCCATGAACGAGCTGGAATTTATGAAGGGCGATAGGGCATCAAGCTCGGCAGTCAGGTCATTGCTCATGTTAAGCAACGACGCGGTGACGTTTGCCTGTGAAGAATTTTTCTGCACGGCAAGCGTTGAATTCAAGGGGTCTGACTTCAGGCCAGTTTCGGCGGAGACCAAGCCCACTTCCGCGTTTGAATAAACGCTGTATTCCGAATACAGCGCAAGGAGCTTGTCGTCCCCAATAACTATGCTTGCGTTTTCCGGTATGGTTATTGAAGCGGTATAAACTGCTCCGACCTTTGAGACCGAAGCGCTCGCCCCTTTTATCAGCGATGACATAGAAGCGGTAAGCCCCCTGGTTGTTATGGCGTTGGTGGTTGAGAACTGCACCGTTATGCCGCCAGCGAGCGACGAATCGTACTGAATCTTAGGTATGAATAGCAGGCTTATGAGCAGCAACGCTATTGGTATCAGTATGAAAAGCTTGTAATGCTTGGATTCGTAAAAATTATAGTTCAAAGTATCAATCTTTTACAATGCTTAGGATTGCTTACAGTAAGTTATGCGGCTGACAGATTTATTTATCGGCAAATATTATAAAGGCTATCCTGCCAAAGCCTTGCGGGCTTATATACTATTATTTTTAATTATAATTAAAAACACGAAAATAAAAAAAAGAAAAAGGCATGAAGCCAAACGGGCTTTATGCGTACCTTTTCATGAGCTTCATATGCAGCGACGTGCTGAATCCGTAAACGATTACGAATATTGCCAGCACCATTATCGCAAGGCCGAAGAAAGCCGACACTGGCATCCCTGCTGGAACCAGTGTATACAACAACACTCCGAACACGAATATGTATATGCTCCAGTATATGGCTCTGAATATCGCCCAACCTGAATGCTTTTCGTTGTAGTGCAAGCGCCTCGCATACTCCATGCTAGGGTCAAGCTCAACTACAAGTTTCTGAGGTTTTTTCTCTGACATCTTTTCACCCATTCTTTGTATTTATATGATTAGTGAATATTTAAAAAGATGACGCAATGCCATATTTATAATCCAGTGCCGTTTTGAAATCCCAAAGAGGTTATCCGGTCATGGCACGAATTCTACCCTTGCTTTTGAAATGCTAATCTCCGGAAGCTCCCCCATCCCGTTTCTATCGTATATCGCTTCGAGCGCCTTTGGGCTTATCCTGGTGACAGGGTTGCGCGACCTCAGAGAACACGCATCCTTGTAAGGCTTTATGGAAATAGGATAGAACCCGAGCCTCATCGATGCGTCTATTATCTCCTGTTTGTCGAATCCCACCAATGGCCTGAAAAACAGCGTTTCTATTCCGTTCGATGTGGCTTTGAGGTTCTCCGCTGTTTGCGATGAGACCTGGCCAAGGCTTTCACCGGTTACCATTACCTTTGCCTTTTCGATCTTGGCTATCCTGTCAGCAGTCTCGAATATGAAGCGCTTGAAAAGCACCACCTCGTATTTTTGGTCTTCCTTCATTGCGGCAATCTGGAACATATGTACCGGTATGTAGTAGACCTTTGCGTTGCCAGAATATTTGAGCAAAACGTCAAGCAGTTCCGGGATCTTTGAAGATTTAAGTTCTTCGTAGCTCTGCAATGCGTAGAAATGTACGAATATGGGTTTCAGCCCACGTTTCATTGCGTAGTATGCGGCAACTGGGGAATCTATGCCACCGGAAAGCAGGACGACGGCCTTGCCTGACGCCCCAACTGGCAGCCCCCCGGCTCCTTTTACCCTATCCTTGTGCAGCATTGAAAAATTCTCCAATACGTCTATGTAGAGCGTTTCCTTCCCGTCTTTTTCTGGAACGAAATTGAGCTTCTCCGTCCCGTGTATGAACGCAGCCACTATCTCCTTCGAATCGAAGCCTATGGATTTGAGTGCCCTATGGGGCTCTATCCTAACGCTTTCGCCGCCTTGGAAAAAGCTGTTGGCCTTTTCGACGATCGCTTCTATACTGCTATCGGATTTCCTGAATGGCGCGTACCACGATATCCCGAAAACTTTCGAAAGTACCCTTTCACAGTGGATTACTTCATCTTCCGAATGTACGTTTAACACCATTCTGTCCCTGAGCCTTTCAAGCCTTTCCCCAAACTCTTGGCCCAATGCGGATTTTATGTTGCGCTCCAACAACGAGATGAAGTCCTTCCTGTTCTTTCCCTTTAGCCAAAGCTCGCCGAAGTGTATGACTATTCCGTCATAATAAGGCTCCTGCACTCAAACACCATGGGATAACTCCGTTTGCTTTCTTCGCCAGCCGCGAAGCAAATAGCATATTTTTAATAATG
>JAMCYO010000033.1 GCA_023473395.1 Candidatus Martarchaeota archaeon | reverse complement strand
TCATAGTGCATGTAATCCTTCCTAACTGTGTCGGAGGTTGCGAACTCTGTTATGAGCTTAGCTATCGTGCTGCCCGATGCCTGCGCTTGCCCGCTTATGCCGCCTCCCTTGACGTTTATGCTTATGTCAAGCCCGTCTGCGATGCTCTTCGTCATTTCGTTGAAATATACCGGCCTGAGGATCTCATGCCTGATTTCCTCTGGCTTTATTGTCAAAACGTTCGCCCCGTTTATCCTTATCATGCCGCTTCCAGGCTTTGCGACCCCTCTGGCTATGCTGCGCTTTCTCTTGCTCTTAGCAAAAGCAACCTTGCTTGCTTTCTTCGCTACCTTTTTCCTTGTGCGTGCAGCCTTCTTCGGCTTTTCCTCTTTTTGCTCAACGTTTTCCTTAACCATTTCAGCTTCTGCCATAAATATCACTTGTCTATGCTATACCCAAGCGTGTTGGAGAGGTCCTTCAGGCTTATGTACCCTGCGTATATCTCCTTCGCGTGTTTTATATTTAGTTTAACGTGTTCTTTTCCTTCAAGCAGCTTGGGCTCTCCCATATAAACATGCAGCTTCCTGAAGGCCTCCTTGCCCCTTGGGTTCCTGTACGGGAGCATGCCCCTGACTATCCTCTTGAAAAGCATGTCGGGCCTCCTGGACCAGTATGGCGAGTGTTCTGGGTTTTCCTTTTCCTGAAGGTTGAGCCTTGTCCTGTACTTTTCGGCAAGCGGCTTTCTCTTGCCGCTTATTATTGACTTTTCAGCGTTAATTACCGCGACGTCCTTGCCCTCAAGCAGGTTCTTTGCAATAATGCTTGCGATTCTCCCAAGCACCTGGCCGTTTGCATCGTAGACTATGCATTTTTCAACGTTAAACCTTTCTTCCATGATAAAGCACCATTAAATTATTATGCGGACGTTCTTCTTGCCTAGCATTTCCTTTATGCTGGAGGTCGCGCTGCCGTTCCTGCTTATCGCTTCCATCGCCGATTCGGAGAACTCCAATGCTGCGATGTTGACCTTGTGGTCGAGCACGCCCTTTGACAGAACCTTGCCCGGGACTATAACGTTGTCCCCATCCTTTGTGTACTTGGCTATCTTGTAAAGGTTCACGCTGGTCCTCTGCCTTCTCGGCACCGCGAGCAGCTCGTAAAGCTTCTTGGCTATGGGCTTGGCGTTTTCGCCCTTTGACATTTCCTTAAGCATAGCTATTGTTTCCCTTATATCGTTCCTTTCGGGAGTTATCTTCATGATTTCACCGTGATTTTGTATGCGGGGGATGGGATTTGAACCCATGCAGTCACTAAAGACACAGGAGTTCTAAGTTTTGTGCAAAACTCCTCAGTCCTGCGCATTTGGCCATGCTCTGCCACCCCCGCACGGGTTAGAGCTTCTTAGCTACCTTAGCGACTTCCTTGATTCTTTCCTTTATTGTGTCACAAGCCTTATTAATGATTTCTTTGGGTGGCATCTGGCCAAATGATTCAACGTAAAAACTGAATGATTCATCGCCCTTCTGTTCTACGGCTACGAGCCCTGGCTGGAATTTCGCGTGTTTGGACGCAACGCCCATTTTGGCCTTTCCATCGAGCCTGAGCCTCTGCCCGGTTCCGAGCTTTATTATCGGTATGCCTTCCAAGGCTACCCTAACTTCCTTGTCAGTGCTTTGGATGTCCTTTGAATATACTGTTATCGGGCCTGTCGCCTCGGCGGTGAAAAGTATCTCGTCATCATCTTTATACCCTGACGAAGGTGTTATTATCGGCACAAGGCCTATCCTATGGGCTATGTATTCGTCGAACATTGAACTCGTGTTCTCGTAAAACGTTATGGTGTCTATCGCAAAAGTCTTTACGGAGTTTATGGAGGCCCTCCTGAGTGCGTTGGCATGGCTTTCCCTGATGCCGTCAAGGCTGAATCTGAATACCTTTTCGTTATTCTCTTGAACTTTTACATTCATCTAGTCACTCAGTTTTCTTACAACGAGAGTTCGAAACGCCTCGCGAGAGCGCAAAAAACCAATACAAACCGCTTATAGTTATGGCATGCTAATATTTATAAATTTTCATAAATTCGGGCAATTGCGGCACAATGCCTACCGAAAGCCGGAAGCAGTTGCATAAAGGCTATAAACTTGAAATCGCAACATTATATAAAGCTTCAAGCCATGGTACAAATGGATAACACTACCTATACTGGGAAAATCCCTGCTGAAATGCTTTCGGAACTTGCCAAAGCCTTGGAGGCAACGGGTTCATCTTCCAAGGTAGAGCTTTCGTACAGGGAGAGGCGCCATATTTCAAAGATAAAGATGGACCAGTATGAGGACGTAAAGTATGTGCCCGTGGGTTCTTGGGCAACTGCGGATTTCGGGGTGCCGCTTTCCGAAAGGTACATCGCTGCCACGGATTTGACGTTTTCTCTCCTTGCAAGCCTTTACGATGTGAATTCTTCCAAGCTGATAGCGTACAACATATTCGCAGATGCAAAGCCCTGCATATCCGGGTTCGGCTCCTTCATCAAGCCGCTTAAGCGGCCGAATATCGAGGCAAGGCTCATAGGCCTGCAGAATGGTTCCGACAAGAAGCCAGTCGAGCAAATAATGGAATTCCTGATTAAGCGCGGCATACCTTTGGTGGAAGCGGACCTGTTCGGCAATGAGGTTAGGCACATAGCGTTCGACGCGAAGCAGGGCATGAGCTTCAATGTACTGGTAAACAACATGAACTACAGGCCCGGCGAGCTCGTAAACAAGATGACTATAGACCAGTTTGAGCGTTCGCTCAAGCAAGCTTCTTCTCAAAAATGAGCGAGTGCCTGGCGTGGCTTCCGCCCAGCTCGCTTTTCTTCAGAACCACGCTTCCCACAAAGAATCTGGTGCCGCCTTTCCACACTGTATTCATCTCTTCGGCGAAAGCGTTCAGTTGGTATGCGCCGCCCCTTGCTATGGTGATGTGGGGAATGTAGCTTTTCCCATCGCCACCGATTCCCAAAGCAGAGCAAATCCTGCCGCGCAGCGATTCGATTTCATTCCTTCCTTCATCTATTCCGACAAAAGCCACGCTTGTCAGTTTCCCAAACGTCCCTACCTTTCCAAGCGAGGCATAAAATCCATCGCATTCCAAACCCTCCAGCGCTTTTTTGACGAGTTTGCCTCGCTCCTCGCTTATCTCGCCAAGGAACTCAATGGTTATATGCATGTTTTCTTCTGGGACAGGTTTTATGCTGGATTTAACCGCTGCCATGGCAGATGATATCTCGCGCTTCGCTTCTTCCGGTATCTCCAATGCAATGAAAGCGCGCATAAGCACCATTCCAATGCTTACAGCAATAAATATAAATGTGCCAGTCGTAATGCATATTCGTTTATCCGTGTGGTAATGGAGCATAAATACGTCGTAATTACCGGATCGTTGATGAGTGGGTTGGGGAAGGGCATCGTGACTTCCTCGATACTCAAACTGATGAAGCTCTATGGTGTAAAGTCTCTTCCTGTCAAGTTTGATGGCTACTTAAACTACGATTGCGGCACCATGAACCCGTTCAGGCACGGCGAGGTATTCGTCCTTGAGGACAAGGGAGAAGTCGACATGGACTTCGGCAACTACGAAAGGTTCCTGAACGAAAACGTGAGTTCCGATCTATCCATAACCGGGGGCAAGCTGTTTTCAGAGATAATAGGCAGGGAGCGCCGCGGCGAATACCTCGGAAGGGACGTGCAGATAATACCGCACATAACCGACTATCTCAAGGAAAGGATAAAGGGTATAGCGGAAAGCAAGAAACTCGATGTGCTGCTGGTTGAGGTGGGCGGCACTGTGGGCGACATAGAAAACAGCTACTTCATAGAAGCGATGAGGCAGCTTTCCCTGACGGAAAAGGTGGTGTTTGTAAACCTCACATATATACCTGAGCTTGAGAGCGTCGGCGAACAAAAGACGAAACCAACGCAGATGGCGCTCAGGACATTGATGCAGTTGGGCATACAGCCTAAGTTCATAATATGCAGGTCGCAGAGGCCTCTTGAAAGCTCAACTAGGGAAAAGCTCGCGCTCTTTTCCAACCTCAAGCCGGAAAACATTATAGACGACAGCGAGATACGGAACATATATGAGCTACCGCTAAAGCTCATGTCGCAGGATTTTGACAGAATGCTGCTAAAGGAGCTTGGCTTCGAAGGCAGGAAAATCGACAAGGCGCAGCTAAACGAGTGGAAGAAATTCGTGGAGTTCCTTGGCGACGGCGTAAGGAAAAAGGCGAAAATCGCGGTCGTGGGCAAATATGTAAAGCTCAAGGATTCATACGCCAGCGTGAAGGAAGCGCTTACCCATGCGGCTTATGCGAACTCTGCCGAAATCGAATTGGATTGGATAGAATCCGAGGACCTGGAGGGCAAAAGCCCGGAACAAATCAACGGAATGCTGGGAAAGTACAATGGCATACTGGTTCCAGGGGGCTTCGGCAAGCGCGGAATAGAGGGGATGATAAACGCGATAAGGTTCGCAAGGGAAAACTCGAAGGCATATCTGGGGCTCTGCCTTGGCATGCAGCTGATGGCGATAGAATACGCCAGGAATGCGTCATCACTAAAAGACGCGAATTCCTCCGAGTTCAATCCCAGGGCAAAGCACAAGATAATCGACCTTATGGAAGACCAGAGAAGCATAAAGCTCAAAGGGGGAACGATGAGGCTGGGCGCATGGCCGGTTTCCATACGCAAGGGCTCAATGGCATACTACGCGTACGGTTCGACAAAAGCCAGCGAGAGGCACAGGCACAGGTACGAATTCAACAACAGGTATTCCGATGCGCTTTCAAAAAACGGCCTGGTGATAAGCGGCTATTCCCCTGACAAGCGCATAGTCGAGATAATAGAATGGAACAACCGCCTCGGCGTAGGCACGCAGGCGCATCCCGAGCTTAAATCGAGGCCGGAGAATCCAGCGCCCCTTTTCAAATACTTCATAAAAACCGCAGTGGAAATCAACGACAGATCCAAAAAAGCCTAATTCTTTGCAATGTTGACGAATATTTGCGTGTACGATAGCAGTTTGCTTATCACCAATCCCAATACCGGTATATTGGACGAAACGCGCTTGGCAAGGCTTATGTCCGACGTCGTTATTCCTCCGACAAGGCCCAATATTATCGGATACAGCACAATGAAACCCACCGCTGCGAAAACAAGTATTATATCATACGGCACGTCGACGAAATAAAGGCCTGCGTACACTATGGCGCTCACTATCAGGTTCGCCACAACCACCTTAGAAATCATCTTCCAGTTTATATGCGCTTTGAATACCTGTATCGATTTCCTTATGAAGAATATGTCTATAAGCAGCGGATTTACCATGAACAAAAGCACTACCAAGCCTATGCCCTTGAACAGCGGCACCAGTATTATCATCGAAACGAATTCAATCGACGCTATAATTGCGTTGTATGAAAGCACCTTTTTTACCTTCCCCGCGCTTATCAGCAGCGTGCTGGCGTAGCTGCCGGCTATGCCTATCAGCAATCCTATGCTTGTGACTGCTATGTACAGCGGCGCAAGAGAATACACCGAACCGAAGGCGGTGTAAGCGAATTGCTTGGCGAAAACTGCCACGAAAAATATCATCGGGGCAACGAGAAGGAAAGCCAGATAAACGGAATAGGAGAAGAACTCGCCAGTCCTTGACTTTATCCTCCTGTTCCTCAGGCTCGCCGTAAACGTGGGGAGCAGCGATATGCCTATAGATCCTAAAACTATGTCAAAAAGGTAGTTTGCCCTGGACGCTATGCCAAAGTTTCCCACTACGAACGTCGTGGCAAAAATACCCAATAGCAGGAGCGCTACGTTGTTGACAGCAGCCCCGAGTATATTCGAGCCGGCTATCGGCAGCGCAAACGAAAACAGCTTTTTCAACCCCGAAAGTTTAGGCCTCTTGAAAGCTATCCCGTTCCTGAAGACAAATAATATCCCAACCAAAAATCCTGCGGCATAGCCGGATATTATCCCCATGACCGGGGCTACCGGGCCATATCCCAAGACGGCCAAGGTTATCCCAACGCCAGACTGGAATACGGATTCGGCAGTTATGCTTGCTGCTGCATGTGTGCCCTTTCCAAGCCCAACCAAGGAAGAATACACTGCCCCGAAAAGCATCGAGAATATTATTGATATGGAGATTAGCCTGAAAATGTATGTATAGAAACTGCCCCCGTGGTAAATCGATGCAATGAAACCGCTGGATGCGAACGCAGCCCCGGTGAAAATAAGCCCTATGAGCGCAATGAGAAATATCCCTTCGGAAAGCACCTTAGCCTGCTTGGCCTTGTTGCCCATGTATCTTGCAATGAACCTGTTCAGTGCCGTGGCCACCCCAAAATTGCCTATGGAGCTGAATATGCCTGCGACCCCCGTGGCAAGCACGTATATCCCGTACCCGCCGGGCCCGAGTATTCTGGTTATTATTATGAAAGCAACTCCCACAAAGGCGAATGACACTATCTTGCTTAGCAGAACAAAGCTCGTAACGTTTGCGGTCCTTGCCCCTAGTTCTATCGCACTTTCCTCATTTTCAGGCTTGCTTAATTCCATATCGAGCACTCATTTGAGCGTTGCCCTTATTATGTCCATGAGCTGTTTTGTGCCTGCCTTGGACTTTCCATACATCCTGTCGTGGAATCCCGTGTACGGCACTTCGGCTACTTTTTCGTCCCTGTTTACGAACTTTAGGGTCTCGAGCAGCACTTTGTATCCGGTCCCTATGTAAGAGCTTCCGTGCTCTTTTATTATGCCTTGGAAAAATTTTGTCCTTATGCCGAAGAATCCCGACATTATGTCCTTCGAGGTCTTTTTGCCCCTGAGTGCGAAAACGGTATTGCAGAAAGTAGATACGGACTTCGAAACTACTTTCCTGTATATTCCCCAGTCCTTGACCTCTTTCCTTACGCCTATGGCAAGGTTGCAGTTTTCCAGAGCCTCGGCAAGCGCCGCTACCTTCTCTGGAGGGTGTTGCAGGTCTGCGTCCATTACTATTATATCCCTTGTCTTTACCCGCAACGCCGCATCAAGCACGCTTGCCGTCAGGCCGTGTACCTTCTCCGCGCTTCTGTCCAAAAGCTGAACGTCGGCCCTGTTTTTGAAATAAAGCACCTCATCCCCGGTGCCATCCTTAGAACCGTCGTCCGATACTATTATGTGGACGCCCTTATACGATTGTAAAAGCTTGCTTATCAGTATTTTTATATTTTTAGCCTCATTAAGAGTAGGTATTATTATTGTTAGATTCGAATACTCATACATGCGTAATCACTAAGCTTATTGAAAACAAGCTCCGATACTGACACGCTAATATTGAATATTCAAGCTTTTAAAATATGCGCAAGTGCAATAGATGGAAGAACAAAATGAAGCGATTAATGGTGCCGGCGCCCAAACGCAGGTTCATCCGGATCCGAAGCCACAGCAGCACGCTGCAAAGCCAGCTTACGCACAAAAGCCTAATAATCCCAAACGTTTCGATTACGGCAAATATGCCTCTAAATTCGTCAATAAAACTACCGTATCTGCACTGGTGCTATACGCAATAATTGCGTTGATAGTGTTCAATCCAGTATTCTCCCACATAAGCACAACTGTTCCTGGTACTGGAGGGGACTCGTTCCTTAACCTGTGGGAAATATGGTGGACGGGCTATGCGCTTTCAACGCATGCAAGCCTCTACTATACATATTCCGTATTCTGGCCTGTCGGCGCAAACCTCATATACCAAACAATATCCCCACTTACCGGAATAATATCGCTGCCGTTCCAGGCTTTTGGATTGGTTACGGCTTATAATATAACGCTTTTAATCGGTATTTTGATAAGCGCATTTGGCATGTTCGTGCTCGCGAAATACATAACCAAAAACGCTTATGCTGCTTTTCTTGCTGGGCTTTTCTATGCTTTCAGCGCAACCCATGTGGCTCAATCCTACAGCCACATGAACTGGGTCGACATAGGCTTCATACCTGTGCTGTTGTATTTTCTCTTAAGGTCGCTATACGGCGAAGGCGGTAAGCATGCGATATACAAGAACGCCGCCGGGATTGGCATATCCTTTGTCCTGATAACTTTCTTAGGGGGCTATGAAAAAGCTATAATGTCGATAATGCTTTCGGTGCTCGTCGTAGTAGTTTATCTGGTATACGAGTTGTATTACAAGCAAAGCAAAAAATTTGTTTTGTCAAAATCGCTCTGGATTACGATAATATTGGGAATGGTCATCGCATTTGTATTGGGCTCATGGGGTTTCATACCATTGATACATACGCTTACCCAAAAGGGCGGCATAAGCTCGGCGCAGTACCTTAACAACGTCACGTACAACGAAGGGTGGAGCAACAACCTGTTATCGTTCTTTGTGCCAAGCTACTACAACGGCATATTCAACCCTGGGGCTAAGACATCCTATTTTGCAGGAACTTTCCAATCCGATCCAACAGAAAAGATAGGTTACATAGGCTATATGCCCCTGCTGCTCGCGATAGCGGGCATATACTACGACATCAAGGCCAAGCGCAAAAGGTACCTGCTCTGGCTGTCGATAGCAATATTCTTCGGCTGGCTCTCCTTGGGCCCATACGTTCAGATAGGCTCGAAGATAACCTCAATACCCACAATATACATAATATACCACGCGATACACGGGCTTAATGTCATAAGGGAGCCAGGCCGCTTCCTAACGGTCGGGACAATAGGGCTCGACATATTGGCCGCAATCGGCATTACAGAGATAATCTCCAAGGACAAGCTCAAGATTCTAAGAAACAAAAAGTACAATATTTATGCAATAATCGCAATAGCTGCGGTGCTTTTTATAATAGGCAGCAGCGGCATACCCCATACTTCAGCAACGGCATCTATAGTCTCCACGCCAGTACCGAGCAGCTCGTTTTACAAGGAGCTTTCAACTGTAAACACTACCTTCAGCGTGCTGCAACTGCCAATACTTGAGGATGTAAATTCCTCCCAGCCGCTACTTTACGAGGGACTAGCCAACTACGGCGCTGCGCTTTCCAAAAAGCCGTTTATTGGAGGCTATTTCGGAAGGGAGAACACAACGCAGCTGCTTTCCCTTTATAACATACCGCTTACCGTAGAAGTACAAAACCTGATCGATGGGAACGGCTTCAATTACACCTCTCCGGTAAACGAAAACTACACTAACGAATCGCTCTTCACAATGTATAGCTACAATACCGAAGTGCTCGCCATTCAGAAACACGCGTTCAGCTCTTCGGATTTGCTCGGCATAGAAGACTATTTCAGCAGCATATTCGGCAACCCTATATACAATGGGAATAACACGATGGCGTTTGCGACAAAATCAGAAGAGGCCAGTGTGCTAAACAACAGTTACATATCATATCCGTACTTGCCCGACTGGACGGAATACGGAATAGCGTACAACGGCAGCGATTACAACATGTTTCTCCCGATATACCCGGGCCCGATAACTGTATACGCTCCGATATACAACTCCACAAACACCACAAAGCGCAACAGCGTTGACAATACGACGGTTAGCTTCTACGCAATCGGCGCATACAATGGCTCATCGGTAAAGGTTATCGAATCAACAACATCAGGCTACAAAGATGTTGCAAATTTCACGATAAACAAAGCGATGCAGAGGTATAGCTTCAACATGGATATGGTAGCGGGCCAGGCCAACCCCCTGCTTTTCATAAGCTCTCAGTCTAACAACGTTTCGACGGTACTGATAAATGACATCAAATTCTCAAAAGCGTGAAGGGCGAATGCCAATACGCGTGATTATTGACCGAAGGGAACGCAATCAGGAGCTGATAGATGCTCTTATTGGCTTGGGCATAGAACCTGAAGTCGCAACGCTTGATATAGGAGACTACATAATATCCGACAGGCTTTGCATAGAGCGCAAAACGGTTTCGGATTTCGAGAAGTCGATAATGGACGGAAGGCTTTTTGACCAGATAGAAAGGATGAAAAACAGCTACGAGCTTCCTATAATAGTGCTGGAAGGGAACACGGAAGAATTCAAGCTGAAGCACAACGTAATAAACGGAACAATAATATCGATATATTCAAGGTATGGGATACCAATACTTATGTCCAACAGCCCATCCGACACTGCCGAAATAATACTTACTACGGCGAAGCAGGAACAGAACGGCATCAGGGAGCCTACGCGCAAGAACGGCAGAAAAGCTTTCACGAATCAAGAATACATGGAGAACGTAATAGCAAACATGCCTGGTATAGGCCCCAAGCTTTCAAGGCAGCTGCTTAAGCATTTCGGCAGCATAGAGGCGATAGCGCATTCCGACATCAAGGAGCTTTGCAAGGTGGACAAGATTGGAAAGAAAAAGGCCGCTAGGATAAAGGAAATATTGAATGGAAACTATTTTTGAAGCCTTGAAAGGCTCATCCTTTCGAGGATATCCCTAATGTTTCCGGTTACGCTTTTGGCATAAGGTTTCAACTTCGCTATTTTTGAAACTCTTAACACAAGCTTCGCATCGTTCGATATGGCAACGAAGCTTTCTCCTTCATTAGGTGCCAGCGATTTTATCGCTGCGCTTATCTGGTCCGTATGTGCCAAAAAAAGCATGAACTCGACGCCTATCCCATTGGCTATGTTGGTCCCTTCCTCAAAGCTCGCGAGAGCGTTCATGTAAGCCGCCATTATCGCTTCGATGCCGGGAGCTTTCCTTAAAGAGACGAACTCCAGGAACCTCTCCGAATCGGAAAAGGGCTTGATAGTTCTCCTGTAGCTTTCCCCTTCGTAAGCCTTTACCATTCCAGCCTTTTTCAAGAGCGCTTCGTAATCCAGCATGAAACCACTTCAAGGGGATGGATAGCTCGAGCTATAGGAAACGCTCCCACTGCCGTCATACCCGTTACCACTGTAATCGTTAAGGTTTGCATTCAACGGCCACCACCCTTCAAGATTGGGCAGCGCTATGGGAGCTCCGCCAATGCCTTCCTGATAAAGCGCCATTATCTGGTTTGCACCCAGCGCCTTGTTGTACAATTGTATGTTGCTTACGTAGCCGTCGGCGTAGGCCCCGCCATCCCAGCTTCCAGCACCGTCAAGCAGGTAAAGCGGTTCGTTAGTGACCTCGTATCCGCTGCTTGTCCTGGTGCAGTTGGCTACGCCGTTTACCCATATGGTCTGCTGTTTTGTCTTGTTGTTCCAGCTAGCTCCAAATTGGTACCATTCCCCCGTTACAGGTCCATCATTGCATTCAAGATCGTCGCCGTAAAAATTCAGGTACCAATGGTCGCTCCTCGAAAATACGCCGAACCCATCGTCCGTAGCGTTCCCGGAGCCGCTCCATGCATAACCTACATCGCCGTTTCCGGTTCCGGGGCTTGCTAGATTAACGCTGCTCGGCCAGTATATCCAAGCAAGGATTGTGAAACTGTCGTTTTGGAAAAATCTCCTTTCAACTATTGCTTCCTGCCCTGTCGCGTATGCCACAAACTTAGGCTGTTCGCCGTTGCACAAACCAGAAAGCGAAATGAAGTTGACCGTCCTCGCGCCGTCTGGCCTTGTCACGGAACATGAGCCCGGCGAAGCCCTCGGTCCATAAGCCGCAGGGTTGAAAACCCCCAAGGCGTACAATGCAGACAAAGCTATCGCGATAATCAATATCGCCCATCCGTACGTCATCAAATACTCCATAGCACTCTGGGCTTTCATCAATAACACCTTTAATATAACAAACTGAAACATTAAAATCGTTAAACCTCCATTCTCAAGCCCAACGAGTGCTGTTAGCTTATGCTTCTATCGGAAGGTCAATGCCTTCTATGCTTAAGATATACTTTCCTGCTTTGTTCTTGGCTCTGTTTTGCTCGACGATTTCCATAAGCTTTTTGTCATAACTGCTTACTCTAGAAAGCCCGTCTCCATCAATAAACAAGGGATTAACCCACCTCAACTTTCCCCCTAATCTAATTCCTTCCCCTTCAGAACCTTTTTCGTAGCCGAGCTCCTTCCTTTCTCCGAGCAACGATAATATCTTTTTAACGGTGGTGTTTTTGGAACCTTCAAGTTTTGCAAGTACCTGCCCATCGTTCAGTAGTTTAAAGTCGTCCATCTCTAAAGTGCCTTCGGATATTGCTATACGCAAAGCAGAACCGAAAAGATAACCCCTGAATAATGCGTCGTCACCGCAGCCGCCCCATCCATCATTTTCGTTTTGCCATTCTATGTGCTTGTAAGCGAATTCCCTTGCAGGTTCAAATGCTTTGAAGACCATGGAAGAACCCATTACCGCCAAAGAATCCTTTTCCATTGCCGGAAATTTTCTGTCACCCATCTTCGACCAGTACCTTATATTGTTGTCGAACCTGTCCGCACATATGTCTGGCATTTCTGAATCCATTAGCGGCCATGCATCCAGTTTTGATATGGCTTTGGGATCCATTTCATACTTTTCCAGAATGCCAGCCAATTCGCTTCCCTCTTTAAAGTATTCAGCATGCACCGAATCCTGATAACTCTCCGTATCTCCAGTTCCTACTACTAAATCAAACACGTGCGAAAACGCCGCGTGCGATATGTCGTGCAAAAGGCCTGCCACCTGCTCTTCGAGCGACGCGTTTAGGCTCCTGAGGACAATCATGACCCCGAAAGAGTGCTCCGCCCTAGAATAGCCTGGTTCCTGGGGCAGTGCGTATTTCCTAGGTACGCCCCACTGGTCTATGCCACGTATGCGCTCCATAGCGCGTGAACTCGCGAGCTCCTCGATAATCGGCTCATCAATCCTTATCTTTCCCCATATCTCGTCGTAAAACTCCATCTCATTACCCAATCATGACTTGCGCAAAGACTTTTTTAGGAGAGCTTTGACCTCCTTAAGCTCTGGCATATTGCTAACCAAATATTTCAGTTCTTCTTTCCATGTGCTTTCATCTGCGCTGTTTAATTTATACTTTTCTATAAATGCAGTAGCACAAAATGTTGAAAATAGTAGATTGGCTACGCTAAGCTTGCATTCTAAAATAACAAAAATAGACGTCATTGAAGAAGAGCTTGCTTATTGGTTGAGCTTTAGTAACGGAATGTTCACAGGTCGCAAAAGCTCCCTGCTTACGCACCCGTCCTATCAAAGTCGTCTATTTCGACCGCTCCAGTGCCTCGTTTCAGGTTTGGCTTCGTCCTTAGATGCTTTCAGGACTTATCCATTGGGCGCGTAGCTACCCGGCGATGCTTACACAACCGGTACACCAGTGGCGCCGATCCCTCGTTCCTCTCGTATTAAAGGGGTCTTATCTTCTAGCACTAACACCTCCAGTAGATACTACCGTACTGTCTCGCGACGTACTGAACGCAGCTCATGTGAGTTTTTAATGGGCGTACAGCCCAACCCTTGGCGGCTTGT
>JAMCYO010000004.1 GCA_023473395.1 Candidatus Martarchaeota archaeon | reverse complement strand
CTTTCGCCTACCCTTTCTTCAGCGTCGTTTTGGTACACTTTTTTTTCGGAAAACGCTGGCAGTGCAGACACCGCCGTCCTAAGCATATCCATAGGTAGCATTTTTCCATTTAAAGATTTGAGAAGCTCAATTATCTGCTTGTCAAGCTCCATGCTGGAAACAAGTTTGGTTCTGAATTGTTCAAGCTCATCTTTATTCGGAAGCGTTCCATATAATACAAGGTAAGAAACCTCCTCAAAATTTGAATTCTTTGCAAGGCTTTCTATTGAATAGCCCCTGTACCACAGGCGCCCATTTGTGCCGTCCACTTTACATATCTTAGTCTCAGTAAAATAAACCCCTTCTAATCCTTTTATTATTGTAGGAGTCATTGCATCTGCCATTAAACCATCCGATTAATAATGAATGCTAAATTTAATAACAATGTTGGGTTTGGACATGACAATTTTGAACACAAATCAAAGCAGTATTCGCAATCAGTTATATATTTTGCCAGAGATATTGGAATGGTGTTAGAATGGAGAACGGAAACGAGAGTTATATTTCAAAATTCAGCCTAAGTACAGGAAAGGAAGTAAACTATTATTCATTGCCGCTACTAGAAAAATCAGGAATGGGTAGCGTTTCAAGGCTTCCATTCTCAATACGCGTCGTATTGGAATCGCTCTTGAGGAACGTGGACGGTAAAGGGGTTACGATGGAAGATGTAAAAGCCCTTGCCGAATGGAACGCAAAAAACCCGTCAGATAGGGATGTGCCATTCATGGTCTCAAGGATACTGATGCAAGATTTCACAGGTGTACCTGCAGTTGTAGATCTTGCCGCAATGAGGCAATACGTGGTTGACCACGGAATGCCGCCAGATACTATACAGCCTCAGATAAACGTGGATTTGATAATAGACCATTCGGTACAGATAGACGCGTTCAATACAATACAAGCCATAGAAATAAATCAAGAAAAGGAAATGGAAAGAAACAAAGAAAGGTACAAGTTCCTGAAATGGGCAAGTTCGGCATTCAACGACTTTAAGGTTTTCCCACCATCCGCAGGCATATGCCACCAAGTGAATCTCGAATACCTGGCAACATGCGTTTCGCTAAAGCAAAAGGGGGGTTCTTATGTTGCGTTTCCTGATACGCTTGTAGGGACCGATTCCCATACTACAATGATAAACGGCTTGGGCATCGTCGGCTTCGGCGTTGGCGGCATCGAAGCAGAAGCTGCACTGCTCAACCAGCCGGTTTCGTTCTCTACTCCAAAAGTCGTAGGAGTGAAACTTACCGGAAAGCTTGGCGAGGGCGTTACCGCAACGGACTTTGCGCTAACGCTGACAAGGGTACTCAGGGATCATGGCGTTGTAAGCGCTTTCGTAGAATTCTTCGGTGATGGGCTGAAGAACCTTTCGCTCCCGGATAGGGCCACACTTTCAAACATGTGCCCTGAATACGGCGCAACTATAGCAATATTCCCCCCTGACGAGGAAACTTTGAGGTACATGAAAAGTACAGGGAGGAGCGACGAGCAGGTTGAACTCGTCAAGAAATACTACGAAGCCCAGGAATCGTTCAATATTGACTATTCAAAGGTTGAGTTCAGCGATGTAATAGAGGTCGACCTTGGCTCCATAATACCGAGCGTTTCGGGCCCGAGCCAGCCGAAGCAGCAGATACCTTTGGGCGCAATAAAAGAAGAGTTCACCAAGCTCTTTCTGGAGCAGAATGCAAAGCTTAAGGCTGACGAGAAAATAAGCAGCGACGACTACACAAGATGGTCTTCGGAAAGCGAGGCACCAGAGAACGGCGCGATAAAAGATGCTGTAGTAAGCAATGACGGAATAAAGCACGTAAAGATAAAGTACGATGACGGCCATGAAGAGATACTTTCAGACGGCGACGTTGTCATATCGTCCATAACAAGCTGCACAAACACGAGCAACCCCTCAGTAATGATAGCTGCAGGTCTGCTTGCAAGGAACGCGCTCAACAAGGGGCTCAAGGTAAATACACGAAAAGTAAAGACAAGCTTTGGCCCGGGCTCAAGGGTAGTGACAGAATACATGAAGGCAGCAAACTTGATGGAGCCGTTGGAGAAGCTTGGTTACGAGCTCGTAGGCTATGGGTGCACCACATGCATAGGCAACAGCGGCCCGCTCATAGAAAAGCAGAGCGATGCGATAAACGCGCACAACATAGCCGTTGCTTCTGTGCTTTCCGGGAACAGGAACTTCGAGGCAAGGATACACAGGGACGTAAGGGCCAATTACCTGATGTCGCCACCATTATTGATAGCGTTCGGCATAGCAGGAACCGTAATGAAAGACTTAACAATGGAGCCGCTCGGAACCGGAAGCGACGGCAAGCCGGTTTTCCTAAAAGATATATGGCCAAGCAACGAGGAGATAGCAAAAACAGTGCACGATGCGATAAAGGTCGAAATGTTCAACAAGGAATACGGCGCAAATATATACGACGTAAACCCGTACTGGAACAAGCTGGAAAGCCCAACAGGAAAGAACTACAGGTGGGAAGAGGACAGCACCTACATAAGGCTCCCGCCGTTTTTCGATTCGCTTGAAAACGAGAATAACAAAATAAGCAGCATAAATAACGCGGCGGTGCTTGCTGTATTTGGGGATTCCATATCAACAGATCACATATCCCCTGCAGGCGCGATAGGCAAGGACAGCCCAGCAGGAAGATATCTGATTGAAAAAGGGATAAACCCCCAAGACTTCAACACCTACGGCTCGAGGAGGGGCAACCACGAGGTGATGATGAGAGGTACTTTCGCCAACAACAGGATAAAGAATACATTGATGAACGGAAAGGAAGGCGGTTATACGATATACTTCCCGGAGAACAAGGAAATGGCAATATACGACGCGGCAATGAAGTACAAAGAGTCAAAAACGCCACTTGTGGTTCTTGCACTAAGCGAATACGGATCAGGAAGCTCTAGGGACTGGGCGGCGAAAGGTCCGGCGCTTATAGGGGTAAAGGCGGTAGTGGCAAAAAGCTTCGAAAGGATACACAGGAGCAACCTCATAGGCATGGGCATAATCCCATTGGAATTCAAGCAGGGCGAGGACTATAACACGCTTGGCATCGACTATTCAAAGCCGCTCTCGATAGAGCTGCCAGAGGACATGCAGCCAAGGGCAGAAATCACGCTCAAATTCACAAGCAAAAAGAGCGGCAAAGAGGAAACGGCAAAGCTAAAGAGCAGGATAGACACGCCAATAGAGCTGGAGTATTATAAATCCGGAGGTATTTTGAACTATGTATTGCAAAGGATATCAAAGAATTGAGGCGCTTGATTGGAAGACTACTACGACCTTATAATAATAGGCGCAGGCATAACCGGCTCTGCGCTTGCATACGTGGCTTCGCGCTATTCCGACATGAAAAGCATATTAGTGTTGGAGAAGTACGGCAAGGTTGCACCGTTAAACTCAGACTCGACAAACAATTCACAGACTCTGCACTTCGGAGACATAGAGACAAACTATACACTGGAAGAGGCTGCGCATACTAAAGCATCTGCTGAACGCGTGCTTTATTATTCCAAAATGCTAAGCGTTTCGGAGCGCAGCAAAATAATATCTCCAGTTCAAAAGATGGTGCTCGGCGTAGGCCCGGAAGAAGTCAAAAGGCTGGAAAAAATATATTCTCCAGAGATGAGAAAGCTTTTTCCAGGGTTGAAAAAGCTTGGGCGAAAAGAGCTGCAGAAGATTGAGCCCAATACGATAAAAGGAAGGGATCCTGACGAAGAAGTGTCTGCCCTCCTTTCTGACAAAGGCTACATGGTAAACTTCGGCCTTCTTGCAAAATCCTTCCACGAAAAAGCAAAAAAGGCCGGAGTCAAAACGATATTCAACTGCCCTTGCATAAACGTAAATCCAATAGAAGACGGCCACGAAGTCGTAACGCCACGCGGCAACTTTAAGGGCAGGTTTGTCATATTTGCAGCCGGAACCTATAGCTTATATTTTGCAAAAAAGCTTGGCTACGACAAGAACCTCTCGATATTTTCGGTAGGCGGCGGTTTTTACATAGCTCCCCGTGTCCTTAAAGGAAAGGTATACAGGGTCCAGGCCGGCGGGATACCTTTCGCCGCAATACACGGGGATCCGGACATAACAAATCCAAAGGTAACGAGATTCGGGCCAACTGTAAGCTTCCCTCTTGCGCTCGAAGTCAGAAAAGGCGGGACTACGCTTGATTATCTTAAGACATTCGACTTCGACATACCAACAATACAGAGCCTTTTCAACATACTGTTCAATAAGGACATACTTAGGATAATGCGTAGGAATGCAGTGTACCCAATGCCATTATTCGGCAAAAACCTTTTCATAAAGAACGAGGTTTCAAAAATAGTCCCCTCGCTTACTGCGGATAAAATCTACTTCGATAAGAGCGTCGGCGGCATAAGGCCTCAAATAATAGACGAAAACAAGAGGTTTCTTAGCATGGGTGCATCTAAAATAAGGGGCAATAATATAATGTTCAACATAACGCCATCCCCCGGCGCGACATCGAGCCTCCAGAGCGCAATGGACGACATAGTGTACATATCAACCCTGTTGGACATAAAGCTCGACGAGGAAAGGATGGAGCGCGAATTGGGGCGTTTTGACTACAAGCACCTGAAGGAGAAGATTAATGGGCATAAGCAGATATGAAGCAAAAGCGATAGCATGAAATACCACCTTGAATGCACGGAATGCGGAAGCGTATTCGGCAGCTCATACAACTCCCAAATATGCAGAAAGTGTGGCGGCATACTCGAAGTGTTTTACGAGGGAAAGTTTCCAAGGACAAACAAAATACAAAATTTCTGGGACATGGAGGCCATCATGCCCAACTCAAATTATAGGCATTATTACCTTGGCAACACTCCCGTAATAAAATCAAAGGAATACAAGGATTTGTGCCTCAAGCTTGAGTTCATGAACCCCACGCACTCATTCAAAGACAGAGGTTCGGCAATAGAGGTGGCAAAGGCAAAGGAATACGGTTTTAAAGAGGTCGTCTGCGCCTCAACGGGAAACATGGCTTATTCGACAACTTATTATGCAAAGCTCTATGGTATGAGGGCCCGCGTATTCATAAGCGACAATGCAAACGCCGACAAGATAAAAGACATAAAAAGCGTTGGCGATGCAACCATAACAAAAGTTGACGGCGACTTTACCAAGGCCCAGGGGCTGGCGATAAAATACGCCTATAAGGAAGGGGCTTTCCTGTGCGGGGATTACTGCTATAGAAAAGAGGGCCAGAAAAGCATAGCATACGAAATAATGGATTCGAACCCGAAAGTAAAAAACATAATTGTTCCAGTTGGGAACGCAACACTTCTTAGTGCAACCTACAAGGCGCTTGCGGAGATGGAAAGTTCAGGCAAAATAACCAAAATGCCAAGGATAATAGCTGTGCAGTCGGAAAAATGCCAGCCCCTCGTAAGGGCGTTCAAAAATTCCTCAAGGATAAAATACGAAAAGCCCGATACAATGGCGGACGCCATAGCTGTGGGATATCCAACATTCGGTGAGCAGGGAATAGAGGGCCTGAAAAGGGCAGCAGGCGTTGCCGTTTCCGTATCTGAGCAGTCAATGGCATCCGAGCAAAAAAGGTTCATGCGAGATTATGGCTTGGCGGCTGAACTGGCATCGGTATCCACAATAGCCGCATATAGGAAGCTATTGCCGAGAGGAGAATCCGTGGCTGTCATAACAGGCGCAAATGTCTGAATTCAGAGTTCTATCATCTTCAATTTTCTTTCCTTGTCAACGCCGAACCTCAGCACAGCCTTTCCGGTTATTCTTACGCCATCGTTTCCGGGCATACCGAATAGCATAGGGTCTACGTCACGCTCAAAAAATACCTCGAATTTCGAGCCTATCCCGAATTCCTTCCTGAGCTTTCCCTTGGAAACAACACCCTTCCTTGTTTCTTCTATCTTGACTGGGAGTATGTGGCAAAGCCCTATCCTATTTTTGGGTATGGGTTTCGGCTTTCCGTTCTCCAATATGTCCATGTAAGAGTAATACCCTGTAGATCCGAGCGAAGTTGTTATTATGAACCCGTTCGATATGCTATACAAATTTATGGCACTTTTGCCGTCTGAAACCTTTATCCTGTACCTGAGCGCCTCCTTGGTCCCAAAGCGCTCTACGAAGAAGTCGTATATGCTGAAATACTTTTTGCCTTTGTAAGAAGCGTATAGGACTGGCTCTTCCCTTATGCGGTAGTCGCCTTTGTTGAGCCTTTTGGATATGGCGGATAGGCTTTCGGAATCAACATTCGCCTGCGAGTTGTAACTTATGCTGCCGTTGTGCCTTTTCCAGTGCCTGCTTAAGAAAAGAACAGGTTTGCTTATGAACTCCAATGCGCCGTTTGCGAAAGTTCCGTCTCCGCCAACGAACACCGTAAGCGCGTAGTCCTTGGTGGAAATCTCGAACCCATCCCTCTCAAAGGCCTTCCTTATACTGTCATACCTGTCGTTGTGATATTTATCTACAATCAAATTTATTTTCATGTTTTATACCTTTTTGTTTAATACAATTCAATAATAATAAATTAACTAGTGTATTCGATGGATGAAGAACCAAAACGAGGCACCAAGGCGCCATCAATACCTGCGTGGATTGATTGCGAAGACCTACTGGTAAAAATGCGCGAGGAGCTCTTGGACCGAGCAATAAAACTGCTTAACTCTGAAATAGAAGCAGGCCACATAAAGGTAAACGGCAACGCCTTGTTTTCCAGCGAGTCAAGTTCTGACGTGGAGCAGGCGATGTACTTGATAAACAACCTTGTTGACGATTCCGGGCGGCTTCACCAGGAATACAACGAATATGTTGAGAGGTCTTCAAGCAAGAGGCTTGACTCAAAGGAAGCGAAGAAATTCGAGCAACTGCAGAAGTTCGTTCTATTCGTAGAGCAAATAACAATGCTCATGGACTATGCCAGGGTTTTGAGCGCATGGGCTGACTCTGCAAGCAAGCTTACACATGCGCACAGCAGGGATGAGATACTGAAGTTAACCATGCCGGCAAGCGAAGATAGAAGGAACGTGCTGGAATTCTTCGTAAACAACAAGGACATAGGTAAAGAGGCACTCACGGACGAAGAGCGGGAAACATTGTCAAACGTACTTAAGGATGAGAAGTGATGGTACAAGGACCAAAGCGCAAGCTTGCGCCAAAAGATGATAACAAAGCGCAAGCTTACTATGAAGCAGACTTGGAAGAGCGCAAGAGGGAAAGCAAGTACGGCAAGAACTACAAATGGATAGCGCTTTCAAATACTACCCTTGGGGCGCTGATGTCGGCAATAAACGGTACAATACTAATAATATCGCTGCCTGCTGTGTTTACGGGGCTTGGCATAAACCCGCTTATACCTTCGAACATAGCGCTCCTCTTGTGGCTGCTTTTGGGCTACATGCTTGTCTCAGGAGTCATAGTCGTAACGATAGGCAGGCTCTCCGACATGTTCGGAAGGGTAAAACTGTACAACATAGGGTTCGCAATCTTTACGGCAGGCTCAATATGCCTATACATATCCTCTTTATACATAACTGGCGTCAACGGTGCGCTTTCGCTTATAATCCTAAGGCTGGTGCAGGCAGTTGGCGGCGGCTTCCTGTTTGCAAACAGCGTTGCAATACTGACAGATGCTTTCCCATCGAATGAAAGGGGCAAGGCCATAGGCTTCAACCAGATAGCGGGCATAGGTGGCGGAATACTTGGGCTTATATTGGGCGGCATACTTTCGAGCTTCGACTGGCATCTGATATTCCTTGTAAACGTCCCGATAGGGATAATAGGCACTGTGTGGGCCTACTTGGCGCTCCACGAACTGGCAACCATAAAGAAGGGCCAAAAATTCGATGTTGTTGGCAATGTAAGTTTTACCATAGGCCTTACGCTTATACTGCTTGCGCTGACATACGGGCTGCTACCTTATGGCGGCAATACGATGGGTTGGAAAAGCCCGTACGTAATAGCTGGCATAGTTGCGGGAGTGCTGATGCTTTTCGTTTTTGCCTTTGTGGAATTAAGGGTAAAATTCCCTATGTTCAAGCTTACCCTTTTTAAGATAAGGGCGTTTGCATTGGGAAACCTAAGCCTACTTTTGGCAGGAATTGCCAGGGGCGGTCTTCAATTTATGATAATAATATGGCTTCAGGGAATATGGTTGCCTCTGCACGGGGTCGAATTCTCCCAGACGCCGTTCAGGGCAGCAATATTGATACTTCCGCTGCTTTTCGGGTTCCTCATATTCGGCCCGATTTCAGGCTATCTTTCCGACAAATACGGCGCAAGGCTTTTTTCGACTCTTGGGATGGTGATAAATGGCGCTGGGTTTTTGATACTGGCGTTTGTGCCGGCCAATTTCACATACTTGTATTTTGCTATAATAATATTCGTAATTGGCGTCGGTCAAGGGCTTTTCGCCGCTCCAAACACAACAGCAATAATGAATTCGGTACCCCCTGAAGAGCGTGGAGGCGCCTCAGGAATGAGGGCCACATTCACCAACATATCGCTTATATTCAGCATAGCGATATTCTTTACCCTGTTGGTGGTTGGCCTGAACGTTCACCTGGCTCCTGCGCTATACAAGGGCCTAATAGCCCAGCAAATTCCAAAAACTGAGGCGTTGAGGGTTTCAACATTGCCACCTACGTCAGCGCTGTTCGCCGGGCTTTTGGGTTACAACCCTATGAAATCCTTGATAAACCCCACAATATTGGCTTCATTGCCTGCAGCAAACCGCAGCTATGTAATAGGAAAAATATTTTTCCCTACTCTGATATCACTGCCATTCCATGACGGGCTTGCCATCGTACTTTACACAGGCGCAATAATGTCATTCATAGCAGCTATAGCCTCAGCCCTAAGGGGAAAGCGTTTTGTTTACGGGGAAGCAAGGTCTAATTAATATTATTATTGCAATATCTGTGTTTCGGTGCTACAATGGACATGGGCGACATCCTGGAGCATATTTTTGCAGGCAGATGGATAGCAGGAACGAAACTCAACGACGCCATAAAAAGCGCGCAACAGTTCAACGCGCAAGGCATGAAGGCGATAATAAACTACTTAGGGGAGGAAATATCCGACCAGCATCAAGTAGACCAGACAATGGATATGTACGTGCGCGTAATACGCTACATAAAAAACTACAACATAAAAGCCGATATCTCAGTAAAGCCAACACAATTGGGCCTTTCCATAACAGAGGCCGAAGCGCTTTCAAACTACTCCAAATTGCTAAAGGAAGCGAGGTCATCATCGGTATTCGTATGGCTTGACATGGAGGGGGAGCATACTGTTGACAGCACGATAAAAATGTATCTTTCGGAGGTGCAGGGCGGTTTAACCGGCATTTGCATGCAGGCATACTTGAAAAGGACCGAATCAGACATGCAAAAGCTTGCAAAGTACGGCGCTATAATACGCTTGGTCAAGGGCGCTTATTCCGCTAGCAAGTCCAAAAGTTTCACCAGCCATTCAGAGGTAACGAAAAATTACGCCAAGCTCATGCAGATGGAATTCGAACAGTTTACGGAATTCACACTCGCCACGCACGATATTGAAATGATAAGGAAGGCGCAGAAGCTCAACGAAACATACAAGCGCAAGCTCACGTTCGCCATGCTCAAGGGCATAAGGAACGGCTTTGCCAAGGAACTTGCCAGGGACAACAGGGTTTCAATCTACGTTCCGTTCGGAGAGCAGTGGGTGTCATATTCATACAGAAGGCTTAAAGAGGCTGGGCATATTAAATTAGTGTTAAAATCTTTATTTGAAAACCAGGGTGTTTGATTGGCTGATCAAGAAAAAAGGGCTATTACTGTAAAGAAATCGGAGGATATGTCTGAATGGTATACCCAAGTCCTAATAAATTCAGAATTTGTCGATTATTCCGCGGTATCTGGATGCGTAGTCTTCAGGCCGCAAGCCTATTTCGCATGGAATGTCGTAAAAGAAGCGACGGATGAAATGTTTTCGAAGGCTGGGATAAAGAATGCCTATTTCCCGTTATTGATACCTGAAAAGTTTCTTCAAAAGGAAAAGGAGCACATAGAAGGCTTTTCACCTGAGGTTGCGTGGGTTACGGAAACCGGAAATTCAAAGCTAAGCGAAAGGCTTGCAATCAGGCCAACTTCCGAGACAATAATGTATGACAGTTTTGCAAAGTGGATTCGTTCATGGAGGGACCTGCCGCTCAGGTTGAACCAGTGGAACAACGTCATAAGGTGGGAATTCAAGCACCCAACCCCTTTGCTGAGGAGCAGGGAATTCCTCTGGAACGAAGGTCATACTGCATTTGCCACTGAAAACGAAGCAAACGCAGAAAGGGAGCAGATATTGGGAATATACAAGAAGATAACCGAAGAATACCTTGCATTACCTGGAATAATGGGCAAAAAAACCGAATACGAAAAATTTGCCGGAGGGCAGGCAAGCTATAGCATAGAACACATACTTCCTAACGGCTATTCCATCCAAGGCCCGGACTTCCACAACGACGGGCAAAACTTCGCAAAGGTTTTCGATATAAAGTTCATAGACAAGAACAACAAAACGGAATACGTATACCAGAACACCTTTGCAATAACCACCAGGGAAATCGGGGCGATGGTGATGATGCATGGCGACGACAGGGGCCTTGTAATCCCGCCCAAGGTTTCAATGGTGCAAGTTGTTGTGGTCCCTATATACAAAGGCCAAAACAGGGAAGAAGTGCTTGACTATGCAAAGCAGATATGCGACAAGCTTGCCGGTTCAGTGCGCGTCCATCTTGACGACAGGGACGACTATTCCGCAGGATGGAAGTTCAACGAGTGGGAATTGAAAGGAATACCAATAAGGATAGAAGTAGGATCAAGGGAGGCCGCTGCCAGGAACGCGGTGATTGTTACACGGCATGATCTCAAAAAGCAAACTTTCGATTATGAAAAGATAAGCGATTCTGTAGTCGCGGAGCTATCTAGGGTACAGCAGGAACTCTACGAAAAAGCGCTGAACGCGCTAAACGAAAGGATAAAGAAAGTCTCAAGCTACGATGAGCTTAAATCTGCAATAAGTTCTGGCAATGTGGCCCAGTCGCAATGGTGTGGCGATACCAAATGCGAACTCAAGATAAAGGAAGAAACTGGCGCAAAAGCCACAAACATGCCGTTCGACGCCCAGAAAGATGTATTTGGCAAGTGCGTTTACTGTGGCAAAGAGTCAAAGCACGTTGTTAACTTTGCAAAATCATATTAATATTTGGCAGGGTTAATAAATACTGGCCAGACAGTCCCGTCGTCTAGTGGCCAAGGACGCAGGGCTTTGGACCCTGCTACGTCGGTTCGAATCCGGCCGGGACTATGGTGTTTTCACGCTGAAACTTATAATATTTGACATGGGTGGAGTTGTTTTGGATTACAACGAAAGTGTTTACTACAAGGAGCTATCCTCAAAATGCGGAGTCCCTGAAAAAACGATTTTTGAGACTTTCAATAAATACTACAACGAAATATTTACTTCTAAAATTAGCCAGCGCGAGTTTATAAAACGTGTATCGAACGATATTGGCATCAAATGCAAGAACCTCAGTTTTGAGGATTATTTCATAAAAACCGCAAGGGCAAATTCCGGATTGATTAAATTCATAAAAAAATTAAGGGGACGCTATAAAATCGCCCTTTTTACAAACGTAAGCAGGAAAAGATACAACCATTCGATGTACCTCTTAAAAAAAGATACTTTTGATTACGTATTCGCTTCCTGTTTTACGAAATTGAAAAAGCCAGACATTGATGCGTACGAATATGTCCTTAGAAAATGCAAAGTAAAACCAAATGAAGCGCTTTTTATCGATGACCTAAGAGCCAACGTCGCCCAAGCCAGGATGCTCGGTTTAAACGCGATTCTTTTTAAAGACAACGAGCAGATAAAAAAAGAAATATCAAAAACTTTGATGGAAATCGGCTGATTTAATGATTGCTTGGTATTACTTGGTAATATTATCATCAGTGGTAATGGGCGTTTCTACAATAGTCGAAAAGTACGCACTCAAAAATCAGCATGCCACGTCATTCAGCGCAAGCTTCTCTATAGTAATAGCACTGTTATCGCTTCTGTTCCTCCCATTTGCAAAATTCGACATAACCGCGCTAGAATTCGCCACAATATACCTAATGAGCGTACTTTCAGCTACAAGTTACCTGTTCAATGCGAGAATATACAAGCACGGGAGCATATCCGTTTCAACGCCAGTCCTAAGCTCCCTGCCGCAGCTTTTTACCGTGGTTCTGGCGTTCATTTTCCTCGGCGAAAAACTGTCTATAATCCAATACACCGCAATAGCCGTGCTATTGGGTTCTACATATATAATGTTGATGCCACAAAAAGGCCCAAATAAAAAACAGTTCGATTCCGGGAAGTATGTTTACCTGCTTTTGTCCAACACCCTAATAATCGCGACAGGGGGAATATTAATGAAGTATCTCCTAAATGCAGGTGTAAACCTGTATGCCATGTTTGTATTGCTGGAGATCTTCATAGCCCTCAACATGACAATGCTGATATCTGTAAAATACAACGGGATAAAAGAGGAAATTTCAAATCTACTTACTAACAAGAAAGTAATAATATCTATAGCGCTGCTAAGCATACTTTATAGGATACTTTACTACGCTTCATTGCAATTGGCGTATGTGAGCATAGCTTCGCCTTTGAGGAACAGCGTTTCTGTTATAATTACAATAATTATAGGGGGGATAATCTTTAAGGAAGGCGGAATAAAACGCAAGCTTGTCATAACTGCAGTAATGTTGTTAATGGTCTATCTCATAATAAAGTAATACGGTGCCAAAATGACTGAAAAAATATATCTAAAGAATTCCTACGCAAAGGAAATAGAAACTTCTGTGGTAGAAACAAGGGGCAATTCGTTAATCCTAGAAAAGACAGTATTTTATCCTACTGGGGGAGGGCAGCCAGCAGATACTGGGTCTATAAGCCAAATCAATGGTGGGGAGGTTTACAATATAATCGACGTAAAAAAGGACGGTGACGAAGTAGTGCACGTGTCCGACCGCGAAATCATGTTTTCAAAGGGCGACAAGGTCGTTTGCAAGCTCAACTGGGAAAAGCGCTATATGCACATGCGCCTGCACACGATGCTCCATATAATAGATGGAGTAGTGTTCAAAAAATATTCTGGCGATATAACTGGCGGACAGATATATGACAACTCTGCAAGGATGGACTTTGACATACCAAATTTTACACGTGAAATGCTCGATTCTATAATAAGGGATTCACAGTCAATAATAGACGAAGGCCATAATGTTGTTGCAAAGGAGCTTACTAAAGAAGAAGCATCAAAAATAAGCGGAATCGCACGTACGGTCCCTGGCGCCCAGCTTCTTGAAAAGTTAGATGTGGTAAGGATAATAGACATAGAAGGCTTCGATTTTCAACTGGATGGTGGAACCCATGTAGCAAATACAAAAGAGGTCGGTAAAATAAACCTTGTCAAATTCGAAAACAAAGGATCGCACAATAAAAGAGTGGAATTTTCCCTATCATAGCCTTTCGGTGTCGTTGTCTGGCTTTTTATGCTCGTATATGAAAACCGCATGCTTCAAAGCCTTTAGTGAAATCGTCGCGCATTTGGCCCTTGCAGGGCCCGGGTCTATGCCTATCAAATCAACGATGAAATCAAAACCCAACTTTTCTATCTCGTCAACCCTTTTTCCCTTTATTGCATCGGTGAGCTTGCAAACGACCTTGTC
>JAMCYO010000027.1 GCA_023473395.1 Candidatus Martarchaeota archaeon | reverse complement strand
GGTGTAGTCAAGCCCAATCTCCCCTATCGCCTTTATTACTGATCTGTTTTCCTTTATCATGTTAATGTTATACTCAAGTTCGTCCTCTTTGATAGAAATCGCTTTTTCCGGATGTATTCCAAGCGCTGCAAAAATCCCGTTCCTGCTGAGCGAATTCAGCACCGAGATATTGGAAGGCGTATCGACTCCGTTAACTACCATAGCCGTCACGCCAAGCGCAAGCGCCGCATCCAATTCCTCGTCGCTTAGCATGTCTATATGGCAATGCGCATCTATGAATTCTATTTTCTGTTTGTGTTTTGGTTCTTCAATCTTTTTGCTTATCTGTGCGGTAGCCAGAACATCACCTTGCCGAATTGCAAACCCCAACGCGAGATATGTTAATTAAAAAGTAAAACATGTATAAAAGCTTATATATATTGATTCCAAATAGTTCAATTATGCCGAAAACCAAGCAATCAGCCAATAAATCTTCGATGCATAGTGGGAGCGCATCAAATGCCAAAATCAAGAATCTTATCAAGCAGAAGAATTACTACAAGGCCAGTACCATAATCCTGCTTATCTTGTTAATTGCGGTGGTATTCGCGTCTATAAATCCATTTAAGCCCGCAAAATTGGATTTCGGCTCAAGGCTCACAAACATAGATGCGCCTTTCAGCGCCCAATGGCTTTCTGTAATAAACAATGCCCCAAACTCTGATTTCAATACCGCAGCGCTTAAGTTGCTTAACGGTACACTTACCGATGAAATAATAGATTCGCCCCCAACGGCTATGGCGTCAAAGCCGTTCATTGTTGGAGGAAAACCTAGCGTCATATACGTAGGCGCGATTTCGTGCGTATTCTGCGGGGAAAACAGGTGGGCTATGGCTCTGGCCCTTTCGCGCTTCGGCAATTTTTCAAACCTTTACGAAGGTTATAGCAGCTTCGGCGACCACGATGTTCCAACTATATACTGGAGCAATGACAATTATACTACTAAAGAAAGTGTAGGCTTTGGAAATTATTACCATAGCAATTACATAAATTTCATATCTGCAGATTATGAATCCCCTATCGTCGATGGCTTCGAAGTACAGCCAATATCCTATTTTGTAAGCCAAGCCCCTAATGCAACATACGCTTCAGCAATGTCTTTTATGAATTCTACCAACGATTTTGAAGGAACTCCATTCTCCCTTTGGGGCAACGTGATAGCCCAAGGGGCAACTGGGATAGTATTCGGCAATACCACCCCATCGACTGCGACGTTGCCTTTGACCAACGAAACACACGCGCAGGTGATATCCCAGCTTAAAAACTTTAACGACCAGTTTGCATGGGGTGAATATGCCGCTGCAGACGTATACATAGCTTACCTATGCCCTACTCTAAACAACACTCCTTCCGTATGCCAGCTTCAGGGTATAAAAGATCTTGAGAAGCAGATGGGTCTTTGAAATGAACAGGGTAAAAGTTCTAAGTTCAATATATAAGAAGCCCAAATATTTGGGGTTGAATGCGGTAGCTTTCATAATATACTATTACATAATGCACGGAATAGTGCTAATAAACAACAAAATAATATTATTCAGCGGAACTATTGCAGAATATACTTTTTACGCAATAGCAATCACCTCTTCGATTTTGATAACAATAGCAGTATTTTCCGTTTTCAATACCCGAAACAACAAGGCGAAAATATCCGCTTCTGCTTCCGGAAGCGCCATAGCATTGGCAAGCAGTTTTGCCGTCAGCTGCGGCTGCAGTTTCAGTTCCCTTTCATACCTTGCGGTTCTCGGGCTCAGCTCTGGCGCTCTCATAAGCTTGGACAATGCGATAGCCAATTACGAGACTCCTCTTCTCCTGGCAGCGTTGGTCGTTAACATATTGATAATAATCTACTATGTAAACAAATTGTCCAACCCTGCATGCTCATTGAAAGGCAGAAAAACTAATAAAAACGCCAAAAGGCGATGACGCATGGCCTCGCAATCAAAGGGGAAAATCGGAAAAAGCAAACAAAGGAACACCTCCAACAACCGGAAACTGCTTGCAACGAAACCTGCATCCAAAAGCAAAAAGGGCACTTTTGCGTTAAAGGCTACAAAGGGCAAACATGGCAAGAAAAGCCAAAGAAAAGCAGCAAGCAGGCAAATAACCAAGCGCGCAAAACCTACGGGAGCAAAAGCTAATGCGGTGCAGACATATGAGATACCAGACTCGTACTACCATGCGTTGGTAAAAGGCATTGAATCGGATCTAGTGTCTGCCGAAAATTCGGTTACGCTAGAATCCGTAATATTTACCAAGCTTCTGGCGTTTTCAAAATTAGGTAAAAAAGAGCAATATAATTCTGGTTTCAGGATAGGCAAGCTCTACTTTTCATCATTGAACCATGCCCCTTACGGGAGATGGTATAAAGAATCCATACCTGCTTTGGTATCATTCTTCGCAAAATTGGGTTACTTTGCAGCTTACCGCAACTCGCCTTCCGGAAACCCTACAATAAAATTAAGCGCAGGGGAGGCGCTAAAGTTTGGTTTTAACATGCACGAATTCGAATCCGGGATAATATCTGGGTTCCTATCAAGGGCCAAGGGTTCATATGTTGGGATTTCGGAAATGGAATGCTCGTTAAACGGGTCGGAAGAATGCGTCTTCGTCGAGGGTAACCCCAAACCTTCCGTAATTGAAGTTTCGACAATTGCAAAGCGCTTTTCCCAGCACCTTACGGAGTCTTACATAAAAAAACTCGGCTCCAGAGGTAAGTTTTCACCATTCTACAATGCAATGATGCTTGCTTCCATGAAGCACGTAAAGGCGCCAACTGACGTGATGACATCCCTTGGCAATTATACAAGGATTGCGTTTGATTTTCCCAACATGCCAGAAAGGTTGCAGATACGCTCAACGGAACAATTGGTCCGTATAATATCCGTGGCCTCGAAATCCGACGAAAGCCCAAAATCAATGAAGCTATGGTTCGATGCAATAAATTCCGATTCCAATTACCTAGACTCAATAAGCCGCTTCGTGACCGGCCTAACAAACGGCAATGCTAAAATCTCCAGAAGCATTTCGGATTCCGGGCTGGGATATTCGCTTGAGCTAGGCTTTGACGCAAAGCTTTTAAAACTGAAGAATAAATAACCTAAAATGCAGGCAGTCTGAATTTGATGGCACTGAAATAGTGGCTATATCTGCCTGTTCCGGCTGTCTGGAATAACGCTGCAGCAATAAGAATAAGCACTTGGAGGTAACAATGGCACTTGAATTCATGGATAAGGTAGCCAAGTATATCCCATCGATAAACGGCCCTAAGAAGCCTTTGTCCCTAAGGGAAAAAATGTACTGGACGGCGGGCATAATGGCGATATACTTCGTGCTGTACAACGCCTATGCAATAGGGGTAAGCCCTACCGCAGTCTCACAGCCAGTGCTCCAGCTGATAAGCATAATATTCGCGGCAAAGATCGGAAGCCTTATAACCGTTGGAATAGGCCCGATAGTTCTGTCCAGCATAATATTGCAGCTGCTCAACGGCTCCGGGCTTCTTAAAATGGACATGAACGACATGGTCCAGAAGTCCAGATTCCAAGCGATTCAAAAATTGGCCGCGATCTCAATAGCGGTAATAGAATCTGCTGTATTCGTGATAAGCGGTTACGTTCCGATAATAAGCAGCGCAGACTTGGGGATAGTGATACTGCAGCTTGCGATAGGTGCAATAATAATAATATTCCTTGACGAAATAATGACAAAATACGGGATAACCTCCGGAATAAACATGTTCATAGCTGGAGGTGTTTCTTTTGCTATAGTCGCGGGAACGATAAAAATACTTATACCTGAGGCTATTGCCGCGATACAAGCAGGCGGTGCCGCCGCGCTATCCAATGCGATAATGGCTTTCGGGCCGCTGTTCTTCGCGATAATAATATTCCTTATAAGCATCTATGCATACGGCATGAAGATAGAGCTCCCATTGAGCTTCGAGCAGCTCAGGGGCGTCGGCGGCAGGTTGCCGATACCTTTCCTGTACGTGAGCGTCCTCCCTGTGATACTTGCTACTGCGCTCGAGGAAAGTTTAAGCGTATGGTTCAAACCCCTGCTATACAATGTCGGCGGCACACTTGGCAACATAGCCAAGTTCATAGGGCTTTACCAAAACATAGGCGGAACAGTGACGCTCAACGGCGGGCTATTGTACCTGATCTCGCCTGACTTTCCGCTTCCTTACGCTGCTCCTTACGGTATAGGCAATTACGCCACATATTTTACATATCTGGCTACGCACACTACACAGCTCTTCTTGCCCTGGGGCGGATTCGTACTTATCCCAGAATGGATACACATGATAATATACGTCCTGGTGTTTGTAGTCCTTTGCGTCATATTCGGAAAGTTTTGGGTTGAGATGACCGGTCAATCCCCAAAGAACATGGCCCAACAGCTGGGTGATATGGGATGGCAAATCCCCGGTTTCAGGCGCGACCCAAGGATAGTGGAAAACGTACTCAATAAGTATATCCCTACAATTACAGTACTGGGAAGTATATTCGTGGGCCTTCTTGCTGCCGTTGCAAACCTCACGGGAGCCATAGGCACAGGAATAGGCATTTTGCTTACTGTGGGCATAATATACATGCTCTACCAGCAGCTTGAGCAGGAGAGCCTCTTTGAGACTTACCCGCTATTGGATAGGCTGACAAAGTAACGGCTGCTTTAAAAGAACAAAAAGAATAAGGACAAGCAAAAAATTGCCGGAATAATTCCGGCGCAAAGAAAGAGAAGGCAAAGCTCAAAGCTCGCCTACCCTGCGTTTCTGTGCTCTTTTCAAGCGCTTGCGCCTCTTCTTTTTCCATTTCCAGCGCATTCTTCCTTTTTTCTTCCATTTTCTAGGGATGCTTCCCAAAATAACACCTTCTGAACATTGCCGCTAGTCTAAGCATCGGCGTATAGTATTTAGCCATCATCATTTAAATACGTTCTGTATTCATATATACTGTTCTAGAATCCGCCGGTGTTCAAACGCACAAAGGAGTAATAGCTTACATAATAATAATAGCAGTTATAATAGCCTTGTGGTACTTTACTGTTGGGTTCAAGCTCCCTGCGAAGATAACAACATCCACCATACGTACTACCACTATAAGCCCCAATTCAACAGTGACCAATACTTCCAGCACTACGTCACTTAGCACGTCGATATACTACCTAAGCAACTGCGCCAACCTTGGCATTTTCAATTCCACCAGCAATACTGTCGTGACAAATTACTGCCTGTGGCGCGGCGGCACTCTCGGGATATGGGTGGCATCAGGTTCGAGCAAGAGCATAAGCTATTCGATAAAGGGATATGACGACAACGTCACATACCTTAACGGCACGTCAACATACTCATGCGTAACATTCCTGCAGAACATAACGCTGCCGAACCAGATATACAATGTAACCATACACACTGGCCTGCCAGGGGGTACTTGCAACAACAAATACTCAATACTCAAGCTCAATACTACTACAACAGCACCTCCAAACGTCACGTACACGGAAGTGTATAACGGAAACTTCAGCACCGGCGAATACAATGGCTGGTACCTTAACGGCACAGGTTTCGGCAAGGCTCCTTTAAGCATTGCCAAAGCCGATGCGGAAGGCTGCTACCAAACAGCCCCTTGGGCTGGCTATAACGGCACATATTTCGCCACAACATTCAATTGCGGTTTAAGCAATTCACCAGGCAACCTTACGTCTAGCCCATTTATAGTTGACGAGCCATTCCTCAACTTCAAGATAATAAGCCCTGCGGACGCGAACCTATATGTTGAAATACTGCAAAACAATACCCCTGTCATAACTGCGCATTACAACACGTACAATATATCAAGGTTCGGCGTTACATCCGATTACACGTTCAGGAATGCAAGCATACCTTTGATATCCGTTGCGGGCAAAACTGTACAGGTTCGCATTGTAGCCATTTCATTAAAGCACCACAACTATATTGCGGTTACGGGTTTCAAGATGGGTAAGCTGCCCAATGAAACTCCGGGCATACTCACTAACCTCACTTCAGCGTAGCTTTGTACATACGCTAAATATCCTTTTCCCTAATGATTAGTATGCAAAGCGTAAGCCTCTTGCCGCTGCACGGCGGCCACGCCCCGAAATGGCTTTTCCCTAGGATGGTTAAGCTTTCAAAGCTTATAAGCGAGGCGATAATAAGCGAATACGGCGAGGGCGAACTGGTTTCAAGGCTAGCGAATCCCTACTGGTTCCAGGCACTTTCATGCGCTATAGGCTACGATTGGCACAGCAGCGGCACCACCACAGTGACAATGGGTGCGCTCAAAGAAGCGCTTAACTACAATTCCAACGTCTTTGTGGCCGGAGGAAAGGGTTTGCAGGGAACCTCTACGCCAGAGCAGATAAGGCTCGGGCTCGAATATTTTTCAAAAGGGAGCATGGAAGCGCATCTTGTCGAAATGAGCAAACTTTCAGCCAAAGTGGACTCAGCGCTAATCTACGATGACATTGGGATATACCACCACACGTTCGTATTTACAAAGGATGGGAAATGGGCCGTAATACAGCAGGCCATGCAGAATTCAACAGGCAACGCAATAAGGTTCCAAATAGACTCCTTGGGCATAGACCCGATAGATCCGACGAACGAAACCAACAATTCGGTGAAATCCGAAACCAGGGGCGATACGTTAGACCTCACATTCGTGAGAAATTCCGAAATAAAATCCGAAAGCACCAACGCTGTGAATGAAGACATACAAAGGATTCTGGATTTCAATCCTGGCTCGTATTCGCTACCGCACCGCCACGAAATACTGTACAATATAGACTTATCAAAGCGTGCCAGGGACACGCTGAAATATGCCAACGAGATGCAGCCAGAAAATTACAAGGAGCTGATTTCGATAAAAGGCATGGGGCGAAAGACCCTCAAATCTTTGGCTCTCATATCCTCGCTCGTATACGGGAAAGAAATCGCCTACAGGGACCCTGTAATGTACGCTTACAACCTTGGCGGCAAGGACGGCATACCATATCCGATAAACCTGAAAGAATACGATTCCGTTACATCATCGCTCGCCGAAATAATAAAATCTTCTGAAATCGACGCAACGGAATCGAAAAAAGCGCTGCTGAGGCTATCTAATGAACTTTCAAGGCAGTACAGCCTTGCCGGAACCGGAAAATGAGGGCTCATGCCGCGTGCTGTTCGTCGTCATTCGTGCCTATGAATTTTTTGCCTACTTCGGAACGCGCGTCCATGGTCTTGCTGAGCGATTCTATCTCTTCAGGCTTCATCACGTGTTCAAGTATATATTTCGAATAGGTTACGGATATCTGTGACAGCTCCAACAGCAGGCTCTGCATTTCTGCAGTTGTAAACTTCAGCTCTTTTTCGGGCCTCAATATTTCAAGCCCTGCGGGGGCGTAGTTGAACGCTATGCCAACCAAGGGGAAAAAGCTCTCGAAAAGCACTGTTATCATGGCGCTCGTGGTATATATTCCATCCTTTTCGATTGGTTCTTCTATACTGCCGTAGCAGTACACCACGCCCTTCTCTTTCATGAGCCTTTCGTTTATCAAGTCTGCCATAAGCGGCTGCAATTTTTCCTTCTCCTTGTGCTGCATGTCGAAGTAGAACTTTACCAGGACTCCTCCCTTCGCGATTTTTTCGTCGGTAAGCTTGTCCATTTCAGACTTTCCCATAAAATTACCTGAATAATATAATCTTTCACAAAAGGCTATAAGCCTTGGGATATCCTTTTTGCGGCTTCCTCCAAGCCGAGCTCCTCCTCGCTACCGCTTTCCATGTCTCTGAGTTTCACAACCTCCTTTTCCTGTTCGGAATTGCCAACTATTGCAACATACGGTATCCCTAGTGAGGATGCGTACGAAAGCTGGTTCGATATGTTCCTGTTGGCGTTGTTTATATCTGCGTTTATCCCGAGGTTTCTGAGGCCTATGGCAGATTTCAATGCGTATTCGTAGTTCTGCTCCTTTATCCAGGCTACAAATACATCCGCATAAGTGCGCTTTTCAGAAGAAGAAAAATTGATGATATCCAGCACGCGGTCTATGCCTATGCTCAGGCCTACCCCAGGCAGTTTAGTATCGCTGAATCGTGAAACCAGGTTTTCGTAGCGGCCCCCGGAACATATGGAGCTAGTACCACCCTTGCCAGTGTTATCCGTAGTTTCTATAACTATGCCTGTGTAATAGTCAATGCCCCTTACTACAGAAGTGTCAATAACTATTTTCCCTTTTATGGGGTATTTTCCGAGCATTTTTATTGTTTCGGAAATCTCCGATGTCGAATCGCTGTTTCCTACCATATTGTCTATCTGTTTTATCTTCTCGCCGTTGCTGCCTTTTATGCCCACAAACGCTATAATCCCGTCTATCACATCTCCAGATATGCCAGCCTTCTCGAGCTCTTTTGCGACACCGTCCATTCCTATCTTGTCCGCCTTGTCCATTATCCTCATTACCGTGCTTGCTTCGCTTTCTACTCCCAGTTTGGCCATAAGAGCATCGACTATCTGCCTGCTATTGATTCTCATTGTATAATCTATCCCAAGCGCGTCCAATGCCGCGGCCCCGGCCGCTATTGCTTCGGCATCAGCCTGTACTGGGTCGCCTCCAAGTATATCGACGTCAGCCTGCCAGAACTCCCTGAGCCTAAGCCTTTGGGGCTCGTCCATGCGCCAAACAGGGCCTATGGCGTACCTTTTGAAAGGCAATGGCATGCTGTTGTGCATGCTTATATACCTTGCAAGCCCTACGGTGTGGTCATACCTAAGCCCATTGTTCTGGTCCTTGAGCTCGAATATGAGCTTATTCTCTTCCCCTATGACGTCTTTCGCCTTTAGCACCTCCAAGCTTTCTATGCATGGCGTGCTTATCGGCAGGAAGCCGAAGCTCCTGTAAACCCTTTCTATGCGCTCCAGCATGTAGTTCCTGGCTATCGCCTCGTTGGGCATAAGGTCGCGTACTCCACGCGGGAATGGTATTTCTCCCATAAAAACACATCGTAAATGCTCTGTCCTTGCCAAAGATTTGAAATCAAACAATATTAAGAAGAAAAAGAATAAAAAGAAGGAGTGCAGTCAGAGGTTGCGGTCTATCCACTTCTTAAGTACCTCCTTTGGTACTGCCCCTACGCTTTGTGCCTTCACCTTGCCGTTTTCTATGAGCAGCGTAGTAGGTATGCTCATTATCCCGTATCTTACTGCAATGCTTTCGTTTTCATCCGCGTCAACCTTCACGAACTTGAGCTTATCCTTGTACTCTTCGGAAACTTCGTCAACTATCGGCGAGTACATCCTGCAAGGTCCGCACCATGTCGCCCATACATCAACAAGTACCGGCACCTTAGACTTCAAAACTTCCTCTTCGAATTCCTTTTCGTTTACTGCTTTTACACTCATCTGACCAACTCTAAAATTGTTTTTATATATATTCTTTTTTATATGTTTTTAAACCTATCGCAAATTTCAACCCGCAAAAATAAAATAATTTGAGCACCACTTCCGCTACCTGTGTCCTGCGAACCCTTTTTATATCTTAAATTGCAATAAAACATCCAGTGATGACTAAAGCGCACTGAGCTAAAGGCTGTGATGTGGATCTTGAGTGCTGATTGTGTGGTTTTATGGGGATATCTGTCGCTGCTATAAAAAAGCTCGTGAACGAAAAATACGGCATAAAAATAGACGATGAGGCTGCCGAGGCAATGGCCAAGATGTTAGACGAAAAGGCTTCGGAGATAGCAAAATACGCAGTTGCGCACGCCAAGTCTTCCAACAGCCCAAAAGTGACCTCGGAAGACATAGACGCGTACAAGCTGAATCTCGGTAATTGAATGGTTTCAGGCAACGTTGCGGAGAGCCCAAACCACAAAATAAAGCTTGAATATGAGAGCATGGGCTCTACCATTACGGTATTGTGGGAGCCCAAGGGCGGCAAATACCTGCTTCAGACAAGTTTCGACGAGCACGGCGGCATACTGGACCAAAAGCTCATCAACATAACCAACCACGACCGCAAAGAGGTCGTCGAGGCTTTCATGGATGCGAACGGCATAGAACCAAAGGAAAGTGTCTATGAGGAGATAGAGTTCAAGGGCAAATGCCCTGCTTGCGGCAAGCCCGAGCTTGTCAGATACGCATCGGTTGAGTCCGATGCCTCAAAGATACCAATAATGCCGATATATACCTGTTCTGGATGCGGTACAGAGGCATACCACCTTACGGACGCTTACCTGAAGAAACTGGTTGCTTCGAACAAATCGCTTTTCGAGAACTTAGATCTGGAGGAAATGGCCAAGGACGAGCAAAAGTTTATAAATGAGCTCAAAGCCTATATAATAAGGGTATTTGCATCGAAGCACATACTCAACGCAAAATAAGGTTTTCATATGGTATTGTTATCGGAGATGTATGGCAAGCAGATAATAAGCAATGACGGGAAGAGGATGGGGACTGTTGAAGACCTTATACTTGACTTCGAGGATGGTAAAATAGCGAGCATGCTCACTACGAAAATAGACAACTTGATAAAGAGCGAGCACACTGCCCAATTGCTGAAAAAGAACAGTGTAAGCTACGATAGGGTCAAGAGCGTATCCGAAACTGTCATAGTTGGGTCTTCGGAACAAAAGCGCTGATGGCAAGCAGTGCATTCGCGCTTTCTTCAATCAAAAATCAGGAATAGGAATCAATCGGTAGATACTTCCCTTGGCACGCTTGGCCTTTTCTTCAAGAGCCTTCTCCCTCCGCAGTACGGGCATCTTACGAAGCCCTCTATCTGTTCTACTTCCCTTCCGCAGCTTGCGCAAACGTAGCTCATTTTTTAACACCTTTGAATGCGAATACAAAATATTATCTTAAATTCCAATTATTTATTGCTTTTCCCTGGCCTTTACCCACTTGCTAAATTCGCTGTGGAGCAACGATTTGCTTGTATCTATGGCCCGCACCTTCATGCTGCCGTTGTAATGCTCGTCGTTCAGTTCCAGAACTTCCCTGTAGTTTTCCATGTCAGCATAATGCGCCTCCATCCAGTGTATCTTGCCGTCCAGGTAGTCGTCCACCACTCTTTTGTTCATTGGGACCGAGGAAAAGCTGAAAACTATGCCGTCGCACCAGTATACCGGCATCGTTCCTGATGGGGTTATCCTTTCCCTAAGCAAATCCTCTACGCTGACCTTGATTATCTCGTGCACGACAAGCTCCTTTATCGGCGAGAAGCTCACCTTGACGGACCTTTTCTCCTTTTCACTTGTTTTCTTTTCCAATCGACTCTACCTGCCTTCTTGCAACTTCGCCTGCCGCTGTTGTCATCGTGTAAGCGCCTCCCGCATACGTCGCGCCGCAGTGCCTGCATCTCCATATGCTCGTGCTTATCCTTTTTACGGCAACCTTGCCGCACGATTCGCATTTGTAAAGCGCTATCTTATCGGCCTTTACGGCCTTTTGCCTTTTTCTTATCCTGGCTCCATACCTTATATTTGGGCTTGCCATAAAATCATCTCTTTGCCTTTTCTATATGCTTTAAATAAAATTGGTGCTTTTCCAGTGCAATGCCCGCAAGCTTATCGACCTCCTCAATTGTGAAGCTACCCGAAAGCCCCTTCTGCATTGCCCTTATTACATTGCCATCGGTCGCTATCGTGAGCCTTGCGTCCATCGCGGATTCTTCTTCACCGCTAGGGTCAAGCAGTATGGAATTTCCTATCTTGGCGAAAGTCGCTGAAGAAACGACGTTTGTTATATTGAGCGGTTCCTTCCTGTTCTCGTAGTTTGCCACGCCATCCTTGTATTCCGGAATCCTTGCGTTCATTATGGCGGACATTGCGGCAAGCGTGCTTGCGTCGAAAAGGTTGCCATCGTAATTGAGCACGTAAACGTCTACATAGACCGTCCAAGCCTTCCCTTCCCCAAGGAACAGGTCCTCGAGCTTTATGCAGTTGCCGGCCCTTATGCCCCTGTCGACCACGCGAGCAAGCTCTATCGCTTCGGGGCTGGGCGGCCCAGACTCGTATTCGGCGGAAGCAAGCGGCAAAAGTTCTGCGCTTACCACTATGTTGCCCTGGTCCGGCGTGTCCGAATGCACGTCATCAACCATGATCTTTGCCCCGGCCAGCACTCTTGTATTTCCAAGGTCTACCTGCGCCGAGCCTTCCGCATGGTCTATTGTCCCTGTGGTTATCTTTATATCCCTTACATCCATGTCCTTTCTCCCGTCGCCGCGCTCACCCTTGGCCACGAGCTCCCTTATGTAATCGCTTTTTATTATTTCCAAAGCACCCATAAAATCACTTTTTGTATATGTCCTTCAGGGCGTCCCTCTGCGCCTTAGATATCGTCTTTCCGGCCTCGATTACCATCTCCATGCCCTTCCTGAGCTGCTCTTTCGTAAGCCCCCCATCCATCTGCAGTAGCAATATCTCGCCGCTTTTCGGCGATATCGCCATTGGCATGTCGGCATCGGAATAATTGTCCTCTATCATGTTGACATCTAGGACCACATGCTCGCCTATCCTGCCAGCGCTTACGGCATACACGAGGTCTTTCATCTTTATGCCAGCGTTCGCCAGTGCCACCGCCGCCGCTGTTATTCCCGCAGCTCTCGTGCCACCATCGCTTTGCAGTATTTCTATGAATATGTCTATCTCGCTGCCAGGGAATTCGTTAAGGAATATTACGTTTTCGAATACCTCCTTGGTCACCTTTGATATTTCAGTTGCCCTCCTGTTGGGCCCGGTCCTTCCGTGGTCCGCAAGCCCTGAAAAAGGCGCCATCGAATACCTGCATTTTACTATGGCCTTGGTGGAATCTGCCGTATGCCTGGGTGTCGCTTCCCTCGGCCCGTACACTGCGGCAAGGACCCTGTTGTTGCCCCATTCCAGGTAAGCCGACCCCTGCGCGTTCTTGAGCACATTAGCCTCTATCTTGAGCGGCCTAAGCTCGCCGAAATCTCTTCCATCGAGCCTCTTTCCGTTTACTATAAGCTCTGGTTTGTTTAATGAAGAAGCCATAAACTCACACTTCAAAATCGAAAATCTGCAAAACCTGCATATCTCTTTTTAACATAATAATATAATAAGCTTTTTAACTCCTCGCAGCGCTCTCGGCCTCGAGCATCTGCTTTATCCTCTCGGTCAGTCCGCTCGTGTGCGCCTCGTTTTCGACCTTCTTTATAGCCTTCAGGGCGAGTTCCATATTGCCTCCGCTCAACCATATGATTCCGTTCCTGCCTATTATTATCCTTGTGCCGGTGAGCCTGGATATCTGGCCTATCATCGTTTCGCCCTTGCCTATGATTCTGGGTATCCTCACCGGCTTGACGTAAATCGTGTGCCCTATGGCCAGCTTCCTCGGCCTTTCCAGTATGGCCAGTCTCTTCCTTTCAACGCTTGCGACTACAGCTTCAACTAGGTCGTTGGCCTTGAAGTCGTAGCTGTCTTCGTATTTTCCTGCGATTATTAGCCCCTGCACGAAGTCGCTAAGCACCACGTTGTATATTCCTGGCTTGCTCGGCTTTTCGATAACCCCTATTACGCTATCGCCTACCTGCGGCTTCCACATGCCTTCCAACGGAACCACCTCGTTTTTGGCTTCATTGTAGAAACCGAGTATGTTTGAATAAGGCTTTCCGGAATAAAAAGTCACGAATTCGTTCCTTCTGGTTTCCTTAGGCAGTTCTTCCCCTGGTGTGACAAATTGCCTCATAAAATCAAATCATTCAAGTATTTTTGTTTCTGCCCTTCCCTGCGTTGCCTTGTTGAGCTTGTCGTAAAATTCGTTCTGCATCCCTGCGGGGAATTCAACGATGGCCTTGAGCGAGCCGTTGCTTAGCCAGTCCTCGGATTTAAGGCCATATTGCTTGAGTGTATTGTAGCACCTGTTCACCGAATCCGCAGGTATTACCACTTCTATCTTTATGTTTGTGAATTTTATCGGCAGTATAACGCTCAGTTTTTTTACCACGTCCTCTATCTGGTCATTTGCGCTCTTGAATGGGTCTATTGAAACCTTTGCTTCCTTCATTGCGTTTTCGACCCTGAGAGCCGTAGCCGGGGCTTTTGTCCTTGGGTCTATGGAATTCCTGGCTATTATCTCTATTATCTGCTTCCTCTTTTCCTCTAACATCTTTGCTTTCTGTTCCGTAGTTATCGGCAGGTTTCCCTTTTTGAGTATCTGGCTTACTACTTCCGCAAGGTCCGTAGTGCCGAAAACCTTCTTTATCTTCTCGTCGCTCTGCCTTTCTCCCTTTTTGGCGTCCTTGAAAACCTGCTCCGCCTCAAGTACTGAAAGCGGATCGCTTCTTTTTCCTGTAACGTACTCATATGCCATGTCCGCATCAACGAGTATCTCGAAATCGTCCTTGCCCGAAGAATATCTCGCAGTCACGATTTTAGACATCGCACCACTCAAAGTAACGAGCTTATCTCCTTTATGCTGAATTGCTTGTAACCCTTGCTCTTCACTACTGTAGAAATGTCCATGTTTTCCGGAGAAAGCTTTTTCTCGTTTATTTTCTTAAGTATGCTTACTCCTAGGTTCAGCGCGTCGTTAAGTTTCATCCCCTCTTTATATTCTTTTACTAATATGTCTTCCGCCA
>JAMCYO010000030.1:327-14781 GCA_023473395.1 Candidatus Martarchaeota archaeon | reverse complement strand
AGATATTCAACGCTGACAGGAGCAATATCTGAAAAGCTGATTATAAGACCGGAGAAGCAAGGCAACCGTTAATAAGCTTGGTTGCCAATCTTAATCGGTGATAGGATGAGCAGATATGTAAGACATGATAGGAACCACCCTTTTGTAGTAAAGCTTGGGAGCCTTCCCGGATTTTCCAACCTGACGCAGGACGAGAAGCTCAGGAACTTCGAAATACACATATGCGCATGCGGGCTAAGCAAGAACAAGCCATTCTGCGACGGGACGCACATGAAGACCCACAACGAAAAGGAAGGCATGCATTACGCATACAAGGAAGGCAATGCCCAAATGGAGGGGGTCAAACTTGAAGACAAGGAGCATAAGGAGCTGGAAGTCCCAAACGAATACGAATGAGAAATCTTTTCTTTTTTATTTTTCTCTTATTTTCCTTGATTGTTTTCCGATCTTTGTGACTATTATTTAATAATGAGCACAAAATCTTATTCTAGCGTTGGATTGCATGGACGATGTTGGGGAGGTTTCCGAAACAAGGCAGCTAGGCTCGAAGGCTTTGAAGAGCGGAAGCTTTTTCGTCTCAAGCAAAGCCATAAGCGCAGTCATAACGCTGCTGCTGCTGGTTTTCCTGGCAAGGTACCTGCAGCCCGTTGAATACGGAATATATACGATAGTGGTAGCGTTCTACACGCTGCTAGGCATGGGCGGAAACTTCGGCATGGGAACCGCCTTGAGGAAGAAGCTTTCCGAAAGCAACGTAAGCAACGAAAGGAAGAGAGAACTGGTTTCCAACGGGTTCGCTATTGCAGGGCTGGTCGCATTGGTAATAACGATTTTCGGAGTCGCGATAAGCGGCTTTCTAGTCAACTACGTATACCACGATCCGTCCATGTTCTACCCGATAGTTGTCGCTTCCGTATGCGTCATATTGTCGGTATTGTTCAACCTTTCGGTAGCGGTGCTTCTGGGATTGGGGTCTGCAAGGCATTCCTCATTGGGAAACATCGTGTACGCAATATCGCAGGCGATATTCGTAATAGCGTTGGTATTGCTCGGCTACAGGGTTTTGGGCGCAATGATGGGCCTTGCGCTCAGCCTGTTAATAGGCTTCATCTACAGCATAATCAGGATATTCAAGATAACTGGCAATTTCTTCCCAAAGCTCATCCGTGGAATTTCCAAGGAGCTAGCCGGATTTTCAATACCTATAGTCACGTCCAACGTCGCTATAAACGGCACTACAAGCCTGGCCATACTCCTTTTGGGAGTATTCGCAACCACTGCGGTCGTTGGAAGCTATGGGGCAGCTTACAAGCTTGGCAGGTTCTTCGACCTTATAATGACGTCCATGAGCTACGTGCTCCTTCCTGCGTTTTCTTACACGCTAACCAAGGAATCGCTTAAGGGCAGGCTCAGCAGCATATACGGGAACAGCCTGTATTACGCGTTCATAGTGCTCCTGCCCTTGCTGGCTTATGCTATCTCCACATCCAAGCCCTTGGTAAGGCTGCTTTTCGGAAAGGCTTACGTTGGCGCGCCGTTTTACTTCTCTTTCGTGTCCATAGGAATAGTAATAAGCTTGATAGGCATATTCACCGGAATACTCATAATTGGCAACGGCGACGTAAAGAAGTTCATGAAGTACCAGCTCACTGTTGTGGTTGTGGAGGTTGCACTACTGCTGCTCTTAGTCCCTTACGCCAAGGTATTCGGCGCATTGATAGCCGTATTCGCCGTAGGCCCTGTAGTAATGGACGTGCTTTACATAAAGGCCTTGAAGGAGCAGTTCGGGATAAAGGTGGAATCAAAGAGGCTTGGAAGGCTGGCCCTATCGTCCGTAATGCTTTTCATTGTGCTTTATGCGGCAACAATGTCGATGCACTACAGCAGGCTCGCAGTCCTTGCCAACATAATAATAGCCGTGCTGCTCTATCCGCCAATGCTTGCAGTGACCCGTTCCATAGGCAAGAATAACATAGAGTTCATAAAGGAGTCGATGTCGAAAGTCAGGCAGCTAAGGAAAATATCATCAATTGCAATCGGTTACTTCGAGCTTTTCATGTGAGCCAATGCGCAAGCAGCAAACAATTTATAAGTTTAAGCGACAATAAAAAGAGCATCTAAAAGCATCCGATGCGGCATGCCCTGGTAGCTCAATGGCAGAGCGCCTGTCTTGTAAACTTCTTGAGAAGAAGCTTAATCAAGAACATTCAGGAAAACAGGAGGTTGAGGGTTCAATTCCCTCTCAGGGCTTTTAACTTTAAATAAGGAACCCGCTTAGGCCAGTACTAAAGCATAAAGGCGTGAAGGCCTGAAAGAAAAGGATCCTCTGCTTTATTCTTTTATACAGGGTTTGATGGAGGAGGTGGAAGAATGAAAACGAATTTAATATCCGATTAACATTATAAGTTTGCAATTAAATCCATTATCCATAACTCACTTTAGAAATATCAATAAAATAGAATCCAGAGCCTTGAGATACTGTACCTGTCATAGTATAATTATAACCATAGATAGGAGTATATGCTGGATTTTTAATATAAATCTCTATTGATGTTACAGGAGTATAAAGTGCATACCAGCCATTCCCAAACATGCCTGTAGAATATATTGAGTCCCCTAAATCGCCGTATACAGTAACTGTTTTGCCAATGTAACTTTGTGGATTACTTAAAATATTTTGAATAGGCGTAGCAAAGACAGATGGAACGAGTGTCGCTAATATCCCGTTGCTATACAGGTAATAGCCACCAAATATTATCAGTAATAGTATAACAATACCTACTCCTTTTGCAACAGCACCCATTTAATCACTATAATGCTGTGATATATAGCATAGCAAGAAAATATAAAAGAGTTTCTAGAGAACTACCTTTACTTATTTTATGTAACAAAACTTTCAAAGCACTATTAAGACAGCGTGTCAGGTTTGCTTTGAAAACCACGCTTTATTTGCTTTATAAACAACAAACAGGCAGAGAGGCATAATAAAGGTATGGCTGCGAGTAGCTTTTAAAATATGGGCTTTACTGCGTAAGCCTGCTTTGAACTTTGATAAGAGATAATATTTAAATTTATTATGATGTAGTAATTAAGCAGATTTAATGAAGTGGGGATATCTAATTGTTATAGTTGCTGTGCTAGCTACTTATTTCGCACTACCACCAATCTTTAACTTGGTTGGCTTAGGGATAGGAACTCTTTTTGTGGTAATCTTTTTGTTTATAATTGGTTTGCTACTTGTTTTATTAGGGCGGAAAACAAAAAAGGCACAGGCGAAGAAATGATTATAAACCTTAACTGTGCAATACGTTTACAAAATGCGAGTGGCAATCGCTTTACAAAACAGCCACATTCCTTGGGTTTGTATAAGCAAAGTATTAATCGTTTGTTAGCGTATGCTATAAGGTTTTGGGTGGTTTGGTTATGGAAAACACTTTATTTTATGGAGATAATTTAGACATTTTACGAAACAAAGATTACATTAAAAACGAGTCTGTCGATTTAGTTTATTTAGACCCGCCTTTTAATTCTAAGGCAACCTATAATGTCCTCTTTAGAGAATGGGGAGGCGAAAAATCTAATGCACAAATAGAAGCCTTCACTGATTTCTGGACATGGGATGAACAATCTCAAAGGACATATGAGTACCTTATATCTAACCAAAATGTCCCAGTTAAATTATCAAAATTAATTCATACTTTGCACGACTTCTTGGGAACAAACGATATGAGTGCTTACTTAGTTATGATGAGTGCAAGACTGATAGAGTTGCATAAAGTTCTTAAAAAATCTGGTTCTCTATATCTTCATTGTGATCCGACTGCAAGTCATTATCTAAAGTTAGTATTGGATGCCATATTTGATGAGGAGAACTTTATAGCAGAAATTATCTGGGCGTATGGGACTGCATCAGGAGGCAGAACAAAAGGTAATAAGCCAGTAAAGGGGCACGATACCATACTTGCATATGCAAAATCTTATGGTATACACATCTACAATAAAATATACCTACCTTATAGCCAAAAATACATAGCAGAAAGATTTACAGGTACTGATGAGAATGGGCGTATTTATCGAACAAGGAAGCGCAATAGTGGAGAGATACAAAAACAATATTTAGACGAAAGTCCAGGAGTTCCTTTATCTGATGTATGGACTGACATAAAACAACTTTATGCTTATCATTTAATAAAAAGAAAGCAAGAAGAATTAGGTTATCCAACACAAAAGCCATTAGCTCTTTTAGAGCGGATAGTAAAAATAGCATCAAATAAAGGAGATGTTGTATTAGACCCATTTTGCGGATGTGGAACAGCAATAGATGCCTCACAGAAACTTGATAGAAAGTGGATAGGTATAGATATAACACATTTGGCGGTAAATCTTATCAAAAGGAGAATACACGATAAATACCCCAAAGCACATTTTGAGGTAGTTGGAGAACCAAAAGACTTGGAAGGTGCAAAGCAATTAGCTAATACAGATAGGTATCAGTTTGAATGGTGGGCATTGTCTTTAGTAGATGCACGACCTATAAACAAAAAGCAAAAAGGTTCTGATAAAGGTGCTGATGGTATTAAAATAATAAATACGCCAGAAGTTAATCAAATAATAACTATTTTGGTGCAAGTCAAAAGTGGAGAACACGTTAAATCTGGGGACATCAGGGATTTGAAAGGCACTATGGAGAGGGAGAAGGCACAATTTGGTATATTCATAACGCTCGAAGAGCCCACAAAAGATATGATAACAGAAGCAGTTAGCTCTGGGACTATCAAAGTGCCTTTGGTAGATAAATCCATACCAAAAATAGAAATACTAACTATAAAACAACTGCTTGATGGCCAAAAACCTATGGTAAGTTATATACCACGAAAAGAAGGAACTTATCAAAAAGCAGTAACAGTAGAGGATGAAGAGGAAGATGATGAACCTAAATCCTATATATCAAAGCCTAAAAAGGTAAAGCCCCCCATAAATCCTAAAAAATATAAAAAATGGTAAGGCGATTATATTAGCAACCGAATGCGACACTCAGAAAAATAAACCGACTTTGTTGACAATACCCTCAATGCATAAATTTAAATCCCTTTTTCTCAACATAAAGAGCCTTTTATCGACGGCGGGTTCCTTAATTTACGAGGGGCACTCTCTCAGGGCTCGTTTTTAAGCTCAATTTTCCAAATGAGATATAAACAATCGACCATTGGGCTTCAAAACAGTTACACCCGCAAGCTTCTTGAATGCAATAGGGAAAACGTATAAAACAGTAGTTTAAATTAGGTATAGAAGCGATAAATTTACAGTAGTGATGATAAAGATGCCAAAGAAATTAAATGAAAATACCAAATCCCTGAAATCATATGGGCTTCTTACGCAATTGCAGCGCAAGCTCCTAGACTCAGCAGAAAAGGCAATTGGCACATCGTACGCCCCGTTTTCGAATTTCCATGTCGGCGCAGCCGTACTGACAAAAAGCGGAAAAATAATGACTGGATCGAACGTAGAGAATGCGTCTTACGGTCTTACAGTATGCGCGGAAAGGTCGGCCATATTTAGAGCTAATGCGAGTGGGCATAGGAACATTGTTGCAATAGCAATAATAGCGAAAGGCGAAGATTTTGATTCTGAAGAACCTACTCGCCTTGCGGAGCTTGCAGGCAGGTGATATTCGAATTTGCCCAATTATACAGCAACGATATAGAGGTTATAAGTTCTAATACGAAAAAGAATAAAATTGTAGTAACAACAATTTCGCGCATGCTTACTGATGCTTTCGGCCCGGCCGACCTTGGCATAAAACTTGAGAAGTATAGGAAAGATTAGCACTAACTTTATGGTGTAGGATAACAAAACTGCTGGCTTGGGCTCTAGCTAGATACCAAGGAAGGAACAAGCCCTAGTATTGAATTCTGCACGGGACTACGAAACCGAGCATAAAAGGCAGCTAGCGGTTTACAAAAAGCTTTACTCAAAGTTGCACGATGTTCCAGAATCCAGAATAAAAGCAGTGATAGCCTATGTCGGGCTTTCGAGGAAGATAAACACTGGGACTTTGGGATACGAGCTAGTTGAAGCTAAAGCTAGCCCTAGGCTGGAAAAGACCTTCTTTGAGAGGATGAATAGGCTTATAGAATACAAAAACGACCCGTCGAAGTTTGTAGAAGAGCTTAAAGCAGCAAGAGGCGACGATATGCTCCTGACGATGATAAAACAGGAGCTCTGAACAGTTTAGTGCGCATGGATTTTGATTTTCAGCTCTTGACGAATCGGAATATAATAACGCGAGGAATTTTCCTGTAGCGCTCATAGGCGTTCTTGTTGCTGATAGATGCGTTTTTCGGCAATTTGGGTTCAAGCAAAGTATCTAAAGCCAAGCCTGCTTGCTTTGCGCTGGAGAAAGTCCTGCCTAAAGGCCAATAGTTGAAGCGCACCTTGCTGCCTTCATCGAACCAGAAGCTTTCCATTTTCCTGCTTGAAAAATAATCCCCGTATATGGTATATTTTCCATTTTTATTAACGTAACCGAACAGCTTTGAATGCTGGCCGTTTTTGTTTCCCATGGGTGGTTCCCTAACTAATACGTCATAGAGCGGGTGCGTCATGGAGAATATGAAAAGGCCTTTGCGCTTAAGCAGAGATGAAACCCTTTTCATGAGCTTTTCAATGCTGCTAGCATAATGCACTGACATATCAGCATAAACGACGTCGAATTTCTCGTTTTTTATTTGGATGTCGTCCAATGACATTACCATGAAGTCTATGCCTTTGTATGTGCTCCTTGCGTGCTCTATCATTGCTTCGGATAGGTCTATCCCGATGACCCTCGATGCTCCCCTTCTTTTTATGTATGCGCATTCGGCCCCTCCGCCGCATCCCAGGCATAGCACGCTCTTTCCTTTTAGATTAGGCAACATTTTATGCATGTTAGGCTTGTCAAGGTACAAGTGGAAAGGATCAATTTTTTGGGCTTCCCTGTATTTTCTTGAGAATGTTGCGTCCTTATACACTAAGCCGAGATCGGTTTTATTCTTTTTTCCCATATGCCCAGCTATTTCTTTTATTTTACGTTTTGCAAGCGGCATTTAACTTTATTATACTTTACTGAAACGATAAGCCCTAGCTGCAATCGCGCGCAGTTCTTGCGAAACGCATGATAAAAACTTATAGGGTTCCCTTTATCATTGCCGCACATTATCCGAATTAAGCGCAGCATCTTCAAATTATATAACATCCAAGGCGCCAAACGACCATTTTGAATTCATATAAATATAAAATATATAAAGTTTACATTGTATAATCTTAATATGCCAACTCAAAAAAAGAAGTTTTATCCTTCCGGCCTCGATGTTACTATTAAAGAGGTTACAGAAAAAATTATGACGGACACAGGTAAAGCCTTAAGGGGAAAGGGCACCTGGGAAAAAGTGCATAACGACAAAAAACAATTAAAAAGATTGGAAAGACTTAGAAGATTAGAGGATTGAAAATAAAAAAGGGCTGTGCCGCCGAGTGGAACGGCACAGGCTTGAAACTAACCCTTGTAGTATTCGTCTGCCATATCGTCTTCGTACATTTTTCTCGCGTAGTCCGGATACTTCTCCCTGTACCATACGGCCGTAAACAGCAGCGTGAACAATAGCACGAATCCCGTTGCCGCCACAGCGTTTGGATTCGGGGCATACCTGCTGTAGTCACCTACTGCCAATGCTGCGACTATGACCAACAGCACTGACATTACAGCAACAAAGGCCTTGACGTCGCTTTCCTTCTTTCTTGCCGGTTTCTTGACCTTTGGCTTTGTCTTGGGCTCGAATATGTCAGTATTGGTCTTTCCGTATAGGAGCTTTCCTGTAATCAACAGGCTTATTGCCACGATGACGAAGAACTCTATGCTGCTCAAAGCCATCTGCAGGTCCCCACTTAATATGTGGCCGGAAGCACATCCACCTGCCATGCGCGCCCCGAACAATACAAGGTACGAACCTATGAATACCCCGACTGTGCGCTTTATCTCGCTATTGCCGAACCTGAGCCTCCATGTGGATGGGGTCCACTTGTTGAATGACTGGAACCTTCTCGTAACGAATATTGCAGTGATGAACGAACCAAGAGATAATTTCGAATTACGGCAAGCTTAGACTAGAGAACTGTTTAGACATAAAGCTAAAGAAAGTAACGAAATTGGGTAACGGTGCGAAGAGAGATTATGAAAAGAGATTCATAGGCAAAAGCGCATACATATTAATGCTAAGAAAATCGAAATATTTTTCATTCAGGATTGAAGACGGCAAGGCGCTGCTGATAAGGGACATAATGCTTGTTCTCAAGCCCAGAATTAAAAAATTCGGAACCGGGGCTATGATAGGGATACCGAAAAGGTATATGGACCATAGCGCTTTCGTAATAGTATTCGAATGAGCGGCTGGGCATTTGTATTAAATGGTGTAAGAGCCTTAATGGTATTCCCTAAGAAGCTTTTCCGTGTTGTAATCAGAAGCGTATGCGGCCAGCATTTCAATTTTATCCTTTAGGTTGCTGTCATGTGTTTTCATTTTTTGTAAATGCATTCCAAGGTCCAATGCAGTCTTGTTGTACTTCGTTTTGAGATAAGGATCCAATTTGAAACTTATTAGTATATGCAATGTACTTGTCGTTACCCTTGGCGATTTCATTGCAACGTGCAGAGCGCCATAGTTCTCGTTATTGACCATGTTTTCCTTCCCGTTTTCCCTTAGTTTGTACAATAAGGCATGATTGTTCTTGATTGTGGCAGTATTTATTAACGGATCGGAATCCTTGTTTACATGGTCTAAGGTAGCGCCGTTTTCAGAGAGAAATTTTACTAGGTTGGGGCTTTGGGCAAAAGCGAGGGAAGAATCCATATTTGAATTTACGCAGTTTGGATTCGCGCCGTTTTTTATGAATAGCCCAAGCAGTTCAAGCTTTTCGTCTTCGGCATAATTTGATTTTAATGTGTAAATCAGTACGTTGTTCCTGCTTTTGTCTGTCACCTTGCCCAAGTCAATTTTATTAGCTTTTATGAACGATTCTATTTCTCCGGGGCTTTCCCTGTTTATTATGGACTCGAAAAGCTCCCTGTGTACTGCGTTGATTTTTTCCAACAGCCTTTCGGAGTAAAACTTCCTAGTTAATTCCATTTGTTCACCTGCATTGCAGGAATGGATTATTTTTAGGAAATATTTAACCGTTTAGGATTTTATGGGCTATATATAGATGAAAGATTTGTATGCACGCTTCTTCTCAGTGTATTTTTCCGTATACGTGGCTGAACCTTTCCATGCGCCTTTTTACCTCTTTCGAATAGTTTTCGTATTCTTCCAGTACCTTTTTCCCCTTCTCGGTAAGCGCATACTGCTTGCGCGTTTTCTCCGATTTTTCTTTTTGATTGACCGCTTTTATGAATCCAGCCTGCTCAAGAAGCTCCAATGAGGGATAGATCGCAGCAGGTCCGGGGCGCCACATGCCGTCGGTCTTTTCGAATATCTGCTCCATTATCTCGAAACCGTGCATTGGACGCTCTGAAAGCAATTTGAGTATTAGGGGCTTGAGAAGCCCTTTAGGTATTATATCTACCCTAAAAGGGCCGCAATTGCAGTAGCCTCTCATTTTATTCCTCTTTTTGTCCAGATTCTTTCGAAGCCTGCTGTATATCTTTTATGCGCTTTTCTATGAACTTCGCCTGCTCCTCCAAATCTTCCTTATACAGCTTGAGCCTTTCTATGAGGCGTTCCCTGTGCAGTGGACCCATTTCCGAAGTATCCGCCATCATGCCAAAGCCCATACCATGCATCCTTCCATTCATGCCTCCACCCATGCCTCTGCAACCGCAGCCGCAGCCTGATTCTCCTTCTCTTTCATCTTCGTACATTTCGTGTCTCATCTTATATCACTACCGATATATTTAATTATATAAATATTTAAACTTTGCGTTTTATTCTGCGCGCTTTTGGATTCGTGCATTACCATGTAACGCTTGAAGAGATTGGATTGATTTTGCCTGCTATTGCTTTATGCTGGAGCAATTTTGCTGCTTATTTTCCATTTGCCAAGGGGCTTATCCTTTTGCCCTTGAACAATATTGTGAATATATTGGCTATATGTATCAATACGCCAAGGACCAGAAGAAGAAGTGCGGGCAGCATAACGGCGCTTGAAACCGGCCCAAAAAGGCCGGACATTGACAGGAAGACAAGGATTATGCCGATGTTGAAGGTTGCCAGCTCTACCACAACAGACTTGTAGTTTGCAAATACGGAGTGCGAAAGACCCGGAGCGAATATGTACGAAAGGCCAAATATTATCATGGATACGAAGCCGTACAGCTCGAGCACGAATATAGGGTCGTGCTCCATCTTTATGACACCTGCAAGGTCGGCTGCAAGGATTAGCGTGCCTACGAGCAGGTATACAAAGGCTATTGCAATGTAGACCCTTGCAAGCCTCGATATTGCGCCAACGTTGTCCATGATGGAAAATGGAAATGCGCATTTTTAGACTATGCGCGTGCGGTGTTTTATTTTGGTAAATTCAATTGCGCTACTTCGCCTTGCCCTGTGTCTTTTTGTAGCGCTTTATGAGATCTATCGCCTGGTCTATGGACTTTTTGACATCGCCTTCCGTTCTTGCTCCGGTGCATATTATTTTGCCATTCTTGAACAGCAGAAGCGCGGACTTCGGCTCGTGTATCTTAAGTATGGCGCCAGGGAACTGCTCCGGCTCGTAGTCGACGTCGTAAGAAAGCCTTGCGAGGCCGTACAGGTCGAGCTCTATGTCGAGGTCAGCGCTTGCTACCATGTTGACAACCCTGTACGTGGGGTGCAGCACTACGTGCTTCCCTGCAGTTAAATCATGAGATTGGGACTTTGCCATTCAAACACCTAGAAGATTTTTAAGCCTTAAGGCATAAATATATATGCGATTAATAGTTCGAGTGCTAAGTAGCACCGTTGCGAACTTTTTCAAGGTTTTTGGAATGACAAAGAGATCTGCAGGATTATTCTCGGGAAAGACAAGGAACATGGCAAGGCACCACGTGCCCTCAAAACAGAGCGTAAGCACATACATAAAGGATTTTGAAGTCGGTGACAAGGTCGCAATAGTGCCCAAGGGCAGCGTCAAGAACATACCGCACCCGCGCTACAAGGGCAGGATAGGCGTAATAAAGGAGAAGAGGGGAACGGCCTACGTCGTAGAGGTCACCATAATGAAGGCAAAAAGGACTCTTGTCGTGCCTGCGGTCCATCTTGACAAGGCCTGAACCCTAAGCCGCCTTGCATTTGTTTTTATTGCATAGCTGCAAGCATTGCAAAAGCTTGTTTTATTGTAGAAAAGCCTTACGGCAGGGAGCTGGATTTCATGCTTGGAGTTCAGTACCTGCGCTGGGGTTGGTCCTGCCTCTTGAAATACGGCTTTGTAAACAGGTAGAAGCGCTCGCTTCCCTGCAATTCCTGTATTATCCTCTGCGCTATGAGCTCGGGTGGATTCTGCAGCAATGGAACCCTTGAGGTTATATCATCGAAGCTCTCGAACTTTTTCTCCTTCCTTGCATTGAGTATGCTCTGGAGGTGCTTCTTGCCTATTCCGGGAAGCAGTTCCAATGAATGCTCCCTTATGTTGAGGGGGCCGGAGTTGTTGAAGAAATCCACGAATTTCTTCGGGTTTGAATTTATTATTGTAAGTATTATGCTCTTAAGGTTCCCCTGCGAGGTCTGGGTCAGTTCCGAGTACGAAATCCTGAATTTTATAAGCGCTATCTTGTCCCTTTCATCCTTTCCTATGTAGACCCTTTCGCCGGTGCTCATCTGCGCTCCGGGCTTTGGCGTGGCTTCAAGAAGCGTAAACCACTCTTCCCCTATCAATTGCGCAAGCGGCTCTGACCTTGAAGAAAAAGACTTGCCAGTGGATAGAAAGTCGAGTACAAGCGCGTACTCTTCCCTTTTTTCATTCTCCATGGCCATATCAACAAACCTCCATTCCTGCAATTAATGCCAAACATTCAATTTCCTTTTCCGTTGAGTATTGAAACGACCTTGCTTATGGTTTCGTCGTTTATCCCGTTTTCCTTCATCAATATGCTCCTCGCCAGCTGTGCATTCTTTGGCATTACTTCTATCAGCTTTGCGACAGCGTAGGGGCTTAACCCGAGTTCCGAAAGTTCTTTCTGGAACTTCTCGACCTGCTGCTTCTTTGGAAGCTTGAACTTCTCAGCGTAGTCGAAGGCAAGCTGCTGCTCGTATGTAAGCGGCTTAGAGCCCTTTTTGCGCTCCTTGAGTATTTCATAAACATCGGAAAGGGTAGCTACGCCCTTCTCCTCTGCCTTTTTTCCTATCATTATAACCACTATCTATGACAACGTACTTTCAAGTGTATTTTAAAAAGAATATCTATAAAGCTTATGTATTTATTTGCTTTTGGGACCATGCAGCTACCTGCAGTTGCACATACGCATGGTTTTATTATAGTGGACTCCGCGGGATTTTCATTTTCGTGCTTGGCGCGCGAAAATTTTGAACCCGCAACCTCCTGCCTGCCAGACAGGCGCGCTACCGTTGCGCCAGAAGCCCACAGGATAAGCTTATACCGGTGATATCCAGAGTATGTTTCCTCCCCTGAGAAGTATTGTGCCCAGCTTAGCCTTAAGCTCGCCGTCGTTGAGCTCCTCGGCCGCGTCCAGCACTATATTCATATGGGCATCGAATGAAGTTACCTTGCCCCTTATGCTTGCGCCTCCCTTTAGCTTTATGAGCACTTGCTGTCCTATTACCTTGTTCAAAAGATCGAATGGTCTTTCCTGCGACATCATATACACCAGAAGAAATGTATTACTAAGTTTATTGTTAAGATTTAAAACCCTTTCTTATTTTTGCGCGGTTTTTCCCTTTCCGCCTCGTTTTTGAGCAGTTTTGCCCACTCTTTTGCGGATTTGTCCCAATTAAATTTCATTGATGCATCGTGCACTTTTCTGCTCCAACGGTTTATATTTGAAGTAATATCATCGAACGCATTGGCGAATTCGCCCATGCTTCTTATCGTTATTCCGAGCCCGTACTTGTTCACCGTTTCGCTCACGCCTGGCGCATCCATTGCTATGGTTGGGGTTCCGCAAGAGGCTGCCTCAAGCATAGAATAGCCGAAACCCTCTGCAATTGAGAAGTTAAGGTTTATCCACGATTTCGCAACCAGCGAGGAAAGCCTTTTGGGATTCAAGCGCCCAGGCATGGATACTTTGCTTTTGTATCTGCGCGCATCTTTGCGGAGTTTTTCGGCCGATGGGCCGCTGCCTATTATCGAGAGCGATGCGTTGTTGCCCTTGTTCAAGGCGATTTCCAAAGCACGCAGGGAAAGCTCTGGCCTCTTGTAATCGCGCAGCCCGGAGAAATATACCATTGAAGCGTTTTTCGTTTTCCTTGAAGGCGAGAAAAGCGAATGGTCCACCCCAGGCAGTATCGTTTTTATCATGTTTTCCCTTATGCCCAATGATTGCAGATCCGATGCGGACGAATCGGATTCCGTGACGAAAACCGAATCCTTGTATATGCTCCCATACAGCCTTTCCATGGCTTTTACTGATATCGCCTGTGGAAGGGGGAGCTGCTTTGATATCGTCCTAGAATGCATGTGCCTGAAGAACACAACTACCGGCTTTTTGGAGAACACGCTCGACATCCATGGCACGGCATGTGCCATGTCGTCTATTATTACGTCCGGATTCTCCTTTTTTATGCTGTTCCATACTGAAATATGCGCGGCAAAATTGGAAGAAATTCGCTTTACAGTAATCCCGTTTATTTTTTCCTTAGGCAACAAGCCCGGATAGCCTACGGAATAAAGAGTTACGGAAAAGCCAAGCCTCGAAAGGCGCGAGCCTATTTCCATGATCGTGCGCTCGGCGCCGCCGGCCCTCTGATGCTTTATGTCCCTGTGGTTGAACCACAGCACTCTTATCTTGTTAGGCATGCAAAAGCGTGAATGGGCCTCATTCGGAGTAGGTGCTCTTTATCTTTTTGAGGTCCTGCTTCTTAATCGCGAGCTTTATCCTTCCGGTGCCAACCGCGACCTGCTTGCCTATGAGTATGTTCTCGGCCACACCCTTAAGCGGATCGCGCTCGCCAAAGACGCTGGCGTTAACAAAGTGCTTTACCGTTTCTTCGTAAGAGGCCCTTGCAAGGACTGAAGCCTTGTCTCCAGCTATGCCATGGCGCCCTATGCTCCTTATCGCGCCGGTATATGTCATAGTATCGGCCACAAGGCTTATATGCCTGAAGCCTATGCTGAAACCTTCCTCCACAAGCGTCTTCTGTATTTCCGATGCTATAAGGTTCCTTGCCGCTTCAACGCCGTAGACCTTTAAAACCTCGAACATGTCGTTCGAATATATATGGTCCTTGTCGACGCCTTCTATTTCTATGACCTTTGCCATGTTGCTGGCGG
>JAMCYO010000030.1:0-317 GCA_023473395.1 Candidatus Martarchaeota archaeon | reverse complement strand
GCGACAGCGAAGTCTAGTATGTGGACGAATGCGGTGCGCATGCTCTTTGCATCGCGCTTGCTCTTGTATTTTACGCTTATCGAGCTGCCTTCGGTGGAAGCCTCTATCCCTTCGAAGTGGTTTTTTATTTTCGAGGAGACCTGGGCAGTGGTAAGCCCGTTTTCCGAGAGCTTTTCCTTGTCCATATTGAATTTTATATAGCCTGATTTTATGTCTTCCTCGTAGTTGGAAAGCAGCGAGCTTAGCTTTACCTCTTCTATCTTCTGCTTGAGCTCCTTTACCTTATCGTAGTTCTTTGCTATCGATTTCTCTGGCTA
>JAMCYO010000012.1 GCA_023473395.1 Candidatus Martarchaeota archaeon | reverse complement strand
TGCTGCGGGGAACGGGAGCACCTCTTTTATCGATATGTTGTCGGTTAGTATCATAGCCAATCTGTCTATGGCTATTCCCAATCCTGCCGTAGGTGGCATTCCGTATTCTATTGCCTCAAGGAAGTCCTCGTCGCTTGGAGGAGCTTCCGCATCGCCTTTCTTCCTTTCTGCATCCTGCTCTTCAAACTTCTTCCTCTGCTCTATCGGGTCTGTAAGCTCAGAATAGCAGTTGGCGTCTTCCTTCCCTGCTATGTAAAACTCGAACCTCTCGCTTAGCTTCGGGTTGCCCCTCTTGTCCTTTGTAAGCGGGCACATATATGCCGGGAAATCAAGCACGAACGCCGGGTCGAACAGCTCCGGCTTCACGTACTTGTCGAAAAGCGCATCTGCCACATGGTATGCGTTGAGTATGTTTGTTTCAAGCTTTTCCTTTTTCGCTATCTCTTTTGCCTGCTCGTCGCTCATATCTGCTATGTCTATTCCGCTTTTCTTCTTTATCTCCTCGACCCAATACACCCTCTTGAACGGCGGCTTGAAGTTTAGCTCCTTGCCTTGGTATTTTATGGTGTAAGTGCCAAAGAGCTCGTATACGAGCTTTGATACCATTTCCTCTGTCATTTCCATGAAATCGTTATAGTCCTTGTAAGCCTCGTAGAATTCTATTTGCGTGAACTCCGGGTTATGCGTTGAATCTATGTCCTCGTTCCTGAAGTCTTTCGATACCTCATAAACCTTCTCGAAGCCCCCTATTATGAGCCTCTTCAGGTAAAGCTCGTCCGAGACCCTTAGGTAGAACTCGCTGTCCAAGGCGTTGTACTTGGTCTTGAAAGGCTCTGCATTAGCCCCGCCATATGTCGGTTGCAGTATTGGGGTTTCGAACTCAACATAACCCCTTGAATCCAGGAAGTTCCTTAGGTAAGTGAGTATTCTTGCCCTTGTCCTGAAAAACTTCCTTACCTCGGGGTTCGCTATCAAGTCCAGATACCTTTTCCTGTACCTCAATTCCGTGTCATTGAGTCCGTGAAACTTCTCCGGGAGCTGCCTCAGCGACTTGCCCAGCATTGTTATGGTTTCCGCCTTGTTATGGTTCCGCCTCGACGCTTATCTCTCCCCTTTTTGTCTTTGAGACTTTTCCGCTTACGCCTAAAAAGTCTCCGGAATCTACAAGCTCCAGCAGTTCCATAGATTCCTTTTTTGTAAGGTTGGTTGCCGCAAGGACCTGTATCTTATCTGTTTCGTCCAGCAGGTCTATGAAATACAGCTGCCCCATGTGCCTTATGCTCAATGCTCTTCCGGCAATGCTTACCTTCTTGCCTTCGTGCTTTTCATATCCTGACTTTATCTCTGCAGCATGGGCGCTTTGCTTGAACGAATAAGGGTATGCATCCATCCCTTTTTCCTTAAGTTTCTTCAGTTTGTCTAGCTTGAAATCGTCTACCATATACTCACTTAAAAATACGGAATAAATCGGCAGCCAAACTATAAATTCGTAATGTATGGAGCCATTCTTTTACGCAACTACAAAAGCAAATCTTAGGTTAATAAATTATTTTTCTGGGAAAAAACATTGTGATTGGATGGAATTGAATGAAGCAGATATAAAATACAAGACTTCTGACGGCGATGAGGTCAACGCTTTCCTTGTTTCTCCAAGAGCCGAAGGAAAGTTCCCAGGCGTAGTCCTAATACACGAAATTTTTGGCCTGGACGATCACATAAGGGACGTTGCGAAGAGGTTTGCAACACAGGGCTACGTAGTACTTGCACCTGACCTTTTCACAAGCAAAAAGATTTCAGAGAAGGTCACAAAGGAGGGAATAATGAAGACGATGAACTTCATAATGTCGATACCTCCAGATAAGCAGCGCGACGAGGCTTATCGCTCGGAACAGATGGCAAAGCTTAGCGAAGCAGACCGGAACGCAATAAACAGTACGTATGAAACGCTGTTTATGAACAGGCCGACCGAGCTTTTCACTAGCTATCTTTCCGATGCTGTAGATTATCTAAATGCACAGCCAAATGTCAATGGGAAGATTGGCAGCGTTGGATTCTGCTTTGGAGGGGGAATGTCGATAAACCTGGGGTGCACCGGAAAGGTCGATGCGGTAACAATATTCTACGGCGAAAACCCGAATCCGATAGCAAAAGCGAAAAACGTAAAGAACGCAGTTCTTGGCATTTATGCCGGGGAGGACATGCGCATAACATCAAAGGTCCACGAATTGGTTGAACAGCTAACCGCGGCCAAGAAACCTGTCACAATAAAAGTCTACCCTCACGCATACCACGCATTCTTCAACGACACGAGACCGCAAATCTACAATGAAAAGGCAGCCAAAGACGCATGGAGATTGGTTATAGATTTCTTCAAGGACAACTTACAAGGAGAGGAAAACTGATTGGCTTATTTTTCTCTTATTCTTTTATACGCCTTCATGTTTAATGCCATTAACCAATGCCTTGAGCTATATGCCAATAATGTTAAGCCAAAAGCAAAAACTTTATAAACGTTAAGAAATAAACTTTCTTGCTTAATGCTGCTTTTCCCGCAGTCACTGCATAATGCAGGAGGGAGCTAAATGGAACAGGAACAATTGGACAAGCTTAAGGCTTTACTGGAAGAAAACAAAGGAAAAAGGAAGTTCAAACAGAGCGTAGAGCTTGCGGTGAACTTCAAGGGCGTCGACTTTTCAAAGCAGGAGAACAGGCTGAACCTTCAGGTGCTGCTGCCGAACGGAAAGGGAAAGACAAGCGAGGTTCTCGTTTTCGCTGACGACAAGAACATATCCGACAAGGCGAAGGAACTTGGAGCGCGCGTAGTCTCAGGCGCAGAAATACAGCAGATAGCGTCAGACAAGGCGCAACTAAATTCGCTGCTTAAATACGAAATGATAGCACAGCCGAGCTTGATGACTCAGGTCGCAAGGGGCATGGGTTCATTCCTAGGGCCGAAGAACAAGATGCCAAAGCCGTTGATAGGAACTGACGTATCTTCAATGATAAATTCCGTAAGCAAATCAGTCTATCTAAGGAGCAAGGGCAAGTACCTTCCAACTGTGCACTGCATGGTTGGGAAGGAGGACATGCCAATAGACAAGATTTCCGCTAACATAGACGAGGTATTGAACTCCCTTGCAAAGAAGCTAGGGAAACAGAACATAAAGTCGGCATACGTGAAGCTCACGATGAGCAAGCCGGTGAAATTGATATAGGTGTTTGAATGCTTACTCTTGAACAGAAGAAAAAGTTTGTCGAAGAGCACATAAAGCTCGTGGACAGTTACAAGCTCATAGGCGTAGTGCCTCTCAATGGAATACCTGACAGGCTTTTGCAGTCCTCAAGGAACAGCATGAGGTCGGAAGCGAAGTTCATAACCGGGAAGAAATCTTTGCTGGTCAGGGTGCTCGAAGGCAGCAAGAATGGAAAGGAGCTCGCCAAGATGCTTGACGGCACGACTGCAATACTGCTAAGCAACGCAAACCCGTTCGAGATACATAAAAAGTTTGCTTCCGGCACAATAAAACTCGCCGCCAAGCCAATGCAAATAGCCCCAGAAGATATAAAAATAAAGAGCGGAGAGACTACGTTGCAGCCTGGCCAGGCAGTCACAGAACTCAAGAGCGCCGGCATAGACGTTAAAATAGACAAAGGCAAAGTAGTAATATCAAAGGACAAGGTGCTCGTGCACAAAGGCGAAATGATAAGCCTGCCTGTTGCAAAGGCCTTGCACACACTGGACATAATGCCGTTCCAGGCGAGCATATCCCCAAGCCTCATGGTCAGCGAAGGCTTGAGGTACACGAGCGAGGTATTTGCAATAAATGCCGAGAGCGTTTCAAAGGATCTGGCGCACGCGTTTGCTGGAGCGCTAGCTATAAGCTATGAAGGAAAGATAGTGAACAAGTATACTATAGAACGTTTCATAGTTAACGCCTACAACGGCGCAATGGCAGTCGGCATCGAAGGCAAGGTTCCGGATACTGGCATAATCGAAAAGCTTCTGGAAAACGCGTCGCTGCAAGCCAAGGCGCTTGGCGGAAACATAAACCAATAAATAATATTGGCAGAAAAAGGAATCGTAAAACAAAAAATGATAATAAACGGTGAAAAGTATGGAATATGTATATGCGGCATTGCTGCTTGACGCAGCTGGAAAGGACGTGAACGAAAAGGACCTGATGGAAGTGGTAAAGGCGGCAGGCTTCTCCCCTGATGAGGCGAAGGCAAAGGCAGTCGTGGAATCGCTCAAGGGCCTAAACATAAAAGAAATAATAAAGAACGCACAGTCAATGCAGGTAGCGGCACCGTCTGCGGCACCTGCAGCACAGGCTGCGCCTTCAAAGAAGGAAGAAAAGAAGGAAGAGAAGAAAGAGGAAGAAGCCGCAAGCGGCTTGGCGGGATTGTTTGGCTGATCAAGCCATATAATCCAATAAGCTGCCTTGGCGCATGTGCGCCACAGCATCTTCTGATTCTTCGGGTGCAGAGCATTCTGCACCCTTTTCCTTCCCGATTTTTTCTACGGAATCCTTTGGTGTTTGTTCAAAAATACCTTCTCCGAGCTGTGCCTCTGTCCTTATTTCCATCCCTGAAGACTTAAGCTCCCTCCTTATTTTCTTGTATCCTGGGATGCGCTTCTCCACCAGTTTCCAGAACCCCTTCGAATGCGACCTTACCTTGGTGTGGCATAGCTCGTGGATTATCACATAATCCAAGAATTTCGACTCCATAAAAAGCAGCCTGAGGTTTATGGCTATGTTGTTCTTAGGCGAGCACGAGCCCCATATAGTCAAGCCCCTCGTGACCGATATCTTTCCTATCCCGCTTCCAAAATCCCTATTCAATTCATTGATGCGGTTTGCCACGTACGGCTTGGCATAACGGCATAGTGCGCTCTCAGCCACGAAGGAAAAATCCCTGCCGTCCTTTCCAATCCTTACGTAAAGAATGCCGTCCTTGACCGCCGAACCGGACGCGAATCCCCTCGCTAGCGTTTTTTTTACTGTTAATACTTTACCTGCGAGTGCAATTCTTTCGCCATCATAAAAGGAAAGCCTTTTGTTTCCCAAGAAGTTTTCTGGCCTTCTTGTTATCGATTTTGTTATCTTCCTATAAAGCTCGTCCGCTATTTCAAGCTTTCTTTTTTTGTTGCAACGCCTCGGAATTTTTATAAGCAGCTTCCCGTCTTTTACCATGGCGTAGCCGTTCCTCAAATCCCTTTCGACTATTTCAACGCCCAGCCTTCCCCCGTCCAATTCCACCGGGGCAAACTCAGGATAAACCGTTTTCTTTCCTAGCATGATAGGTATTTCCATTCAACTTTTTTATACCTGATTACAAAATGGAAACAGACTTATATCCAAGCGCGTTAAGGCATGCCTTTTCCATATCCTTCGGATCGGCAACGGTTATTAACTTGTTCACCCTTTTCGCGAACATTCCTGCAGCTCTGTTATAATCCGATTTTATCAATACGCTGCGTATTCCTTTTCTGGCCGCTCCCATCACCACGTTTGGCTTGTCGTCAAGCACAAGCAATGGCTTCTCTCCGTCCCTATCTGCAAACTTTCTCTTGTCTGTAGTAACCTCCACGCTCACCTTGACTCCATGCTCGCCAAGCACCTTCTTCAGCTTTTCAATTCCGTTTTCCCCGAGCTTGTTGTTCGCGGTTCTAACTACTATTTCAATCCCGCGGTCCGATACCTGTTTCAGCGCCCTAACAACTTCGAGGTTTAGCCATTTCTCCATGTCTATGCTTTTTGCCACGGAATCGACTACCGAGGGTATTCTGTCTAGCACATTAAACACTAATTCTTTAAGGGCATGTTCCGGTACCGAGTCTTCGCGCCTAAGGAATCTTCCGAATCTCTCATGGACGTCGTCTATTAGACAACCGTCCAAATCCACTACTACAAAAGCCATGTTGGTCAAGAATTAATTTTCCATTGGTATTTAAATTGCCGAACATGGGCTTCGCCAATCGTCCAACAGATGTCCACATTGCTTTTTCGGCTAGCAAGCAATAAATATGCAAGATTGCAATAGAAATTATGCCAGATATTGATCCGAGCGTGCAAAGCCTTGCAAGGGCCATGTTCAGGGAATTCTATAGCAAGCACCCGATTTCGATAGACAACCTTACAAAAAGGGAATTCGGCTTCGGAACTTTCGACAAGAAGATAGCAAAGAGGCACATCGCATTCAACAACATGGAGTCGCTCAACAGGTATATCGAAGCGAACGCGCCGGCGTTCGTTTCCAGCTCACCCGCATTCTATGAAAACCCCTCCGGCAGGCCAATGGAAGCCAAGGGCTGGCTCGGCAGCGAGCTTGTGTTCGACTTGGATGCAACAGACTTGCACCTGGAATGCCAGAAGGCCCATGGCACTTCGTGGGTATGCAAAAATTGCCTGCACGAGGTCAAAATGGAGGCTTTCAAGCTCATAGAGGAGTTCCTGATACCCGACTTCGGGTTTTCTGCGAAAGAGATAAAGATAAACTTCAGCGGGAACAGGGGCTATCACATAATCATAGGCTCCGATTCGGTGCTGCAACTAGATGGGGCCGCAAGGAGCGAGATAAGCGATTACGTTACCGGGCACAACCTCAAGCCAGAAAGCTTTTTCCCCACCATCGCCGACAAGAATGCCAGGCTTCAGGGCCCAAGGCCGAACGACCCTGGCTGGGGCGGCAGGATGGCAAGGGCGCTTGTGACTGCTTTGAACGCAGGGGAACCGGCACTACAGTCGTTGGGCATAAGCAGGCCCATGGCGAGGAAGATGTATCTCAACAAGGCGAGCATAGTAATGGGAATAACTACTGGAAACTGGGACAAGGTGAGCATACCGAAAAAGGACGAATTCTGGAGAAAGGTCTCGGAAAGCATGACGATAAAGCAAAGCGACTCTATAGACAGCAACGTTACAAAAAACCCCCAGCACCTGTTGGGTATGGCGGACACGCTTCACGGGGGGACCGGCCTTGTAGCAAAATCTGTCCAGGGAATAAGCTCATTCGAAAAGTTCGACCCCATGAAGGACTGCATAGCGTTCGAAAAGGGCGAGACTTTTGTTGTTGCGAATACAAAGGAACCGCTTATAATGATGGGCAAGGAATACGGGCCTTACAATAACAAAAAGGTTGTGTTGCCAAATTTCGTTGCCATGTACCTGCTTCTTAAAGGGTTTGCAAAGCTTCCATAATTCGAAACCTAACAAAGATATGCTATGTATTTTTAATTACTACACACCATATTTTTATAGGTAAAAATGACCGAGAGGCTACTGGTACTTGCTGTAGACATAGACAACGACCTCTACAGGAAGACCAAGATAAACGGTCCCGTAATCGGGAAGAACGATATAATAAGGGCAGCCACTAAGCTCGCCATAGCCGATCCGCAGGAGACAGATGCAAATACGATGTTCGAGGCGGTAAAGAAATTCGACGAGCTTAAGTCCAAAAAGTATTCCGTAAGGGTTGCCACAATAACCGGTGCTGAGGATGAAAGCTTCCAGGCGGACAACGAGCTGTCCAGGCAGATAGATTTGTTGATAGATAGGTTCAGGCCTGATGCTTGCGTGCTCGTTACCGACGGCGCGAGCGACCAGAGGGTCCTTCCGCTACTCAAGAGCAGGCTCAAGGTCAACAGTGTGGACCTCGTGCGCATGAAGCAGGCGGAGCAGTTCGAAAACACCTACTTCACAATAATAGAAAAGCTCAAGGAGCCCCATTACGCTAGGGCGGTGTTCGGCATTCCCGCAGTGCTGCTGCTTCTGTTCGCCATAAGCTACTACCTTAACCTCGGTTGGCAGTTTCCAGTTGCGCTCATAGGGCTTTATCTGCTGATAAAAGGCTTCGGTCTCGAGGATTACATAATCTCCTCTGCAAAAGGTTTCGGCTTCAGCGTAAGCAGAGTCACATTCACGCTGTACATGTCGTCTTTGCTTTTCTTCGTAATGAGCATAGTGCTCGCATATGGTGGCTATTCGCATGCGCTATCAATAACTTCCAACCCTCTCGTACAGGGCTCGTATACAATCGAAAGCCTATTGCTGCTGCTCCCGGTAAGCCTGCTGCTGTATCTGGTTGGCAGGCTAATAGACTTGGAAAGCAGGCACTACAAATACAAGGCGATAAACCAAGGCACGTACATGGGCTATGCCATGGTGTCAATTACTCTCATATATCTCGTTTCGGCATGGTTCATAGGCCAGATATACTTCTACCAACTGCTGCTGTTCAGCATCATAGCAATAATGGCCGGCTATGCCGTATCCTTCGTGAGCTCAGCCCTTAAGCGGCGCGCAGTAAGAAGGTCTAAGTTAAAGGACAAGAGCGTAGTGAACGACATAGGTGCGTACATAGGCAAGGTAACCGGCATAGACTCCAAGAAGGGTTTCATGATGGTAAAAACCGATTACGGGTCAACGTTGAGGTTTGACATAGACAGGATAACCAACGTATCTGACAAAGTGATAATAAGATAAACATTGTTGCATTATAATTGGTGTTGACTATGAAGGGTTCAAAAGCAAGCAAACAAGACGACAACATACTTTACCTGTTGGCATACGTTTTCACAATAGTCTCTGGGATAATAATATATTTGTTCTTCGCAAAGGGCAACAAGAGGTTGCGCATGCATTCGGAGCAGGCAATAATATTGGGCGTAATAATGATAGTGCTTTCGGCGATACTGTTTCTTGTACCGTACATATCCAGCATAATCACGCTTTTGGTTTGGATATACGGGCTTTACATAGGCTTTGAGGCGTATTCCGGCAGGGACGTTGACATACCATACATAACGGAAATAGTAAAGCGCAATGGCCTATGACCAAACTTTCCATTGGGCTATAAAAACCTTAATATATTACCCAACCATGAACATTACTTAATCTTGGTGCGTGGATGGAAAGCGCTGAAACACAATCGGAAAAACAACTGAAGTTCAAAATCAGTTTCGATGAGCTAAAAAATTCAATCCCCAAAAAAGGCACGAAAGGGATAATGAAAGCCTTGCGTGATACTGGCGGCGTAATATCCCTCCGCGACATGAATAGTATATTTTCTGCCGGGGAACGAAATTTCGACGTATACGAGATACCCGAAAGCGAGCTTTTCTCAATGCTTAGAGGGGCAAGGGACGCTACTGGCAATTATGTTTATAAAAATGCTGATTTTGAGGTCGAAAAGGTTAACGTTTCAGATATTTTTGCCATACAAACTTTCGTAAGCGAAAATAAACTGGCTGAAATACCGAGCAGGGCTGCATTTTTGAAGGAGGTCGGAATCAATCCTGACAAAGATGGCAATGCCTATGTTATAAAAATGGTGGGCGGATTGAAATACGCCTCAATCCTCATACCGCCGGTGATGCTTGAGTACAAGGCTGGCGGCTTCAAAGAGCCTATTTCCAAGGTAACCGACAGGATAGCAAAAAACGACATGGTGAAAATAAAAGTGGCAAACGGCATTGAGGTTTTTGACATCGTTTCGGCATTGGCTGAGCTTGAATCGACCCTCCAAAAGGGCGATACTGTCACAACCATAAAGGACGGAACGCATAGGGCGTATTCGATGTACCTTAGAAATGAGCCCGTTAGCGTAATAAGGATAAGCAACCAAGAAGAAAAGCCTACAAATGTGCCAGTAAGGTTTAACAGAATAATCAGGGCCTTGGAAAAGCCTTCTAAAGAGGACAGATATCCCGGATTTACGCAAAATGCCATAGCGGAATTGAAACTGCTTGGTATAGATTCTTAAGGTGCATCGATGATAAATAGCATAAGCGCAAGGGCCGGCAGCAAAAGTGCGGAAACGCTGCTGCTTGTAGACTTCGACAATACCCTGTTTTTTACCGACGAAATTGCAGTCAAGGCCGCAGCAGAGCTTACTGGGAAGAGAATGCGTATAGCAGATATAAGGGCCCTGCGTAAACTGGAGAAAAACAAGATATACAGGCACGCCTTTTCCAATTACTATATGGAAAGCGTACCGAATCGCGCCATGCTGGAAGCGCTTAAGGTTAAACACGGGCCCATAGTCATACTGACGGCAAAGACTAAGGGCGACAGGATGCGCATAGCCGAACTGCTTTCGCAAAACGGAATAAAATCGGATAGGATAATACTCAGACCGGAAAAATATCTGATGGCACACGACGAGGAATGGAAATTGATGGAAATGCGGAAACTGGCAAAAAGGTATAAAAACATCGAGTTTTACGAAGACAAGATTGACAACATCGAATACATAAAGGCGAACCTGAAATCCGCACGCTTAAAATGCTTCCTGGTTTCCGGGGGCTCCATAAAAGAGCAATGAAAGGGCTGTCGCTGCTCAGGTTTTAAAACCATCGCAAAGAAAATAAGAACATGCCAAACAAGGAAACAGGCTATGACAACAAGAGCATAGTCTTGCAGGAGCTCATAGGCCTTAAGGTAAGGGTTAAAGGATCGAAGGACTTCCAGAGAGTTGGGTTGCGCGGCACGGTAATCGATGAAACCAAGGGCACCCTTACCATAAAAAAGGGCGATTCATCAATCATTGTGCCAAAGTTGGGCACGGTTTTTGTGTTTTACGTTGGTAGAAAAAGTTATGTTGTCGATGGAAAAGAGATAAATTTCAGGCCCCATGAGCGCATAAGCAAGGCCTTCAAGTTCTACAAGGCTAGAAACGTATGATTTTTATATATTATCACTTCAAATAGATACTGCAATTTTATTGCTTCTTGGTCCGAGGCATAAGCCCGGGCTAGCAGTTACGATAGAGCCTATTGGTTCGTCTAAAAATTTGTAAAGTGATTATTTGGAATGCGAAGACCCTAAATGCCCCATACATGGCGGCGTAAAGACGCATGGAAGCAGCCTAGAGGCTGTTGTGGTAAGCGACAAGGCTGCGAAAACCGTAATCGTCGAAAGGCCTTATACTACCTTCCTCAAAAAGTACGAGAGGTCGCTCAGGAAATCATCAAGGATAGCTGCTTACAATCCGCAGTGTATAAGTGCAAAGCTCGGTGACACTGTTATAATCGAGGGATGCAGGAGGCTCAGCAAGACGAAGTCTTTCGTGGTTACAAAAATAGTGAAAAAGTCCGGTGCTTGAAATGAAGGGAATAACCACTAACATATCAAAGACCCTGGTGCCTGGGAGTATACTGACTTGCGCGGACAACAGCGGTGCGAAGACAATCATGATAATAAACAAGATCGGGAAGTCCGGAGCCCACAAGAGAATGGCTGCAAACGGAATCGGCGATATAGTGTTGGCAAGCGTCAAGAGCGGCTCGCCACAATACATAAAGAAGAAAGTAAGGGCGGTGATAATAAGGCAGAGGCAGCCCATTAGGCGCGCCAACGGCATGCGCATAAGGTTTGAGGACAACGCCGCAATACTTATAAGCGACAGCAACCTGCCAATAGCTACCGAGGTAAAGGGCGCAATGGCAAGGGAAGTTGTCGAGCGTTACATAAAATTGGCTGGAATAGCTTCAAGAGTGGTATGATGATCAAAAGCAGCAAGCCCAGAAAGCAAAGGGAATACAGGCACAATGCGCCCCTGCACCAGATGCAGCACATGGCGCACGCCCACATAAGCAAGGAGCTTAGGCAGAAGCTCAAGGTTTCCAAAAGGTCCATACAGGTATCAAAGGGCGATTCGGTAAAACTCGTTTCCGGAGGCAAGAAAGGGACCACTGGCAAAGTGACTAGCGTGGACCTGAAGCACGGGAAGCTCTTCATAGACTCGCTAAACAGGAAGGACGCTAAGGGAAAGGAGAAGCCGATACCGATAAGCATAAGCAACGTTTACATAACTGATTTAAACCTGGGCGATAAAAGAAGGGCTAAAAAGCTTAAGGTCACCGCACCCACTACAAGCCAAAAGCCGAGCGTGGGGGCAAAAGAAGTGATTGAAAATGGCGAACAAAGGCAACAATAGACACATAAAATCCCTGAACGCTCCGAAGTTCTTCGGTGTCGCAAAGAAAGAGCACACTTACACCGCAAAGCCCAGCGCTGGAAGGCACAGCCTTCAGAAGTCCGTAGCTTTGCAGACTATAGTAAAGAAAAGCTCGCTTTTCAGCGGGACCGCTGAGGCCGTAAAAGCCATAAAGGCAATGGAAATAACAGTCAACGGCAAGAAGGTATACGACCCCAAATACCCAGTCGGGCTTAACGACATAATAAACATAACCCCCATAGGGAAAAAGTTCTCGGTGCAGATAAGCAAGCAAGGCGCTTCGGTGCTAGAAGAGCTCAAAAAGGCCGATGCAGAAAGGCACGCAAAGGTTACGGGCAAATATGTCTCCAAGGCCAACGTCCTTATGCTAAGGCTTCATGACGGAAGCTCCATAAAGGCGCCAGACAAGAGCATAGCTGTAGGAGATACAATAACGCTTTCGGAATCAAATGAATTCAAGCAGCACCTGCCGATGAAATCCGGCTCCAAATGCATAGTCATAGACGGGGTCCATGTGGGCGCTGAAGGGAAAATAGTCAATATGGCAAAGGGTACCATGCATTCTTCTGCTGTGGCAACGATAGAACAGAGCAACGGCGAGAAATTCGATACGCTCGTCGAGAATTTGATAGTCATAGGGTGATTCCGATGTCAGCACAAGATAAGAAGGCAGCAGAAAACCCGATGAGGCGCATAACAATAAACAAGCTTGTCGTCAATATAGGTACCGGCAACGATGAAAAGCAGCAGGCGAATGCAAAGAAGCTGTTGCAGCAGATATCAGGGTTCAAGCCAGCGGATTCGATATCAACAAAAAGAATACCTTCGTTTAAGATATCCAAAGGTGCCAAGATAGGCGCCTTTGTCACTGTAAGGCACGCCAGCGCAACCGCCCTCGCTAAAAAGCTGTTCGACGCCGTCGGCAACAAGGTCGCTGAAAGGAGCATACAGGACAATACCGTTAACTTCGGGATAAAGGAATACATAGACATAAACGGGATAAAATACGACCCGGCAATAGGCATGCTTGGGATGAATGTGAATGTATCATTCAAGAGGCCGGGGCTAAGAACGGAGCTCAAGAAGCACGCAAACGGCACGATAAAGAGAAGCCACAGGCGCATAACAAGGGAGGAGCTTAAATCATACTTGGAAAAGGAATTCAATGTAACCATAGAGGGTGCTGCTTAATGCAAGTTAGACCAGAAGAAAAATTCAAGGGAAAAGGAATAAGGAAATGCAGGATATGCGGCGCTAGCCGCGCACTAATACGCGAGCACGGGCTCTACGTATGCAAGAGATGTTTCAGGGAGGTTGCAAAGGATCTCAATTTCAGGAAATACGGCTGATTAAATGGTTGACAGACTCGCTGACACTATAAACAAGATAAAGACGAACGAGAACATCGGTAGGCCCGAGTGCGTGGTATATTCAACAAAACAGATAAGGGCTTTTATCGACCTTCTGAAGGAAGAGGGCTATCTGGGTTCCTACGAGGAATTCAGCGACAGGTACGCTAAGAAGCTCAAACTCACCCTTCTCAACAAGATAAACAGCATAGGCATAATCAAGCCCCACTATTCGATGTCGAGCGGGGATATAAGGAAGTACGAAGAGCGTTACATACCGAGCAAGGACTTCGGCATACTCGTAATGTCTACTTCAAAGGGACTGATGACGCACAAAAAGGCGCGTGAACAGGGCATAGGAGGGCGCCTGCTAGCTTACGTATATTGATTGCATTCAATGTTTAATGGTAATTAAATGGCTGAAATAACTTTGGAAAAAGGCGTAACCGCAACAGTTGTCGGGGACAAGGTCACCGTAAAGGGGCCCCTCGGCGCGAACGAGAGGAGGTTCAACGACGCGCTCCTCAAGGTAACTGTGGAAGGTTCAAAGCTTCTCGTAACGCAGTCCCCGGCGAACAAAAAGCTGATAAAGAAGGCAGAGGTAGCAGAAATATCGCTGGCAAAGGAGCTTTCCAATGACATAAAAGGCGTAACTAAATATTTCGAAGTGAATATGGAAGCGGTATACGCGCACTTCCCGATGACGATTGAGGTAAAGCAGGGTTCTATAATAATAAAGAACATGCTTGGCGAGCGTGCGTCAAGGGATGCTATAATGGTCGGATCGACAAAAGCGGAAGCAAAGGACAAAAAACTGCGCATATACGGTACAAATCTGGACGACGTGAAGCAGACTGCGGCTAATGTAAGGATGGCGTGCAGGGTAAGGCATAAGGACGAAAGGATATTCCAGGACGGAGTTTACTATTCTATGGAGTGATATTTATGGTCGCAAAAAAACCAGCAATCAGAAAGGTAAAAAAGAAACAGCATCCAAAATTCAACGTTCCGAACTACGGGGCGAAGAACAGGTTGCATGTCAAGAGCAGGTGGCGCAAGCAGCGCGGCCAGGACAACAAGAAGCGCATAAAGAAGGATTTCATGGGCGCAACCCCTGGCATAGGCTACAGGAATGCGGCGAAGGACATGGGCGTGCGTGTTGATGGAAAAAAGCTCCTGCTGGTGCACAACATGGCAGAGCTCAACGATGCTATGCACAACGCTGAAATAGGCTCATACAACATAGTCATAGCGCACGATGTAGGAAAGAGGAAGCGCCTGGAGATGCAGAAGGTAGCCTCATCAGGCAACGTGAGGATTGTAAACGGTGTTAGGAAATGAGCGTTAAACTTACTAAAAGGGTAGCAGCCGACATATTGAAAAGGGGCGAAACCAGCATAAAGATAAAGCCATCGGCTATCGATGATGCCAAAAAGGCAATAACAAGGGACGATGTAAAGGAACTGATAAAGAACGGCAGCATATACGCAATCGTCGAAAAGCACAACAAGAGCAGGTATGGAAAGGACCTCAAGAAAAAGCGCGCTGAAGGAAGGAAGCGCGGCCCAGGAAAGAAAAAGGGTACCAAAAAGGTTCGCGGCACTGCAAACCACATGAAAAGGATGAGGTCGCAAAGGAGGATACTTGCGGCGCTTAAGGAAGACAAGACCATAAGCAACGAGCAGTACAAGGAGTTCTACGCTCTAGTCAAGGGTGGCACCTTCCAGACAAAGGCAACGCTGCTTAACCACATAAGGAGCAAAGGCGTCGCAATAAACGACGAAAGGCTCGAGAAGCTCAAGCACATATGAGGTAAATCCAATGGAAATCGCTAGAAGGAGGCGCGCAAAATCGCTTACAAATTATAGAAAGAGAATAGCACTATTAAAGGGCAGGATGCCACGCGTCGTCATACGTAGGAGCAACAGGGCGGTAATTGCGCAGATAATAAAGTACGAGCACTCAGGTGACAAGGTTCTCGCAAGCGCAGCCTCATCGGAGCTAAAAGCGATGGGATGGCTCCCGAAGTCCAATATGCCAACGGCCTACTTGACAGGTGCGCTTCTCGCGAAGAAGGCAAAGGAAAAGGGCCTCAAGGGCTCAATGGTGCTGGATATAGGGTTGAACAAGCCGATAAAGGGCAATGTCATATTCTCCGCGGCAAAGGGTTTCAAGGATAACGGCATGGACCTTCTCTCAGACGTTGAGGTAGACGAGGCCAGGATTTCAGGTTCCCACATATCCGAATACGCAAAAAAGGGCACAGCAAAAGGCGCATCGGAATTCTCGAAATATTCCGAAGCGAAGGTCGATGTTAAAAACCTGGAAAAGGTTTTCGATGAGGTTAAAAGCAAGATTATAATAACAAAGTGATTTATTGAAAGGAAGAGGACGTTTTAAC
>JAMCYO010000029.1 GCA_023473395.1 Candidatus Martarchaeota archaeon | reverse complement strand
AGAGCCCATTTGCAAGATGATTGTGCTTTTTATAATAAAAAACTTTGCTACCTTTCAACGTACGGAGTTTCTCAGCCTTTTTGTGCTCTCCTCTTCGAAAGATATTATCTTTTCCCTTGCCCTGTCAAAAGCGGCGTCGGCATTTGACCTGAACGCATAGCCTTCGCGCAGGGATTCGTTTATGCCATTTATGCACTGGTTTAGCGCAGAGATGCTTGCGACGTCTCTTCCGTTTATCTTAGGCAGCATTGATGCGCATTTTTCCTTGTGCTTTTCCAATGCCATGAGCTTGTTGTCAAGCTTGCCGACCAATGCCTTCTTGACTTTCTCAAACCTTCTGTTCCAGTCGCAGAAATCGTCAACAAGGCCTATCAATGCATCCTTTGAAATTCCTCCCCTAACCATTCCTATTAGCCTTTCGTAATCGGATTTGCGAAGCTTTGAATAGAGCTCCAACGTTACCTTTTCCATGCCGATTATTGTTTTGCTGTCGTTTTCTTCGCTGGAAGGCTTCAGCTCGAATTTAGAAAGTGCGGAATAAGCCTCATTGAGCTCTTTCATCGCGGCTTCTGCACCTGGGGTTTTGTTTATATCTGGGTGCCTTTCCTTTGCCCTGCCTATGTAGGCATTCCTTATTCTTCCCTTATCGGAAGTAGGTTTTATCCCTAGGACTGAAAAATACTTTTCAGCCTCTTTGTCCGAATTGTTTTTCGGCACAATGTAATGTATTTCCCTTTCTAAAGCGTTCTCTATTTCAAGCGCCTTGCGCGCCAATGCGCGTACCTTCTTCGCGTTTCTGGAATCCTTTTCGAAGAGTTTTGTTATGTGCTTTACAATGGTTTGCGGCATTCTTACCAGCGTGCATAAAAATTTAATCTGTTGCTGCAATAATATACTGGTTTTATGGGTATAAATAATGAACGCTTGGAATCGGTTTTTTCAAAGGTACTAAAAGAGATAGTGCCTACAGAGAAGGAGATAGCCATAGCTACCGAATATTCGAACGAGCTCATGGCCAGGCTTAAGGAGGTAATGCCCGCCGACGTTGAGATAATATTGGCAGGATCTGTTGCGCGGGGAACCCAGATAAGGGGCAAATCCGACATAGACATATTCCTTCTGTTCCCAAAATACATGGAAGAAAGGGAAATGGAAAACAAGGCTTTGGAACTATCTAAGAAAATAGTCGATAGAAAAAATGGCGAAAGCTATGAAATAAACTATGCAGAACACCCATACCTGAAGCTTATAAACAAAAGGCATGGGACGTCGGCCGACATAGTCCCAGCGTTCAAGATAAGGGATTCAAGCGAGAGGGCTAGCGCAGTGGACAGAACCCAACTTCATAATCTTTTCGTGCTTAAGGCCCTGAATCAAAAGCAGAAGGATGACGTAAGGCTGCTAAAATACCTATTGCAAAGGCACAACATATATGGTGCAGAATCTAGCAGGCACGCCTTTTCAGGATACCTATGCGAGCTAATGGTGGCACACTACGGGTCGCTAAAGAAGCTCCTGGAAGAGCTATCAGATACAAAGCTCCCGCTGGCTATAGACGTTTCCAAGAAAGCATCATCCGCAGGCGCGGGAGTTGACAAGGATTTGCACAAGCGGTTCAATGCCCCGCTCGTGGTTATAGACCCTACGGATCCCAACCGTAACGTTGCGGCTAGCGTATCTGAGGAATCAATCTCAAGGCTCATTCTTGTATCTAGGCAATTGCTAGGCAGTCCAAGCCTCAAGGTCTTTTACGGATACAGGTATTCCGATACCGAAAGCTCAAAGGCGCTCGACTCGTTCCTGAAAAGCAATGGTCTCGAAGCCGACGTCCTGTGTTTCAAGCTAAGCAATATTTCCGAGGATACGCTTTGGCCTCAGCTTGAAAAGCTGAAGAACAGGATAGAGCACGAGGCAGTGGAAAACGAGCTCAAGCCAACTGTGTCTTTTTCAAAAATAGAATCCGGGCTTGGGGTCATCGCATTTCTGCACGATACGCACAGGATTGGTTCCAGAAAAGTCATAGGACCGGATGTGACGATAAGGAAGGCCTCTGATGAATTCATATCAAAGCACTCGGGCGACACAAAACTTTGGGTTGAGGGGACAAAAATAACCGCGATTGAAAAGGCGAGGTATTCCGACATAAAAGACATGCTAAAAAGCATACTTGCGAACAAAGGTTTCATTTTCACGAAGGACATAAGCAAGGAATCATGCCACCTGCATTCTGGAAAGATACCTTTGGAATACAAGCTGATAGTCTACCATGGCGTGGTGGAAAAGCTCAACATATGATTCATAAACCGTAGCGGTTGCCCTTTCTCGCAAGCTTCGCTATCTCCATAAATTTTTCTATATTCACATTCTTCGGGGCCGCCTTTCCATTTCCAGATGCAATGCTGCATATGTAACTCATGATTTCGGATTTTTGCGCAGCGGTTTCTACCTCATAAAGTTTCCTGCATTTGCCTTGCATTTTGGATCCTATGTCATCGTAAGCCTCTGCCAATAAGTTGTCGCGTATCTTTTCTACAGGGTAATTCCTGCCTTCAAGCCTTTTTGCCAGCTTTCCCAAGCCTATCCTGATGACCACGCATATGTCCGGATTTACGCGTGCCTCTGGGAGCAAATGCCCAATTAACAAAATGGTACCATGTTTCGGAATTTCCTTCCGTACTGCCATAGAGAACTTCCTGGCAGAAATTATCTTAGAACCGAACTTGTCCTTACTGGAATAAGCCCTATGCGTTTCGACTATGTCGTTAAGTTCAAACAAATAAGGCTTTATTCCATTCGAGGACAGCTTTTTAGCCAGGAGCGCAGCGAAATGGCTCTTTCCGGAACCAGGTGTCCCAGTTATTCCGATTATGAGCTTGTCAGGAGCTCTCGCTTTTCGCATTGGCGTTACCGCTCTTTAAGGTATTCTCTACCCCGTCCATCAGCGCCTTGATCTCTTCCTTAACATTGTCAAAGTCCATGTAAACATTGGGCTCCATAGCCACATTAACTACATAATTTTTCTGCCCATCAAACAGCCATTTCCCAAGGTTATAAGTCTTGTAAGTCGTCGACAAATCCACGATGAAACTGGCAGACCCTGCGAGCTTGGCTACCAGGGCTATAGTCCCGTTATCAACGTTGTTTATGTATATCGTCTCTTCAAAGTCTGTGTTCCTGTCCATGTCACTGGGTTTTACTATCGGTATGTTGTTCTGTTTTGCCTGCATCGATATGTTCTGCGATAGCTGTTTCGTTACTGCGTCGCACTTAAGCCCGTCCTTCTCCATTTCCTTTTTCTCATCCCC
>JAMCYO010000007.1 GCA_023473395.1 Candidatus Martarchaeota archaeon | reverse complement strand
GCCGAGCACATGACAACTTCCATGCCCAGGCTTTTCGCCTTCGATTTTAGGCCCTCGATGTGCCTTGCAGATTCAGGATCGTCAGCCTTGTTGGCAGCCACTATGAAACGCTTGGAACCGAGAACAGCCATTTTGGCGAACGACGCTATCTCGCTATCGGTCCACGATATTCTCGATGAGGAAAGGCCGAGCTTTGATATCGACTCTTCTATCGCGGACTTTCCAACGTTGAAGCCGGTAAGGGCATTGGCCAGCGCCTCAGCTGCGGAATCGCTCTTTGATATGCGCGGCATGTTCTTTTTTATTATCCCGGCAATCCAGTCCGTCAGCTCCCCCGTAACCATGTCCAGGTCCGCGGAAGGGTCGCCGGGATTAGGATTGCCAGATTCATCTGTCTTACCGCTTGCGTCGACCACTATTATAAAAGCGTCGGCGGCTGAAAGGTCGTTTAGGAATTGGTTGCCCATGCCCTTGCCTTCATGGGCGCCAGGGACAAGGCCGGCAACGTCTATTAAGTTCACAGGTATGAGCCTTGTGCCGTTTTCGCATAGCGAATTCCGCGGGTTGCATTTCTTGCCTATGCGCTTTTCCGCGCATTGCGTACTGGCATAGGCTACGCCCTTGTTTGGGTCTATTGTGGTAAAAGGATAGTTGGCGATCTTTGCGTCGGTCGAAGTCAATGCCGAAAACATTGTGCTCTTGCCCTTGTTTGGAGCGCCTATTATTCCCACAAGCATTCAAAAACCTAGCTGAAAAGTTTTTCCTTTACCGGACGCTTCTCGTCTATTTCGATTATAGCGTAGTATATTATTATGAGCGATATTATAAGCATTACACCTATAAGCAAAGCCTCCTTTGGCATGCCGAGCATGAAAGCCATTATCGCGACTATGGATATTATTGGAATGTATGGGTAGAATGGAGTCCTGAAGCTTCCGACTTTGCGTATGCGCCTGAAGTGTATGAGAGCAAACGCCGTAAGCAGATACGAGAACAAAAGCCCGAAGTTGCTTATCGCAGCTATTGTGTATATGTTTCCGGCAAAAAGCATAACTACGCCTATGACTGCAGATACTATGACGCCGTTTACCGCAACATCCCTTGACCTGTCATATTTCCTGGCAGGTTTCGGCAGCAGCTTGTCTTTTCCAACCTGATATAGGACGCGCGATGATGTCAATATCATTGCAAGCGTTGCGGAAGTCGTGGCTATCATGGCGCCTATGTCGACTATTGACTTTATATATCCAGGAGCCTTTGCGTAGCCGAGGGCGAATGCGAGCGGGTCTGCGTTTATGGTAAACTTCGCGGCAGGGGCCAGAGTCATTAGAGCAACTGCAACAAGGAAATAAACGATTATGCTTATTACTACAGAATACAGTATTGCCTTTGCCGCCTTGTTGGCTCCTCCCTCGACATCAGATGTGAAAGTGCTTATTGATTGGAAGCCAGAATAGGCGAAGAATATCGCAACGCTTGCGGCGAAGATTGCGGTTATGCTGCCCTTGCTTGCTGCGGTGGCAAAGTAGCCCAGGTTGAAACCGGTATGCCCGGAAAACGCAAGTATGAAGGCGAAGATTACGAACAGGAACAATATGCCGAGCTTTACCATCACCAGGCCGAAGTCCGCCTTTGCAGCCTTCTTTATTCCGATTATGTTTAGTATCGACAAGACGAATATCAAGCCGATGGCGAATGGGACGGAATCCGAAGAGGGATAGCCGAAAAAGCTCGAGGCATACGAACCGAAGCCCAGCGCTACCGCCGATATCGCTGTGGCAAAGCTGAAATACATCAGTATGCCTGTTATGAAGCCCAACTGGCTCCCGAACGCCTCGTAAACATAGGAGTATGATGCCCCTTTTAGCTTAGGCATCATGGAGCCCAATTCCCCAAGCTGCAGCGCTATGAACACTGCGACTATTCCGACGAGCAGGAAAGCGAGGAGAGAATACACGCCGGCCAACGCTATGGCGGTGCCGCTGAGCACGAATATGCCTGCGCCTATGATGGCGCCAAGGCCCACCGAAGTAGCTACAGCCACACCTATTTTTTTAACCATAAAAGCGGCCTACGCTTGTTGAAAAACTTTGCGTGTTTGGAAAGATAAGCAAAGCACTTTTATTAATGTGAGCAAAAAATATAAAGCGATATAAATTGCAGGGATGGCAGAGCCTGGCCAAATGCGACGGGTTTAGGGCCCGTTCCCGTAGAGGGTTCGAGAGTTCAAATCTCTCTCCCTGCATCGCGTTAAGAAATCAGCTTGAAGTCGAAGCCCCCGGCAGGGAGCTGCTGCATTATGTAGTCTAGGTCTTCGTATCCTAGCGCGTGCTCTATGTATTTTGCTGCATCGCTTTTCTTCTTCTGCCCTTGCGAGACTTCAACGTATTTCTTTATCCCGAGCCTTTTTATTGCGAGCGGTGGGGCTACGTAAAGCTTGTCGCCTTCAGAGTATACGCATAGACCCAGCGGAGTGTTCCTGAACCATTCGCGCTCGCCGCTCAGCAAAAAGCTTCCAGTGCCTATCGACCCTTTCGATGTCGCCTTGCTGACCTGCTCCCTTTTCATGGCATAAACATCAACGCTTTTCTGCATGTTCTCCCATGCGCTTGAGTAGCTCGCAGCGAGCCTAGCTACTTCAAGCTTTTCGGAATCTTTAGCTTTAGCGCCGTTTTTAAGTATGAATACAGAAGCACCGAATATGTCTGCGTGGAAGAACAGGTCTCCTTCCTCAAAATAGTCGGAGTTGAGCTTTTCGTTCTGCTTTGCGTCGCGGCCGCCTATCGCGAGCGAGCCTGATTCGGTTATGAACCAGTGGAAGCGCTCGTACCACTCCCTCTTTATCACGCGCTTTATTACCGGCCCTTTGTCCTCGGTTTCCTTTTCCCGTTCCTTTTCCAGGCGCTTTTCCATCTCTGCTATGCTTTTTTTAGCCCCTTCAATCTTGTGGACCAGCCTCTTTGAACGGGTGTAATAATCGTTAGCGTTATCCTGGGCGGTTTTGGTGAAGTCAATCTTTACCTCCATATAATCATATCAGGGAAAGATTCCCCACTATGATAAGCGATATTATTATGCCTAAGACCAGTCCGAGGATTCCGACTATAAGTATGCCTATTATTATTACCTTCGCAGTCTTCTTGAACTCTGCTTCCTTGGGCCTATAGCTTATGTTCATCACGTGCCTTGAATTCGTCCAAAAGCTCCTGAGCCTTTTCCCTAGGTTCATGTTCATAAAAATACCATAAAGCTGTTATAGATTGCGTCCTATAAATAGCACGCTGCAATATTTATTTTTAAATGAGCATTATTAAAAATATGCTATTTGCTTCGCGGCTGGCGAAGAAAGCAAACAGAGTTATCCCTGGTGTTTGAGTGCAGGAGCCTTATTACGACGGAATAGTCATACACTTCGGCGAGCTTTGGCTAAAGGGAAAGAACAGGAAGGACTTCATCTCGTTGTTGGAGCGCAACGTAAAATCCGCATTGGG
>JAMCYO010000008.1 GCA_023473395.1 Candidatus Martarchaeota archaeon | reverse complement strand
TAGCGCAATGCCCAGATATATACCTATGGAAAGGTAGCTGATTGCTACAACTCCGCCACCTACGTCAAGGGCATTGAGAAAACCGTAAACCTTGCCTTTGTCGAGCTTTGCAGATATATCCCCTATCATTGCCCTTCTTGCAGGGGTTCTGAAATTCCTTGACCACCACCCTGCTGAGAATATTGCCGTCGCTTCGGAAGCGAAGGACGCGAATCCGGTGAAAGACAATATTGGTATCAGTAGGTTTCCCAAGATTGCTATCTTTTTCTTGCCATATCTATCGGCAAGCTTTCCTCCATAGTAAGCGAAAATGGATCCGACCCCATAGGCAAGCGCCATCGCTATTCCAAGGTAGTATACAGGAGCCTTTAGGTATAACACCAGAAATATAGGAAACCCTGCGATTAAGGCTTGATACCCCGCATCCGCAAAGAAAGCAGAAAGTGAGATTAGCAGTACGTCACGCGTCAGCCATTTCTTCATAATCCCGTTTTTGCGCGAGATTATTTAGAACTTGGTTTATGTTTTACGGCCCTTTCTGCGGCTTCCATCATCAGTTTTATGTTAGGTTCCTTTCCTGTAAACAGTTTGAATGCGACTGCTTGGTTGTAAACCAGCATTTCTAGGCCATTTATGGTTTCGCATCCCTTCCTTTTTGCGTCAGATAGCAGTTTGTTATTTATCGGTACGTAGTTTGCATCGAAAACAACCATTCCCTCAGACAACAGCCTCGAAGGCACTGGTGTTTTTGTTGAATTTTCCAGAGTTATGTTCGTTGCGTTTAAAATGAACCTTGACCTTTTTATTGCGTTTTCGGACTCTTTCGAATTTAGCCTGAAGATTTCAACATCGAGTTTTGGGAAATGCTTGCCAAGCGACTTGCCAAGCTCTTCGGCATGCTCTAATGTGCGGTTTATTATGTTGAGCTTCTTTATCCCATAATGGGCTAGCCCGAAGGCGATCGCCCTTGCAGCGCCTCCCGAACCGAACAACGAAACCGTATCGCTTTTCTTCAATCCGTGGTTTTTGAGGGACATTATCGACCCTGGTTCGTCGGTATTGTAACCGTAAAGCTTGCCACCTTTAGGGACTATCGCGTTTACGGCTCCAAGCTCCTTGGCCTCCTTGCTTACATGGTCGACAAGCTTTAACGCCATTTGCTTGTGAGGGCTTGTTAGCGTCATCCCTTTTATCCCGTAAGCCTTTATGCCTTTGATTGCGCTTTCCAATTGCGAGGCTGGAACGTCAAATGCGAGGAACACCGCATCCATGCCTAGATTATTGTACATAGCGTTGTGGATTGTCGGCGAAAGCGAATGATGCGCAGGCATTCCTATTATGCAAAAAAGTGAGGTATAACCGGATATGCTTTTTGCCATTTTATCGTTTAATGTATAAACGGGAAAATATAAATTCGTTCGAATTCGTTTTATTATGGAGGCTTTTTGACATGAGATTTGCATGTTATAGGCATTGCGCTTCTGGGCAGAAGTTATTTTTTCTTTTTTGCGGACTGCCTGTTCTTTAAGTCCGAATATATTTTGTCTATTGCCATATTGGCCTTGCTGATATTATCCTCCATCGTGCCTTTTTTCCTGAATTCCGCAACGTATGTATTGGCCGTAGCGGCTTTCGAGACCAAATAAAGCTTTATGCCTTTCTTTTTTGCTTCCTTTATTATTTGCGCAGGGCCAACGTCGCTTGAAAGCGTCGCGGTTATCCGATATTTATTTCCCGACAAGGCGGTTGCATAAGGCCCCAGTATTGCTATATTGTTTTTTACGCTCCAGTATGCCTCATCCAGTACCCTATTTACTTTATCTATTGCCGCGTTTATTTCGCTAACGTCCTTGAAATTGACTATTGCATGGACAGTGTTGTTCATCCCGTTTTTAGAGCCGACGTAAATGTTTGTCTTACCCAACCCCAACTTTGCATTTTCCACAACTAAATCCAAAGGCACATCGGCGTTCATGAGTATGTCCACGGGATAGTTGTAGAAGCCATTCTTGTCCTTGTATTCGACTATGACGCTGCTCCCTAACAAAGTCGAATTCGGTATTGTGATTATGTTTCCGTCCTTCGTGAGGATTTTTGAGAACAGAGTTTTTACTTCTACCACTTTGCCTATTGTGGTTATGCTCCATACCCATGAGTTTATGTTTACCACTTCGCCGTATTTCAATGTCCTGCTAGAAGACACGAAAAGCCCAGATAGCAGGTTTGATGCCACGGTTTGCACAGCAAGACCAAGGACCACGCCACCTATTGCGCTTCCGGCTAGAATCCCTGTGACGCTAACATGGAAAACTGATAATACTACCGCAATTATCGCAATGTATATTATGACCCTTATTATGAGTGCGATGCCGTACATATTTGTTTTTGTGGTCGTTACGGCTTTTTCTATGTGCTTTATTATCGTGTTTGATACCAAAAAGCCAATAATCAGAACAATTACCGAGGTAACGCCTTCGTTTATAAGGCTCTCGTAGGCCTTGTATTGCGGTAGAAATAACGTTATTATACGATCCAAAATGAATCCTACAGCTATGGCAATGATGATTCCGAGAACCACCTCTGCAGCTATCTTCAATATGCCGGCCCTTAAGCTGTTGTTCCTATCCACCTAATCAGTCTTTTGCTTTTCCTTAACGCATTAAAGTGAGCCTTAATGTTTTTATTGCTTTCTAATCCCTCGTTTATGTTTATATATTTAAACACCGAATTAATGCCAATAGGTAGCTTCAATGCCAAATGGAGTAACAAAAAAGAAAGAGGGCATAGACGAAACAAAAGCGTTCAGCCTTTTGAGGAAGGCCTACCCGTTGGAGGAGAAGGGAGGCGCCAAAGAGGTAGCCGTGGCGCTATATGGCCTTTATAAGGAAGGCGACATTGCATTCGCAAAGGAAATAATGCAATATGTAACTAGGATTGACTGGTCGAACAAAAAGCACGATTTCATATATAGGGTAGAAAAATCGATGAAGGAATTAAACGATCCCGAATTTACGAAACTTATTGAGAGCGTAAAAAGAGAGCGAAGGGGAGCCATACCTGTGGACAACGGTGAATTGTTAATAAAATACAGCGACAAGACAAAAAAATCCGTTACGATATCGGTAAGCCTTTGGGGAAACATAATGGTTGAGCGGCTTCCGGAAAAGAATTCGTGGAGGATAAGATCGCATACAGATAGCAGTGCAACTCCATACGAAGTGAAAACAGGAGCAACGCCATCGTGTACGTGCGCGGACTTCAAGTATAGGAAAAACAAAGTAGGGGGAAAATGCAAGCACATACATGAAGCGGAGGCAGTCGAAGCAGTTTTAAGGATGGCGGCAGAGGAGTAATTTGCGCCCATGCGAGTTTTTGTTGCATTGGTTAGGGAAGTATTCTGAATGCACATGCTTCCATGAACTATCGAAATTTCACGTTTTGGAACGTCGAAATAATCGTCAAGCGTTTGTATTAAGGCGGCATTGCCTTAACAGATATTATCCATAACTCATAATCCTTTATGCCACTATAAGCCCTTGAATATATGGTTAATCTAATTTAGCTAACATTTAAATAAGGGTAAATTGCAGTAATTACCATGTCAGAATCCAGTAACGAAACCGCGACAAAGGCGGGGCGTGGAAGAAAGTCTAACAATAATTATTATTACGCAATAACAGGGGTTGTTGTAATAGTGCTCATAGTGATCGCCGCATATTTCGTACTCGGGAACGGCACGGGCCAAAAGGTCGTAGCTGGTGACAATGTGAGCGTTTATTACAAGGGAAGCTTCACAAACGGCACAGTATTCGGCGAAAACTTCAATTCGACCCCATTGAACTTTACCGCAGGTTCAAGCGAGGTCATACCAGGGTTCAGCAACGCTGTGATAGGCATGACAGTTGGACAGACTAAGACAGTCACAGTTCCTCCTGCTGAGGGTTATGGGGAGTACAATGCAAGCCACGTAATAGACGTTCCGATAGCCGAGTTTGGGAACAACACAGTAAAGGTTAACGAGACGGTGACTTCAAGCAGCGGCCTTCAAGGGATTGTAGAATCGGTAAACTCGACCGATGTCGTAGTCAACTTCAATTCGCCGCTGGCCGGAAAAACATTGGTATTCGAAATAAAGCTGCTCAAGATAAACAAGTAAATAGCGCCATTTCAGGGATAAAAGCATAGACAAATGCGATTCCTGGACAAAGATTCTACGCGGTTTTAGCCAAATTTTTGCCTTTTGGATTTTGGCCTATTCTTCTTATGTACCTTGGGGTTTTTTAGAAAGCAGCAACGGCATCGTTAGTGAAAGCATTATGGTGCCAACAAGTATTATGGTATAGACCGGATTGCTTATTATGCCGGATTGGAGGGCTATGGTCGCTATTATAATTCCGACAGCGCCCCTGCTACCAAGTATGCCTACGGCTTCCCCCTTGCCTATCTTTCGCAAGCGCGATTTTGCAACGTAATAGTTCAAGATGCCGCCAACAATCCCGCTTACAAGCACAAGGATTACCATAAGCTCCCCAAAGCTAAGCGACGGGACCGCGAAATCCAATCCTGCTATGCTGAAGAAAACAGGTATGAAAAAGCTGTCGTTCAGCCTTCTGAACGTGTTTTCAAGCATCCTTGTGGCCCTCGGGCCGACAGTTGTCTTATGTATGAGCATGCCTGCGAACAGCGCACCTAGGACGTAGGTTATGCCTATCAGCTGAAGTATTGCCGCTATAATGAGGCTCAATATTATCACAATGGCAAATACAATGGCTTCCTCTTTTTCCTTTATCATTCGCTCGAAGAACCCCCTTACCTTTGCGTCGTGATAGCGGAGCATCCTGTCGAAGTAAAGCAATACTGCAACGAATATAACTATGCTTGCCACAACGGCAGCTATGTGCGATATCTTCAGCGCCGCTGCCAGTATAACGAAGGCCAGAATGTCAGTCATGATGACGCCGCTAAGTATGCGCTTTCCGTCTTCCAGATTTATCATTGAATACCTGTACACCAGCACAGATATTATTGATATGGAAGGGACGCCTATGGCAACGGCGGTTATTACTCCTTCCGCCAACCCAAAGTGGAATGCGAATATGGCTATTGAGGACATTATAAATATAGGTATCACAAAGGAGGATGCAGTAAACATGCTGGCGCTTTTCAGATGGTTCGTAAGCACCTCCGTAGTTATCTGAAGCCCTATGAAAAGCAGTATGAAGAATATTGAAACTTCTGCTATGCCTGAAAGCACTGTTGAAGGGGCCACTATGTCAAATACCGCAGGGCTTAGCAGTATCCCTGCAATTATCTGCCCGACTATTTCGGTTACGCCGAACCTTTCGAAAAGCTTCCCCAATATCGTTGAAACCGAAAGCAGCAGCAAAAGGGCGATTAGGATTTCCATCAAAATAGATTTGAAATGCAAAGCTATTAATAAAGCCCGTGCAAGGAAAAAATAGTTTAATATTAAACCAATTCGGAAAGGGTTAAAAAGCTTTATTCAATAATTTATGTGCTTGCTTTCTACAGGGTGTAATATGAGCGAAAACAAAATAAAATCCACGAAGGACATCCCAGTACCAGAAAAGCTTATCGATCAGGTAATAGGCCAGAAGGAGGCCATAGCCATAATAAAAAAAGCTGCCAAGCAGAGGAGGAACGTCCTGCTCATAGGCGAGCCGGGAACCGGAAAGACTATGCTCGCCCAGGCGATGGCAGAGATGCTTCCAGTGGCGGACCTCGAGGACACGCTGGTTTACAGGAACGTTAACGACGAAAACGTACCGCTAATAAAGACCGTCAAAACTTACACCAATCAGGAAGACAGAAAGAAGCACTTGGACGGGCAAGGGAGGCAGATAGTACAAAAAGAAAGGGCTAATGCCCGCATGTCGCTTGGCAAAAGCACTTCGCTTGTGACCCCAATAGTTTTCATACTTGTAATAGCGTTGCTTGCGCTTTCCCTTAGCGGCTTGATAAAGGGCTATGAAATAATAGTCCTTGCCGCACTAATACTCGGAATAATGATATTTGGATCGATATTGCTTTTCATGAGCGGGCTGACAAGAAGGGTCGGCATGCCCGGGATGAGTGACGGTAACGAGCCAAAGCTTATTGTTGACAATACTGGAATGGAACATGCGCCTTTTATAGACGCGACAGGCTCCAAGGCTGGCGCTTTGTTCGGCGATGTGAGGCACGACCCGTTGCAGACAGGAGGATTGGGCACGCCTGCACACTTAAGGGTCGAAAGCGGTGGCATACACAAGGCCAACAAAGGGGTATTGTTTATAGATGAGATATCAAGCCTGGACCCAAGGTCGCAGCAGGAATTGCTTACTGCGATGCAGGAAAAGAAATATTCAATAACAGGGCAAAGCGAGATGAGTTCCGGCGCATTGGTAAGAACCGAGCCGGTGCCCTGCGATTTCATACTTGTAGCTGCGGGAAACCTGCAGGACATACAGCACATGCATCCAGCCCTCAGGTCAAGGATAAGGGGTTATGGATACGAGGTGTTCATGCAGTCTGCAATGCCGGACAATCCGCAAAACAGGAAACAGCTTATGCAGTTTGTCGCCCAGGAGGTCAAAAAGGACGGAAAGATACCGCCGTTCGGAGAAGATGCAATGGAGTCGATAATAGAAGAGGCAAGGAGAAGGGCGGGAAGGAAGGGCATGCTTTCGCTTATACTTAGGGACCTTGGAGGGTTGATAAGGGCCGCGGGAGACATAGCGGTTGAAAACGGTAAGGACATAGTCACGGCAAAGGACGTCGAAGCGGCTAAGGCTTTGGCTATGCCGATAGAGGCTCAAGTTGTCTCGCAGCAGATAAATTATAGGAAGGACTACCAGGTATTCTCAAACAAGGGATTTGCTGTCGGCAAGGTAAACGGCCTCGCGGTAGTTGGGAGTTCAATAATGACTGCAGGGATTATAGTGCCGATAGTGGCTGAGGTCACCCCTGCAAGTTCAAGAAGCGAAGGACGCTTCATACCTACCGGAAAGCTCGGCAAGATAGCCAGCGAAGCGGTTAAAAACGTAAGCGCGATAATAAAGAAGCACATAGGCAAGGACGTGGCAAACTACGACATGCACGTGCAGTTCCTGCAGACATACGAGGGCATAGAAGGGGACAGCGCAAGCATATCGGTTGCCGTAAGCATAATATCGGCCATGGAATCGCTCCCGGTGGACCAAAGCGTCGCAATGACAGGTTCACTCTCGGTAAGAGGTGCCGTGCTGCCGGTAGGAGGCGTAACGAGCAAGGTTGAAGCCGCAATAAGCACCGGGATGCGCGCAGTCATAATACCATATTCAAACAAAGATGACATTTACATAAACAAGGACAGGATAAAACGCATAAAGATTATACCTGTCAAAAGCTTTGCGGAAGTGCTCAAATACGCGCTAAGGCAGAGCAAGAGGCGCGACGAGATAATCAGCGAGCTCCAGAAATACGAAAAGCTGTGAGTGATTTTTATGGCTAAGAAAGACGCCGCAGGAGGCAAGGTCGCAAACAATAACGAAGAGGCTTCGGCAAAGCATCTGGAAGACTTCGGCGCAAAGATACTGGGCGACGTGCAAAGGAAGCAGAACCCCTCTTTCAAAGTAACTACGAGGGCTAGGTCCAATATAATATACGATGACAAAGAGGGCTTCCTGAAGCTTGGCGGCTCCACGGAAGAGCACAACTTCATAAACATAGCCCAGTCGAAGAGATTCATGCAGACGGTCGCGATTGCAGCAAAATGCCACGACTTCGTAAAGCAAAACCTTCACACTACGATAAGGGGACTTTTCTACCAGTTAAAGTATTCCCTGGGCGAAGACATCGACGAGAACATATTCAACGAGCAGAGCGAATCCAACCCGTTGATAGAGGATTTGGAGGTCGCACTGGATATGAAGAGGGAGAACCTCAATCTCAACGCCAACAGGAAAGGCGTGCTTACGGGCAACATGAGGGTTCTGGACAGCTTCGGAGACGAAAGAACCGAAATAGATACCAGCAAGATGGGAAGAAGCGGATGGGCGATACCTAGCGACGTGGACAACGACATAGAGTTCGTCGACGTAAAGGCGAAATACGTGCTTGTAGTTGAAAAGGACGCGCTTTGGCAAAGGCTCAATGAGGACGGTTTTTGGAAGAAGGATAACGCAATATTGATAAGCCCGCAGGGGCAGGCGGCAAGGGGTACAAGGAGAATAATAAGGAAGCTTGCAGACATGGGCTTGCCTATATACGTATTCAACGACGGCGACGCCTGGGGCTGGTACATATACTGGACTATAAAAACCGGCAGCATGAACCTTGCTTACATCGGGAAGGACATAGCGACTCCGGAAGCGAGGTTCATAGGGGTTACCATGTCGGATCTTAACAAGTACGAATTTTTGAAAAGCATGACAATGCGCGCCACCGAGGTGGATTTGAAAAGGGCGCAGGAAATGCTCAATTACCCCTGGATAAACCAGCACAAGGAATGGGTTGCGGAATTGAAGGAGGTGCTTAAGACCAAGAAGAAGCTCGAGCAGGACACGCTGCAGGGCCCTAGGCTGACGTTCGTCGACGATTACATAAGGGAAAAGATAAAGAACAAGGAATTCATGCCGTGAGCATGCCACCAAATGCAAAACTTATAGCAAATCCTTTTAATCGCGATACCATTTTTTGCTTATCCTCTCTATCAGGTCGCCCTCCTGCCTTTCAATCCCATTTGCCTCGTAAAGCCCTGGAAGCCTGTATAACAGGTTTTGCACCATTATTTCCATTAGCATATGCCTGTTCCTATCCGCCCCGGCAAGCTCGGCATCGAAATTATCCTCGTTAGGAATAAGGCCCTCCGCTATGGCAGCCAGGAGCTTCAGGTCTGTGGAATACGACACGTCGCGCATTATTGCGTCTACCACTTCCACTATGGCATGAGGGAAACCCTCTTTGGAAAATGTAGAGTAGGAAACGTCGCTTATCAGCGCAAGGCATTTTTCCCCGAGGCCCAGTTTTTCCATATGGTAGTATATGTCGCTTGGTTTCATGTATGTTGTCACGTCGACTGGCTTGCGGTCTATGCCGCCAAGGACAACGATGTTCTCGTGCTTCCTTGAAAGCTCCTTGAGCCAATCAGGAACTGGATCTTCCTTTATTCTGACGAGCTTGGCGGAAGATTTTAGCGATTCTTCCAATGCTAAAAGCGCTTGTTTTATGTCATTGAACCCGCCCTTCGAATCGGCGAGTCCTGACATCAATTCAAGCATAGTGAACCTGTCATCGTACTTACTGGCAGCTGGCCCTGAATCTGGCCTCCCTTTTTTATCTACTGTTTTATCTACCATGCTAACGACCAAAACGCACAGGACAGATTGCAGCATGGGAAATATTTATACTTTACAATAAGCGCATTTCAGGTGTAACCCCTACAACCATGGGATCGGCTATACGACGTTTACCGTGGTTTTTTTCTTTACAGCGTTTAGCACGTGGCCGTAGTCCCTGTAATGGGATATCGTAGTTATCGCTATCGTGTACTCCCCAGGGTCGGCATTCATTGTATTGTGTATGTCCAGCCTCGCTTCCCTTTCCTCCCCGGGTTTGACCTCGCCGAGCCTAAGCTCCTTTTGCTTCTGCATCCCCATGTCGTCGAATCCCAATTGTGACGGTAGCTCCAGTACAACAGAGGTCAGCAGGACTTCCTTGGTTGCATTTTTTACTTTTAGAAAAAGGGAAACCTGGCTCTTCCTGTCCGAATACAGTTTATACGGGACAAGCTCGGTGCTTATTCTGTAAGGTATCGCCTTTGTCAGGTCGGATGCCGCATCCTTTTTGCCGAATATGTTGAATATCGCCACTTGATCGCCTCTCGAATGCCAATTTTATTTATTCAATTACGCTTATATATGTTAGCGTACAAATATAACTAAATGTGTGCAGTACATGCCGATAAAGTACAACATAACAAAATATGATGTTCTTGTTGGTAGGATACATAAGCTAATCCAAAAATCTAATCCTCAGCACGCTTATGCGAATGGTTTGAAACAGGAGAGTAGTTATGATCCTGATTCCCCAGAAGAGAAACGTCTAATGGCAATGGCCGTTATCGTGGCTTCCTTTTCTTCGAACCATTCATGGCAGACGCACAAATGCCTGCAAAAAGGTGGCCAGATGAACATCCCAGAGGTAAAGGAGGAATACCTGCAGGCAGAACGGAACAGGTGGAGGAACGTCAGCCTTACCGACATGGAGGAAATAGCAAGCATGCAGATCCAGGATTCCACATTCTATAACTGGCTCTTCTATAACGTATTGAAAGAGAAGCAGAAGGTTTACAGGGAAGCATGGACAACCCTTAAGGGCGAGTTCGAAACCGCCTGCGACGAGATAGAGCGGAGCAAGAATTGAACCGGAATATGCATATATTCTGCTTTTAGAGGTAAAAAATGAATAGCGGAAGTGCCAACAATGTTTTGGTTTGACGACAAAAAAAGCAAGCTTTAAATGAATAGCGGAAGTAAGCTGTTACTTTTAAGTTCTCAGACTGTATATGCTCCTTTTTAAATATTAATTTGAAATTATCAAACGCAACAAATTTTTAGTGGGTGCTGAAATGGTGACCAGTGTAATAAAAAGAAACGGTGGGAAAGTAGCTTTTGACGAAAGCAAGATAGTGAGCGCGATAGCCAGGGCTTACTCCGACGTATATATAAGGAGGGGAGAAGAGGAGAACAACAAGGAGGCGAAGCAGGTATCAAAGGAGGTAATAGACCTCGTAAACAACATGGGAAAGGATTCGGTCCATGTGGAGGAGATACAAGACATTGTGGAGCAGGTGCTCATGGAAAAGGAGCCTTCAGTGGCAAAAAGCTACATATTGTACAGGCACAAGAGGGCAGAAGTCAGGGCTTACAAGGCTTCCATTGGCATAGCCGATGACGACCTGAAGCTCCCGATAAACACGCTGATAGTGCTGGCTGCCAGATACCTGCTCAAGGACGAGAACGGAAAGGTTGTGGAAACGCCTATGAGGATGTTCAGGAGGGTAGCTTCTGCCATAGCATCTTCGGAAAAGAATTACAACAAAACCGAGAAGGAGATAGAAGCCATAGAAAACGAGTTCTACGATGCCATGGTGCATTTCAAATTCATGCCAAATTCGCCAACACTGATGAACGCTGGCACAAAGCTCGGCCAGCTCAGTGCATGCTTCGTTCTCCCGGTAGGGGATTCGCTTACAGAAATATTCGATTCTGTTAAGAATGCGGCGCTCATACACCAGAGCGGTGGTGGGACCGGCTTCGCTTTCTCCAGGCTTAGGCCAACTAACGACATAGTCAGGAGCACAGGAGGCGTTGCATCGGGCCCGATTTCGTTCATGAAGGTGTTCGACGCTGCGACAGAGCAGATAAAGCAGGGAGGCAAAAGAAGGGGAGCCAACATGGGCATATTGCGCGTTGACCATCCGGACATACTGGATTTCATAGTTGCAAAGGAAAGCGAAGGCACGCTTAGGAACTTCAATATATCGGTAGGCATTACCGAGAAGTTCATGGAGGCGCTGAAGCACAATGGGGAATACAACCTGATCAATCCAAGGAGCGGGAAGCCTGTTGGGAAGCTCAACGCCAGGGCAGTCTGGAACCTTATAGTAACCATGGCATGGAAAACTGGAGACCCGGGCCTAGTGTTCCTGGACCGCATGAATTCGACATACTCGAACCCTGTTCCGGAAAGGGGGCCCATAGAGTCTACCAACCCGTGCGGGGAACAGCCGCTGTATCCATACGACTCGTGCAACCTTGGATCCATAAACCTTGCAAGGATGGTAAAACCGGTGGACGGCCATTTCGAGGTTGACTGGGACGAGCTCAGGAAGACCGTAAGGCTCGGCACGAGGTTCCTTGACGATGTAATCGACGCAAACACCTACCCGCTCAAGCAGATAGACGAGGTTTCCAAGGCGATAAGGAGGATAGGGCTAGGGGTCATGGGATGGGCCGACATGCTCATAAAGCTCGGCATAAAATACAACAGCAACGAGGCGCTGCTGCTAGCCGAGCGCGTAATGTCCTTCATAACCGAAAACGCAAGGGAGATGAGCCAGGAGCTGGCCGAAGAAAGGGGGCCGTTCCCAGATTTCGAAAGGAGCGTTTGGTACAAACTCGGGTTTAAGCCGTTGAGGAACTCGACGGTCACCACCATAGCGCCGACCGGGACGATAAGCATAATATCCGGAGGGGCCTCGCAGGGCATAGAACCGATATTCTCGGTAGTATACATGAGGAACGTGCACGAGAGCCTTGGTTCGAACCTCATAGAAGTCAACAACGAGTTCGAATGGTATGCCTTGCAGAAGAACTTCTATTCCGATGAGCTGATGAAGAAGCTTGCGGGAAGGGTTTCCATACAGGATGTTGAAGAGATACCGAAGGACGTGCGCGAGCTTTTCGTAACCGCATACGACATAGCGCCGGAATGGCACGTGAAGATGCAGGCGGCGTTCCAGAAGTATACCGACAACGCCGTTTCGAAGACGATAAACTTCCCGAGCTGGGCGACTCCGCAAGACATAGAGCGCGCATATAATCTGGCATACGACCTTGGCTGCAAAGGCATAACGGTATACAGGGACAGCAGCAAAAGCGTTCAGGTCTTGCAGGCAGTCAACCAAAACCAGAAGACAATATCGCAGATGAAGGAAAGGCACACCGCAGAGAAACAGGAATCCAACGTGACTATGGAATACATAAGGAGCAGCGCCAACACATACACCATATCTGCCAAGGAGGAAGTGAAGTGCCCTGAATGCGGCAACGCGATGGTTGCAAGCGAGGGCTGCTTCACATGCCCGAAGTGCGGCTACAGCAAGTGCGACTGAAACGTTTTTCTTTTTTGATTTCTTTTCCTTTTTGTTCCTTTTTTAGGCATCTTTTTATTCTTAAGATATGATAGCATACTGCAGTGCTTACAATGGGCAGGTTTAAAACCCCTAGGGACAGCAGGGCAATAGGCACGAACCTGTTGCTTTTTGCAATAACAACGGTAATGTTCGCGCTGATGCTTGAAATACGCTGGACGTTTCTTTACGGCCCTGGTCCGTCCGGATATGTTATAGGCGTTTTTTGGATATTATACTCCATCTACTTTTTGGCTTTCGCTTTCAGGTATGCGGATAGGGGTTTTGCAAGGATAGGCGCAGCAGTATGCGCAATAAGCGCAATTTCGTTTATTGCAGCGCTAATAAGCGTTTTCAGATTCAACAGCGGAATAATCATGTTTAACAGCCTGTATCCTTTGATGGTAGAATATGCGATAGCGATACCGGTGCTTATGGCAACTTTATTCGGGTTCTATTTCTTGAAAAATAACTTCAGGCACGCCAGAGCCGTAGCCGTTGCGCTTTTCATAACTGCCATTGCGCTGTTCTTCTTTTACCAATTGTACATCTTCGGGTACTCCGGAATAGGTTCGGACGATGAAATGGTGATTGCGTATTTTTCCTTGCATTATGCCCTGGCAGGCCATAACCCGTACGATTTCAGTTCGGCAAAAATCCTTTTTTCCAATGGAACCCGCTACGGCTTCACACTGCTTACCAATAATACGGTAGTTGGAAGGCTTGACTATCCTGCGCTTTTCATGTTCTTAGGGGCGCCCTTCTACTCTATGTTTGCAGGCACTGCCGCTTCGGTAATGGACCATGGAAACTCGATAGGGTATCTGGCGCTGCTCCTTGTTTCGTTGTTTCTTTTTGCATCGTTCGCTGGCAAGCGCATTCTTGGCGATTTCAGGATCCTTGCCCCTGCCATTGTTGTTTTTATGCTTTATTCGCTTCAGATAGTTTCTTTCCAATATCCGTTTATGGTGATAATGCTGCTTTTGATGCTGCGGTTCGCAAAGAGCAGGTATCTGTTCTTGATACTCGGAATAGCAGCATCAGTACAGGAGCTCTTGTGGGTCCCGGTGCTGCTGGCAATTGTTTACGTTTTTTCTACGAAGGGAATTAGGGATGGGCTTAAACTCGTGGCTATGGGTGCGATTGTATTCCTTGCCATAAACGGCTATTTTATAGCTCTTGGCCCTGGCACTTTCATTGCGCAAGTATTCAAGCCCCTTAACGGAAACCTGGTACCGTTTTATTTCAGTCCCGGATCGTTTTTAATCCAGGAATTCTACCCCATACCTTTAAGCGCGTATTCGGTGTTTTTTTACTTGTTGGTTGCCGCTTCTGCCTTGATAACAGCATACAGCGGAAACAGGTTAACGATATTGACCGGCATGTTCATAAGCTACATGGCAATAGACCATTCGCTAATTGTATACTTCTTGATGCCTGTAGCGGTAATGGCTTCAGCCATTGCCATGGGCACTAGGTTTGACGAAAAAAGCATTTTAAAGGCCTTTTTGAAATCCCACGGGTTCGAGTCGCTTAAGTTTCTTGCCTCGACGCTTTCGGCATTGTCCATAATCGCGATATTGGCCCTTGTTTATTTCCACGCCCAGTACGAATCCAACTTCGGCTTGCGCGTGATATCGCAGAGCATGCACCATTATGGGAATTCTACGCTATACAACGTGAGCCTCTATGACCCGGTCGGCAATATGGGCGCGTACGTGCTAGAATACTATTACACCTACAATTCCGAAAGCAATGTCGCGGGATTGAACTTGACCAACGAGTCCTACAATTCTTACATAACCAATTCCACATGTAAAAGTGGGTGCAACGTTTCCGGCTACACGAACAATAACCTAATAAGGCTTGAAAAAGGTACGGACAGCCTCCATTTTTATGTCCCTGCGAACGCAAGTTCCGTTGAATGCGCCTTTTACTCGGATAGGTATTTTTATTTATGCCCTTCGATATACACATGACTCTTTGAAAGGGCTTGCTGTTTATGTATTCTGAAAACAATGGCACTTTGGGTGGCGCGCTGTTTGCATTAGCCACTGCGATCTTCATGTTGGTAATGTATTTGTACCAATCGAACCTCTACTTTTCATCCGGGCTTTCTGTTTTTATTAGCGTGTTTTCGATAGCGTATCTATGCTTCGCGATATCGTTTTCGCTATACAAAGACAGGGGCAGGTTTTGGATTTTTGGGGCAGCCATGCTGTCCTTGATGCTGTCGATGCTTGCAGTTTCCTACGGGATATTTGAATCCATACCAAAGATTGGCGCAACGGCACTCGGGGAGGTGTTTGGCGTTGCGGTTGCGCTTGCTATCATCTTTCCCACCATGGTGATTGCCATGCTCGGCTTTTACTTCTGGAGACATGGCATCGCAAGCAGGCATTCGAAAAAAATAGGTGCGATTCTTGTCATTGTCGCAATCTTGTTGTTTTTTTATTACCAAATATACGGTTTTGGGTATAAGGGGGTAAACGTTGACGATGAAACCGCAATTGCCTATTACTCTTACAACGCCATCGCAAACGGGCAGGATCCATATGCGATAAGCATAAACGGAATCCTTGAAAGCAATGCCACAACGTACGGCTTTACCCCGACTATGAACAACCAAATAATCGGATATCTGGATTACCCAATCCTTTTTGTCCTGATGATGGCCCCGTTCTATTACTTTGCGCATGGCAGCGCTGGAGCCATAATGAGCTCTGCCAATGCCGCGGCTTACCTGGCATTTATAATAATCGCAATAGTCATATTTGCTGCTTCGGTTGAGAAATCCAAGCTCGCCGGGTTCAAGGCGCTTATCCCTACGCTTCTGGTAATATCCCTTTTTTTCGTGCAGATACCGTCAGTGGAATATTCCATAATGCTTGTGCTGCTTGCACTGGTTTTTTATTCCATTGACAAGTGGTACGCATTCGTGTTTTTGGCAGTAGCCGCATCGGTGCAGGAGCTCTTGTGGGTCCCGGTGCTGCTTGCTGTAGTCTACATATTCGCAGACAGGGGATTTAGAGCCGGATTGAAAACTTCGCTTGGATCGGCTGCCGTCTTCCTGGTTATAAACGCGTACTTTATAATCCAAGGGCCGATGGAATACATAAGGCACGTGTTCGCGCCTATAAGCGGTGCTCTTGTGCCGTTTTTGCTTTCGCCTTTCCCGTATCTCATAAACAGCTATTATCCGGTATCAATAAACGGGCTTGAATACCTGTTTTACATTTCCATCGTTCTTGGGGCAGTTGCGGTTTACGCGACGCGCAACAAGCTTATGATAGGGGCTATGAGCATAATGGCATACTTTTTCTTATACCATTCTTTGATAACCTACGCGGCGCTCGGAGGGGTAATGATATTCATGGCCTTGGCAATAGATGCGGGAAAGCGCAATTGGCATAAGAAAAAAGCGCACCGGGTACGCAAATATAAGGCCAAACGCGCTTTCCTCAGCAGAAAAATGATGCCAGGCTTGATAGCCATTGCAATGGCCGTTTTTGCAATGGCTTCAGTGACGCTTTATTTCCACTCGGCATATTCGGCCAATTTCGGAATAAGCGCCACTTACAATGGGATAAAAAATAACACATACGCTATTGTGGAAATCAAGGACAACGGCACTGTCGCAAGCAACGTCAGCGTTCTAGTATCATACTCTGGAAATGGGATAATAGAAAATACCGAAGGCTTCAGCGCCTCCGAACCTGCGATAATAACCAACGATAGCGATTGCGTGGGAGAGTGCATGGCAGAAAATTACATAAACTACAATATCTTGCATTTGCATGGGGGAAAAACCTACAGCGTTGCCGTTCTCATACCGCCCAACGCGACAGAGATGAGGTGCCTTCTTTACACCGACGATTATTTTTATGAATGCCCAAGGCTAATGCCAGGCATGTTTAAATAATTTTGATTGAGAGTAAAAAGAGTGTTACAATGAAAAAGCCCTTGATTATTTTAGGCAATGCAAACATTGTGGGTTTTGATGCTTCTGATGGGCTTATGCTTTACGGAATGTTGAAGGCTCCGGCAAAAAAGACAAAAAGAGCCATATTGCACGTGCACGGGCTTACGGGAAGCTTCTATGGCAGCAACAGCGTGCCGGAGATATCAAAAGCAGCGAACGCCAAAGGGATTGCATTTATGTCGATTCTTACAAGGGGCAGCTATGTTGTTGAGGATTTTAGCTACAGAAACGGAGACTCGCTTTTGGCGGGCGGGGCGCTTGAGAAGTTCGAGGATTCGAGGCATGACATAGAGGGCGCAATAAAAGCGCTAATGGCAATGGATTACAGCGAAATATTCCTGGAAGGACACAGCACAGGATGCCAAAAGATACTCTATTACATGCAATCCGAATTCTACAAAAGGCACAAAAAGCACATACGTGGCATTGCTTTGCTTGCGCCTGTTGACGATTACAGCTACGACCTTAAGCGATTTGGGAATAAGGTATATACCAAAAGAAGGATTACTGCGCTCGCCGCGAAAGGGAAGATGCTTTTCATGCCGATGCCTGCCAAACCGGATTCTGGCGACATAATCGGGCCGGAGAGGTTTTTGAGCACGGCAATAAAATCAATGCCGGAAGCGCAAATGCTTTATTACAGGGGCAACCTGGGCTCGATATCCGGAATAAAAGTCCCCTTATTTGCGGCTTTCGGATCCCATGACGAATATATGGTCGATACGAAACCGTTGGAGGCCCTCAATGCCATAAGGCTCAAGTACAAAGGTAAGCGGCTTGAAACCGTTATTGTAAAAAATACCGGG
>JAMCYO010000022.1 GCA_023473395.1 Candidatus Martarchaeota archaeon | reverse complement strand
CAACCTAGCATGGACTGTGCTGGACGAGGACAAGACCACGCAGAAGGGAAACCCGCTGTCTAACGCTGAAAGGTTCATAAAGTCGAATAGAAACGATAGGGTCAGCCCAATGATCGCAGTGCAGGGCGTTTACGCTGCCTCAAAGGAAACTATAAGCTCAGCGTATGATATTGCGGAAAAATACGGCACAAACATCACAATGCATATAGCAGAGACCGAGTTCGAGGTCCAGGAGCACAAGAAAGTGCATGGAAAGACACCTGTAGAATGGATGTATAGCAACGGCTTAATAAGAAAAAACCTGCTCGCGGTCCATTGCGTATGGCTAAGCAAAAAGGAGATATCGATAATCGCCAAAAAGGCCGGTGCAGTATCATACAACCCTACGAGCAACATGAAATTGGGATCAGGCATAGCGCCCATATCCGAGCTTGCCAAATCCGGTTCTAACATTACGCTTGGGACTGACAGCGTCGCGAGCAACAATTCCTTAGACATAATCTCTGAAATGAAATGCGGATCAATACTCCAATCAGCAAAATACCTTAACCCGGAAGCGATATCGCCAGAACAGGCATTCTCTTTCGCAACGCATAACGCCTCGTCGTTCCTGCATGGGGAGCACGCGGCGTTAACGCCCGGTTCGAGGGCCGACATAACGTTGTTGAGGCTCCAAACCATGCCGAAAGAAAATCCGATAAACAGGATAGTCTACGCCACAAACCCGTCGGATGTTTTCGCCACCATGGTTGCGGGAGAAATGCTCTACATGCGCGGCAAATTTCAAGAAAAACTCGAAAAAGAGATTGCAAAAGCGCAGAGGTCAATAAGCATCGGTAAAAACTGAAAGTGCACAGCAACCTGCAAAAGTAATTTATATATTCTTTGGAAATCTAATGTGCTTTTATTGATGGCGGAGTAGCTCAGCCTGGTTAGAGCGCTAGACTCATATGCATAGCATTATGAGTGATGAGCTTTTTTGCGATGACGAGAAATCTAGAGGCCGTGGGTTCAAACCCCACCCCCGCCAAAGCCTTATTTTTCAAATATGCGACCTTCTTGAAACTGCTTCTACGCTGCGCCTCGCAATGCTTAGGTTGCACGAGTCGTGGCTTGAGCACCATTTCTGGCACTTTTCAGCGTCTTCCTTCTTCGTGTAATGCAGCTTGCAAACCTCGCACATGTAAAGCCTTTTTTCTTTGTCGAAATACACCATATTGCCACCAATAAACTATACAATCATATAGGAAAATCTTTCGGAAGGGAACTTTTCATGCGCCTGTATTCCTCGGAATTTTCATCCCTCGCCCTCCTGAGCGCTTCTGTAACCTGTTCATCCTTGAGCCCCCTTGCCCTTGCCACCATATGCACCGTGTTTGCGAAATCTTCGTGGCAGGCCCTGTAGCAGTTTTCCATCCCCTTTATTATGCTAGCTTCAAGTTCGTCCATAATCCCATCCAAATACAAGTGGCGGCGAGCCGTAGCCCCCTTTCTGTTTTAGGCAGCATTTGACTGAGCGGCTCTAAGGCCTTGCATACTCACAGCATTTGCATCGGCACGTTTCATCCACGCCACCGCGCTCGTAGTGTCATCGCTTGTGCGGTTTGGCAGTTCGTTTCTATTCCGAATAGGGCCTTAAACCCTTTAATGCTCTGTATGAGGGGAGCTTCCTCCTTTCGGTAAGCTGCCCGCACGCCGCCACTGTAATATATTCTTTCATTAAACAGGCTAAATCCTTTTCGGATTGCTGCTTGTTAGCTCTAGTTTGCCGCGGCGCTAGAGTTTGCGGCAATGCCAACGTGCGATATCGTATTTGCTGCAGTAACCACTCCGGAGTTGCCGGCGAAGAAGTTGTATATGTCTGCCAGGAACTTGAGGCTGTAGTTTATGCTGAATTCACCGGTCTTGAAGAAATAATAGGTGGTGGAAAGCAGTATTAGCAATATAACGACGACAAACAGCCCAGCTATCGCGTACTTGAAAAACTTGTAGAACAGAAATATGCATATTATTATGAGAACTATTCCCACTATCGCCCTGTAGGCTACAGGTACTGCAGTGGTCTGGTTTGCAACGCTGGAATTTATTATTGAAGAGAGTATCAGCGCCATCATGGCGAAGCTTGCAAAGTTCCTCAAGGTGCTCATTTAACCACTTTTTATTGGAACGCAAGCTTTATATCTGATTCCTCAACGGTTTTCCTTTTTGCGTGCTTGCAAAGCTTTACTGATTTTTGCGCTACGCCGAAAGCGAACTTGTTCAGCATGTCCTGGAAAGCTTTGGCGGAGGAATCGCTGACCCTCTCCGCGCCCGCATCCTTCAGCATCTTTTTGATTATGGACTTTGAAATGTACATTTTGCAACACCTTAAGTATAAATTCACAAACTGCTTTATATAACAAACGTTTATTCCGTTATTTCCATGTCAAAATCAATCTTGAAATCGCCCTTCAGCACTGCCAACATCACAGTGTCTTCTGGCCCTTTTTTTGTCATCGCAGACATGCGCAGTACTCCCTCCTTTTCCATGCCTAACGATTCCATAAGCGCTATGGACTTGGAGTTGCGCGCAAGAGCCGTGGCGTATATCCTGTTCAATCCAAGCTTTTTCAAGCCGAAGGCGATAAGCAGCTTGAGCGCAGACTTCGCGTAACCTTTACCCTGGTACGATTCCCCTATCCAGAAGCCGATTTCACCGCTAAGTGTATTCGCGTTAACGTTCCTTATTCCTACCATCCCGGCTATATTGCCCTCGGCACGGGGAACAACTTCAAAATTGTAGCCAATTCCCAATTCATAAGCTGAAAGCGAAGAGCCTATCATTTCTATGGCGTCGCCCTCGGAATATGGGTTCGGGAATTCGCCCATAGACCCTATTAAATCGGCTATTTCCTTCGAATCGGCCAACCTCGCAATCTCTGCGGCGTGCGCGTACTCAGGCAACCTCAGCATCATCGCCAACTTCCCTGAAACTATCGAAAGCATTCAGACACTTTATTAAAGCTTGGTAGCTAATTCTCATTAGGGGTTTTAAGCTTTTATCTGTAATGAAAATGCATCCTGATTTCCATGGCCCAAGATACTGCTGGAAGCATAAGCAAAATAGAGGACGCTAAGTTAAACAGGAAGCACATGCGCATAATGCTCATATCGGGGATGAGCTTTTTCACTGATGCCTACGACCTTTTCATAATAGGCGTTGTCCTGCTGATGGTGAAAGAGCTTTTCAACCTGGGAGCGCTGCAATTGGGCATGTTGGCGAGCATAGCGCTCTTCGGAGCGGCAATAGGCCCGATAATATTCGGCTATGTCGGAGACAGGATAGGAAGGAAATACACCTACTGGGTAACTATAGTTATCTTGATTATAGGAGCCATAGGCTCTGCGCTCTCCTTCGGGTTCGTTGAGCTTTTCCTATGGCGTTTCATCCTTGGTATAGGCATAGGCGGGGACTATCCGCTAAGCGCCACCATAGTGGCTGAATACGCCAACAAAAACGATCGCGGAAAGCTCGTCTCATCGACGTTTGCGATGCAAGGATTCGGGATAATAGCAGGCGCAGTTTTGGCTGTCGCGCTGCTTACGGTACATATACCGATACAGTTTGCATGGAGAATACTATTGGGCTTCGGCGCGATACCAACGCTGACGATACTGTACGCAAGGACCAAGCTCGGGGAAACCCCGTGGTACAACCTTTACACCGCGAGCTCGAAGACGATTGCAAAAGCTGGCAAAAAGCTGCGTTCATACGCCATAAAGCCGCGCGACTTGTGGTACAAGAACTGGAAATACATAATCGGCACTTCGGTGGCATGGTTCCTTCTCGACGTTTCTTATTACGGAACATCCATATTCACCCCATATCTCACTACGTTCCTAGGATACAAAGGCATATTCGGGCCTACGCTCGCATCCGCCCTTATACTCGTAATAGCTGCGGTCCCGGGATATTGGGTTGCAGTAGCGCTCATAGACAAGGAGGGGAGGAAACCCATACAGGCCATAGGGTTCCTGATGATGGGGATATTCTTCATCATATTGGCGCTCTTCGGGAGCTCCCTGCTGCTGCTTGCCCCTATCGCTTTCTTCGCCATCTACGGGCTCACGTTCTTCTTTTCAAACTACGGCCCGAACACAACAACATATGTTTATCCGGTTGAGTTATATCCCACACAATACAGGGCCAGGGGGCACGGCATAGCCGCGATGTCGGGCAAACTCGGCGCCGCGATTTCAACGCTGCTTTTCCCTATAATAATAGTGTCTCTTGGAAAATATTCCCTTCTGGGCATGCTCGGCGTTTTGGCGATATTGGGCTTCATAGTCACCATGACATTTCTCCCAGAAACGAAGAGAAAGTCCTTAACAGAAACATCGGGCGAAAACGAGATACTCCTGATAACGCGTATGCTAGGCGACGAGTTCGACCAGCTGATAAGCCACATAGACAATGGCTTGGCCCTGCTGGGGCAAAGGCTTGATTCCAAGGCCAACAATGTGGAATTTTTCAAAAAGGTGAAAAGCGAGGAGCACGAGGCTGACATGAACGTCCATGCAATATTGGACTACATAGCCAACTACGGGGCGAGCAGCATATCATACAGGGACGTAGCGCATCTCGCCGAGCGGCTCGATGACATAATGGATGGAATAGAAGCGATAGCTTCCAGGTTCCAAATATACGAGATTGGCAACCCGGAACCGGATATGAAAAGAATGGAGGACGCGACGCTGAAATGCTTCGCGCTTGTAAGGAAAAGCGTGGAGATGCTCAACGACATAGGTACAGACGAGGTCGCCGAATCCATAAGGGACAATGCCATAGAAGCTTCCAAGTACGAGAATATGGCCGACGAGCTGCTAAGGTCGGCACTGCATAGGCTGATGCAGGGCGACGACGCCAAAACGATAATAAAATACAAGGAAATCTACGAGAACATGGAGATGCTTAGCGATAGATGCATGGATTCCATAGACGTCATAAACGACGTAGTAATAAGGTACAGGTACATGACCAGGGGCAAGCCCGCGAGGAGGTAAAGCTCATGGCAGGACTATGGAGAACAGGAACATGAGGAAACCAATCGCAACGATAACCGCAGTATAATCCAATCCCAGCGCGGCATATTTCGACAACAGGCCGGCCGCGCCTATGACCATGAACGCAAGGAAGAAAAGCGGATATCTGTATTCTGAAGGCATTATCTTTTTCATATGCATCACGTTCTCATATATGCGCCAGGTGCAGGAACGTTATGTCAAGCGGTATTCCTGCAGCCAAAGCCCTTATGTAAAGGTCCACGAATATGAACAGTATCAAGCTCGTCCATGCCAGTGTTTCGTGGTGGGCGTTGAACTTGGATTGGAAATTGAAGAACGAATTCTTCTGCTTGCCGGCGAACCTGCAACCATAGCAGTCCATTCTGCCGCCGGTAAGGTGCCTCACCGCATGGCAGGAAAATACCCATAAAGTCACTACTATGGCGTTTGCAAGCAGCAACAGGCTGGCAAGCCTTATTATCAAGCCCCCGCCGAAGGTTATCGATATATAAAAATCATAGAAGAAAAACGGAAGTATTGCGACTCCGAAATACATGAACCACCTATGAAGGTTTTCCACCCTGAAGAACTTTGTCTCGCCGCTGTAATCCCTCAGCTTGGAATCGCCCCTGGCGTCCAATGCGCACGAGACCGGATGCCTGAATACGTGCCTGTGGTAGTCCTTTCTGTAAGCGTAGCACGTCAGCCTGAATAGCCCCACGAATGGAAGTATGAGTATTGTGGGCGAATAGAACGGATCTATTATGCCATGGTACGGTTTTACCGGGAACTCAAGCAGCATGAATATGGTAAAAGCTATGAGGAATATGAACGAGTAGAACCTCCAGTTCGGCTCGATGAACTCCGAAGGCAGTATGTTCCTCAAATAGCCATATGCTCCCATCAAAACACTATTTCGCCGGTTTTTTCTTAAGCTTCTTTATGAGCATCGCAAGCGGGTCGTAAAAATTGTCCACAGCGCGCTCCTTCTCTTGTATTATTGCATTGTCTGTTATGCGTATGTGCTCTGGGCACACCTCCTGGCAGCACTTCGTTATATTGCAGAATCCAAGCCCGCCTTCCTTGTTAAGGTACTGCGATCTATCTAGCGTGTCCATCGGGTGCATGTCGACAGAGGCTGCCTTTATTACGTGCCTGGGCCCGACGTAGTCCTTCTTGTGCTCCCTGACGACGTGGCACACGTCCATGCACAGGAAGCATTCTATGCATGTTCTGAATTCCTTTGTCCTGTCAACGTCCATCTGTTGTATTATCCACGGGCTCTTCAAGCCCTCTTTTGGGGTGAACTCAGGTATCATCCTATCCGTTTCGAAATTTTCGGATACGTCAGTAACAAGGTCTTTTACCAACGGAAAAGCCGCCATCGGCGCAACCTTTATCCTGTCCCCAAGAAGGTCTATCCTGGTCTTGCACATTAGCGCCGGCCTGTTGTTTATCTCAGCGGCGCACGAACCGCATCTCGCCGCCTTGCAGTTCCACCTTACCGCGAGGTCGGTGTCTATATTTTCGCTCACATACGTAACGGCGTCGAGCACTACCATTCCCTCCTTTACCGGGACTTCATAGTCGACGAATTTGCCCTCTTCTCCCTTTGCCGGGTCCTTCCTGAATATGCTTATAACTATCTTGTCCTTCATTCATACACCTCTGGTTTCACGAGTTTTTTAAGGTTGTCCGGCATTTCGGTAAGGGGAATTGTAGAAAGCTCCATCGAACCATCGTTCCCAATTGAGCATATTATGTTCCTAAGCCATTCCCTGGACCTTTTCGGGTAGTCGCTTCTGGTGTGCGCGCCCCTGCTCTCCTTGCGCATTATTGCGCTCTTGACTATCGCTTCGGTAGCAACAAGCATGTTTGATAATTCAAAGCATGCAAGGAGCCCCTTATTGTACACCAGCGTGCCCTTTACGCCGACGTCCTTTAGCTGCGCTTTCATTTCTTCTATAACCGAAAGCGCCTCTTGGAGGTCATTCTCGTTCCTTATTATGCCGACCTTGCTGGACATCGTCTCGCGCAGCTTTTCTATCATCACGTTTGGGTTCGCCCCATTTTCCCTTATATACGATTCTGCCTCATTTATCGCAGATTGAATCTCTTTTTCGTCGGCGGGCCTTGTTTTCGCTTTCTTTGCATATTTGCTTGCCCCTTCTCCTGTGCGCTTCCCAAAGACAAGTATGTCAGCAAGCGAGTTGCCTCCCAGCCTGTTCGCCCCGTGCAGCCCAGATGCGACTTCCCCGGCCGCGAAAACCCCTTCGACATTCGTTGCCCCTGTTTCCGGGTCCACCCTTATGCCACCCATCTGGTAATGCACAGTGGGCCCAACTTCCATTTTTTCCTTTGTTATGTCGACTCCTGCGAATTCCTTGAATTGGGAATACATTCCAGGCAGTTTCTTCTTTATGAAGTCCGCACCCTTGTGGCTTATGTCCAGATAGACTCCCCCATGTTCCGTGCCCCTTCCCGCCTGTATCTCGTAATATATTGAGCGCGCCACGACATCCCTTGCGTCGAGTTCCTTCTTTTCAGGGGAATACCTTAGCATGAAGCGCTCCCCTTTTATGTTTGTGAGTATGCCTCCTTCGCCCCTTACTCCCTCGGTAACGAGAAGCCCTGCAACGCCCGGAGGATAAACCATCCCCGTGGGGTGGAATTGTATCATTTCCATGTCCTGCAGCTCCACGCCTATTTTGTACGCCAAGGCAAGCCCATCGCCCGTGGATTCCCATGAGTTTGATGTTATCTTGTAAACCCTGCCTCCGCCGCCAGTTGATACTATTAGCGCTTTTGCCTTGAAAAAGTAGAATTTGCCCTCGCGCATCGAAAGCCCAAGCGCTCCTGCAAAGGCTCCTCCGCTCTTGAAAAGCTTAGTTATGTATATTTCATCCATTACCTTTACATCCCTGTGTATGGTTCGGTCTTCAAGCGTCCTTATTATCTCGAGCCCTGTTTTATCGCCTACGTGGCAAAGCCTTCTGTAGGTGTGGCCCCCGAAAGCCCTTTGCATTATTTTACCTTCTGGTGTCCTGTCGAATATGGCGCCGAAGCGCTCAAGTTCGAACACCCTTTCCGGGGCTTCTTTTGCAAGTATCTCGGCCATCCTCCAATTTCCAAGGTATACCCCTTCAACAATAGTGTCGGAGAAATGGACTTCCCAGTTGTCCTTGGAATCTACGTTGCCCACCGAGGCGGCTATGCCTCCTTCTGCCATGACTGTATGCGCTTTTCCCAGCACAGATTTAGAAACAACGACTACCTTGGAGCCGTTCTCGAGCGCCGCCAGCGCCGCCCGCATGCCAGCGCCGCCAGCGCCTATGATCAATATGTCTGTTTCAACAACCTCATATCCTCCCAAAAAATTCCCCGTTGCAAAACCTTATTCAGTTTTCATTTGGCTGAAAAGAAATTTAAACATGTTTTAAATTCTGTTTTATTACGGTCTGCTACGATATGCGAATACCGTGCGAAAAGCGTTTAATCGTGAGCAGAGATTAAATTACGGTGTTATGAATGGCTTACAGGACGGAACACGACGTACTCGGCGACGTCAAAATAGACTCTGATGCTTATTACGGTTCAGAGACCGAACGCGCAAGGCTGAATTTCCCAATATCCGGGATAAGAGTCCAGGATGAGTTCATCAAATCATACGCCTTGTTGAAGCGTGCGGCCGCGTACGCGAACATGAAAGCGAAAAAGCTCGACCCAAGAAGGGGCAACGCGATAATAAAGGCGTGCGAATACATAACATCGGGGCACCTGATGGACCAGTTCGTCCTCGATGTTTTTCAGGCCGGCGCAGGGACAAGCACCAACATGAACCTGAACGAAGTGATAGCGAACAAAGCCATAGAGTTATTGCACGGCAAAAAGGGCGACTACAAAATTGTGCACCCTAACGACCACGTTAACATGTCGCAGTCGACAAACGATACCTACCACTGCGCAATAAGGATATCCACATACGACTACGCAACCAGGTGGCTGCTTCCAGCCTTGGACAGCATGGAAAAGAGCCTGCTATACAAGTCCAAGGAGTTTTCCAGCGTATACAAAATAGGAAGGACGCACCTGCAGGACGCCGTGCCTATGACAATGGGCCAGGAATTCTACGGTTATTCGGGTTCGGTAAAACACGCAAGGGTGGCTTTGGAAAAAGCGCTTTCGGCAATGCTAGAGCTGCCCCTTGGCGGCACGGCAGTAGGCACCGGCCTGAACACGCCGAAAGGCTACAAGGAATATGCAATAGCCGAGCTGGACAGGCTTTCGGGAAGGAAGTTCTACGCCGCAAAAAACATGTTCTCCGAGATGCAGAGCGAGCACGCCGAATTGGAAGTCGCAAACGCTCTCGAAGGGATTGCGATAGCGATGAATAGGATTGCGAACGACGTAAGGCTTCTAGGCTCAGGCCCGAGGGCTGGGCTCAACGAGCTTGTGCTGCCTGCCGTGCAGCCCGGCTCTTCCATAATGCCCGGGAAAATAAACCCAAGCATGGCCGAGATGCTGAATATGGTGTGCTTCGAGGTCATGGGCAACATGCACACCGTAAGGGAGGCTTCCAACTCGGGGCAGCTCGAGCTTAACGTCTTCATGCCTGTAATAGCCTACAACCTGCTTTTCGCAGTTAAGATACTCTCCAACGGCATAAACGCCTTCAATTCAAGGTGCATAGTCGGCATCAAGCCAAACCTAAAGGAGATAAGCAGGAACCTTGAGATGGACACTTCGCTGGTCACAGCATTGAGCCCGTACATCGGTTATGCCAAGGCTGCCGAGATTGCGGTCAAGGCCTATAATGAAGGCAAAAGCATAAAGCAGGTTTGCCTTGAACTGAACATAATGGATAAAGCCAAGCTTGAGAGGATACTCGACCCAAGGTTGCAGGCAGGCTCAAAAAAGTAGCCAAATCAAACCAAAAGCATGTAAGGTTTAAAACACTAAAAGTAAAATACACTAACACAAAACAGGTGCAAAAATGCCAAGCGACGAAGAGATACTTAGGATTTACGAAAGCTCAAAGGGCGCAATAGAAACCGTGCCAAAGGTAAGGGTTTCGAGCAGGGAGGACCTCGCGATACATTATACGCCAGGGGTCGCCACGGTATGCAATGCGATAAAGAACGACAAGTCGAAGGTCTTTTCCTACACTGGGAAATCGAACATGGTGGCAATAATAACCGACGGGAGCAGGATCCTAGGCCTGGGCAACATAGGCCCAGAGGCAGGGCTCCCTGTGATGGAGGCCAAGGCCATGCTTTTCAAGAAATACGGCGGCGTCGACGCAATACCAATATGCCTCGACACGCAGGAGGAAGAGGCGATAATACAGACTGTGAAGAACCTTGCCCCTACCTTCGGCGGCTTCAACATAGAGGACATCGAATCGCCAAAATGCTTTAGGATAGTGGACAGGCTTGCCAAGGAGCTTGAGGTCCCTGTTCTGCACGACGACCAGCACGGCACGGCAATGGTGGCAGTGGCAGCACTGATAAACGCAATGAAGCTGGCCGGGAAGGAGCTCACGAAAATAAAGATAGTGATAAACGGCGCCGGTGCCGCCGGCCTGGGAATCGTGAGGCTGCTGGGCTACATGAAAATAAAAAACATCTACGTTGTCGACAGCGCCGGTGTCATCTTCGACGGCAGGAAGGAAAACATGAACGAGTTCAAGAAGGAAATTGCCGCGTCCACAAACCCCGAAAAGTTCCAGGGCTCACTAATGGATGTTGTAGACAAGGCAGACGTTCTTATAGGCGCATCCTCGGCAAACGTGTTTACGAAGGAGATGATACAAAAGATGGCCGAGAGGCCTGTGGTCTTCGCGCTAGCCAATCCCGTGCCTGAAATATCCTACGCCGACGCAAAGGCATCTGGCGCGTTCATAGTCGCTACGGGAAGGTCCGACACCCCAAACCAGGTAAACAACGTGCTGAGCTTCCCGAACATAATGCGCGGCCTTCTGGATTCGGGGGCCAAGCGCGTGGATTACGACCTGCTTTACGAAGCCTCAAAAGCGCTGGCCAAGTGCGTAGGGAAGGACCTAGGCCCAGAGCACATACTTCCGTCGCCCTACGAGCCCAAGGAAATGGCCAACGTCCTTTCAAGCGTGGCCTCGGCAGTTGCGGCCAGCGCAGTAAAATCAGGGAATACAAGGCACAGCGAAGTAGACATAAGCGCGATAAAGAAGAATGCGGCAAGGATAATAAAAAGAAGCGTTAAGATAGAAAAGATAGTGATAAAGACCCAGGTGCCGCAAGGCGCATAGGCTTGCACAAGGCATCCTGCCGCGCTTTGTGCAAGACCGCGCAGAGCCATTATATTTATACTTTTTATCCGCAAGTGTAACCGATACTATGATAATATGCATAACTGGCATGCCTGGGGCCGGGAAAAGCCTAGTCGGCGAAACGCTTGCAAAGAAGGGTTTCAAGGAAGTCGAAATGAGCGCCTGCGTTAAGGAGAAGATGGCCGAAGCTGGCATAGAAATAAACAAGGATTCGATAAGGGATTTTTCGCTAAATGCAAGGAAGGAGTACGGAAACGACATAGTGGCCAAATGGACCATAGAAAAGATCCATAAGCTGCCGCACAAAGACATACTCATAGTGGGCCTGAGGAGCGCCGACGAAGCAAAATACTTCAAGAGCTTGGAAAGCGTGAGCATAATAGCAGTAATAGCGCCAAAGATGATGAGGTTCGAAAGGCTTAAGGAGCGCCAAAGGGCTGACGATCCGGCAAATTACTCAGATTTCGAAAAGAGGGAAGAAAAAGAGAAGCAGTTCGGCATATCGAGCGCGCTGGAACACGCAAATTTCACGATAAGGAATTCCGGCACTGTGGAAGAACTGGAGAAGAAAGTGCTCAAGGTGTTGGAAGAGCTCAAGAAGCTCGAAAGCGCTCAATCCAAACGCGCAAAGGAACCGAAACAAAGTTGAATTTGAACTTCAGCCGATGTGCAATGAACATACGCAATCTACGCATTATCGTACTGTGCAGCTATTAATAGTAATAGCAGAATTGTAGGGCTCGATGCAGAAAGACGATTTCGAGACAAAAGTCGCTCTTCACTTTAAACAAAAAACCAGAGGAACGTGATTCCTAGTCCCTTTGGCGATTTTTGGGTTTATTTGCCTTAAACAGCTTCTTCCAATTCTGTTTTTAATGACAGATTTAGCCTTATTACTTACCTGCTGGAATGGTCTTTCATCAAAATAATGACTGGCTTTTGTCCCAGACTTAGAAAACAAAACATTTTTATTTTATTATTAATCAAGTGAATAACCAAGTAAAACAGTAAAAGGTCAGGCACGATGCAGAAAAAAGATAAAAAGGCCACAATAAGCGCAACGCATGTAGCAACAATAATATTGTTAGTCGCTTTTATCGTGCTGCTGTATGTATATATGCAAAAGCCAACCGGTGCAAAGCAGAGCCAAACCACCAATGCTATACTTACCAATCAGTCATACAATTCGCTCGAGGCACGATATACGGAAACAGTTTCTCAATTCAACGCCTTGAAATCTAATTATACTGCATTAGAGACAAATTATAACGGCATTGTCAGCAAGCTTAACGCATCAACCCGCCTCAATTATTCGGAAATAAATGAAACCTTATACAAAAACAAGAGGGTTTACATAAGCGCGCCCCTGCACAACTACAACTATTCTTACGTAAATGGCTGCTATTGGATATCGGGCTATTACACTTTTTCTTTCGTGGCCAAGTATTCCGGATATATAATATTTAACGAAACGAACACGGGCCAGCAAAACAACTTCAGTACTGCATGGTTCAGCATTGCAGTATCACCACAAAAGGCAGTATACAGTATAATATCACCATACAATTTAACTGGCTGTACTGGTGAGGGATTTTGGGGCAGCGTGGCGCCATGGTCCTTTGCCGCGCCTGCAAACAACCAAACTATAATAATCCCAGTAATCAACGGTACAAACTACGTTATATTATACAACAATAATGCTTACTCAAAAAGAGACATAGATGAACCCATAAATGTCACTTTCTCATTAAAATATGTAGGATTCAAACCGATTTCGATTGCAAATCCATTCCCTAATCCTTACACCTCAAACACGGCTAAAAAAACGCAGGCAATACTGCGGTCCTTCACCAAAGTCTATACTGGTCAAAACATATCTACTGTTTCGGTATCTGGTTTTAATGTAAATTTGGTTTCGGTAGGCCCACCGACCGCCTTAGGTATCTCACCTGCAAATGTAAGGGTATTTTACTATGGGACCCTATTAAGCCGTAATCTTACTCCAATATTCCCTGGCTCAAACGCCACCTTTACTTTCTCAAATCACACGCTTACAGTATATGTCAACCAGACGGACTCGCTATATTCAAAATGGGCTACCATGGCAGTTTCGTAAACCTCAAAGTTATCAAAGGTGCGAAAGATCTTTGGATGCCTCCTTCGGAAAGCGGCGTCTCAGTCGATTGATACGCGCCTTTTTCATTCAATTCAGTCTTGCCGTGCCACACAAGGATTACGCGCATTCTAATAAATTATCCCATGTGATATTGGGAGCCGTATGCCACCAGTTTGTACGCAAGCTTCGCCGCTAAATAATCCGGCGCTTTCAAAAAAGGTATGGGTGCAAGCTCGCATATGTCAAAGCCTACAAGCGTCTTTCCTTTAAGCAGCTGCCCAAGTATCGCAACGAGCTCAGAATACTTCATTCCATCAGGCTCCGGCGTGCCTACGCTCGGCATTTCGGAAGGGTCCAGCACGTCGAGATCTATGGTAACGTAGACCTTGTCCCCTAACCTTTCCAATATCGACGAGGCCAGTTTTTTAAGGCCCATGCCTGAAATATCCTTCATGAAAAGCATGTCCTTCCCATACTTTTTCGCGCTTTCGGAATCTATGCTGCGTACGCCAACGCTTAGGCAGCTTTTCACCTTTTCCCTGGCCCTTGCCATTATGCAAGCGTGCGAGTATCTGCTTCCCATGAACGAGTCCCTCGAATCCGAATGGGCATCGAAATGCAGCACGGAGAGGTCCCTGTGCCTCGATGCGGCGGCGAAAATCCCCCCCAAAGCCACGGTATGCTCGCCTCCCAATATTATCGGGACCTTCCCGCCATCCATAACGATGCCGACTTCCTTCTCGATTCTTGCAACGGTCTTAGCCGGAGAATCCACATCTGGCTCTATCTCTTCGGTAGTAAATATGCCTGCCTTCGAGGGATCATTGCTGAGTCTTTCATCGTAGAGTTCCATGTGCCTGCTTGCCTCTATTATCGCATTGGGCCCATGCCTTGCGCCAGTGCCGTAGCTCACTGTCGAATCGTAAGGCACCGGAATCGCCACAAACTTCGATTTCGAGTACTCCTGCCCCTCTAGGCCGAAGAGGTTGTGCGGGGCAGTCGCATTAAGTATCTGCATGGTTAGATTTGGCTGCTTATTGCTTAAATTCTTTCGCAATCTTTTATTTGAGCCCGAATTCCTTCCTGAGCTTGTGCAGCTTCGGGCTTATGACCAGCATGCAGTAGGGCTGCAGCCTGTTGTGCTCGTAATAATCTTTGTGGTAATCCTCGGCTTCGTAGAACCTCTTCAGCTTCTCAACCTTAGTGGCTATCGGCTTCATGTAGTCCTTTCTTATCCTTTCGATGTGCCTGTTTATAATTTCGAGGTCCGCATCGTCCATGTACATTATTGTAGACCTGTACTGCTCGCCCTCGTCGGCTCCCTGTTTGTTTACGGAAGTTGGATCATGCATTGCGAAGAAAACGTCAAGCAACCTGTCAAGGCTTATTATCGAGTCGTCGTAGGTTACCATTGCCACTTCCGCATGGCCGGTTGTGCCTGAGCATACCTCCTTGTACGTGGGGTTTTCGGTATGGCCTCCGGCGTATCCCGGGACAACCTTGATTATCCCGGGGAACATCTTGTAAACCGCTTCGGTGCACCAGAAGCAGCCAGCGCCCAAAACTATGCTTTTTTCACCCATATTCTCCTTATGGATTTGCCATTTCGGATATTAAAGCCTTGCCTGCGCATCATGTACTGCATTAATAAAAACCCATACAAAAAGAATAAATATTAGATGCATTCTAACAACCTAATCCAATTTTGGATATAGGCGCATAGCTTTTATGGTAGGACAAAAAAGCACACAAAATTTCGAAACCCCGATTCTGTTGCCTGAGGAAGAAAAGCATTACGATACCAGCGAAAGCTCGCGCAAAGGAAAGCTTCGCTTAAAAAGGGGCAGCAGGGTCATAGCGACTAGCAGGAGGATACTAATTTACGAAAACGGCAGCTACAAGTCGCTGTTTTACGACAAGCTGGTCTCGCTTAACGTAAGGAAGGGCCGCGGCCTTTCGGTCCTTGAGCTCAACCTTGTAGGTGGAACTCAGGTCAGCGTGAAGCTTGGCAGCAAGGACGTAATTTCGCTTTTCGACATAATAAGCAACTTCACAAGCCTGAGCAACGATGCGCGCATAGCATACGCGATAGGCACAATGGACGCCCAGAAATCGATGCTCGAGGCTAAGAAAAGCATAGTGCAGGAGATAGGCTCGCAAAGGGTCATGCAGTACATGCAGGAAGGCGCCGAATCCGGATACGAGGGAATGCAAGTGTCCCAGTCCGGCAATCCCGAAAAAGGCTATGTCAAGCTTGAAGCCAAGAACGAGGAGGGCCGCGGCACCGGCATAAACTTCAATTTCGTGCCAAAGGCAAAGGCTGCCATAATTGACAGGCTCACAAGGGAGGCGTTATACACGCTATCGCACGGCATGCGCTACGGGAGCGCCATGGCCGCAGGGCTAGTATACAGCGGCATGAGGAACGCAGGCACCACGCTCAACGCCACCATGGTAAACATGCTGAAGCAGGACCTCAAGGCTAACATGTTTGCCAATGCTGCTGCCATAAGGTACGTATCACTCAACGGCATAGTCCAGGGCGTTGAATTGGAAGGCTTGCCGATGGCTTATGCCAACGAGGCGCATTACGAAGCGGATATATGCGATTTCACAAACAACGTATATGAGGAATTCGGTAGCAGGCTCGCAGGGCTAGTAGCCGAGCACGTAGTGGAGGCAGAGCGCAAGGTCGAGACAGAGGCGTCGCATGCGAGCAAGGCTGCCGAACCAATAGCGGTAATGCTCAGGAAGGCCGACCACGATGCGTCGAAGTCCCATGAAACCATATATGTGGCAGCCGCACCTGCAGTTGAACGTGCCAAAACCGAGCAGCCAAAGCCGAAATGGGATCCGGAAGAGAAGATGCTCATATTCAAGGTGCGCAAGCACAACAGCAAAAGCAGGGATTTTGCAGGATTCTCAAATCCACACGACAAGGACTGAAAAGCTCCCTGCATTCGTAGCAAACCATTTTTAATATATGGCTGGAATATATTAGACATTAGCGAAGGCGCTTCGCGGCGCTTCTTGTACGGTGGTTATTTGCCTTATGATCCAAAAGAAGAGGAAAAATGGAACGATTACTGGTTGAACGCAGAGATGTTCAACTTCAACAAGGACGAGACGGAAAAGCCCATATTCGTCATAGACACGCCCCCGCCAAACACTACGGGTTCCATGCACATGGGCCAGGCGTATTGGGTATGCTACATAGACAGCATAGCGAGGTACAAGAGGCTAAAGGGTTTCAACGTTCTATACCCGCAGGGCTGGGACACGCAGGGCTTTCCCACCGAAATAGAAACCGAAAAGAAATTCGGAAAAGATATGGACAGGCAGGCATTCTACGACAAATGCGTTGAGGTAGCCAATTCCAACATAGAGGTGCTAAGGAAGAGCATGCGGTATATCGGCGCTTCGTTCGACGAGAGGTACCAGTATAAGACCATGGACGAGGACTACAGGAAGAAGGTGCAGCTCTCGCTTCTAATAACATACCGCAAGGGCATGATTTACAGAGCCGACCACCCTGTGGAGTGGTGCCCCTATTGCGTGAGCTCTATAGCCAGGGAGGAAACCGAGGAGAAGGAGCGGGACACAAAGCTAAGCCACATAAGGTTCGATGTCGAAGGGAAAAACGAAACCCCTATCATAATAGCGACCACCAGGCCGGAACTGCTGCATGCGTGCGTGGCCGTTGCGGTCAATCCTTCCGACGAGAGGTACAAGAAGCTCATAGGCAAAAAGATAAAGGTGCCGATATTCGGGCGGGAGGTAAAGCTCATAGCGGACGAGAGCGTCGAAAAGGATTTCGGCACCGGCGCGGAGATGGTGTGCACTTTCGGGGACAAGCAAGACGTCATGATCTACTACAAGCACAAGCTGGAGCTCGTAAGGTCGGAGGACCAGCGCGGCATGCTCATAAACGCCGGCAAGTACACCGGCATGAAGGCCAAGGACGCAAGGGAGGCAATACTCAAGGAGCTCGAGGCGCAGAAGCTTCTCGAAAAGGTAGAAGTCATAAAGCAGACTGTCAAGGTGCACGACAGGTGCGGCACGCCTGTGGAGATGATATCCGAAATGCAGTGGTTCATAAAGGTCAAAGAGAACGCGGAAACCATAAAGGAGATTGCCGCGCAGATGAAGTGGATTCCCGAAAGCTCGGAGCAAAGGCTCAAGGACTGGGCCAATTTCATAGAATGGGACTGGAACATATCCAGAAACAGGATATTCGGCACCCCGATACCG
>JAMCYO010000016.1 GCA_023473395.1 Candidatus Martarchaeota archaeon | reverse complement strand
TGCCCATGTTTAAATGGAAGTCCTTGTACTTCACTTCAGGAATGTCTTTCCTAACCTCTTCTATTGTCTTCATAAGCTGGCCCTGGTTGAATGAGCTCATGGTGTAGCCGAAAACGAAATAGAGGTTCTTGTAGCTCTTTTTCAGCTCCATCAGGTCCTTGAACATGCTTATCGCCTTGTCGTAGTTTCCTGGCACTCCCCTTATCTTATCGTGCAGCTCCCTGTAGCCGTCAAGGCTCACGGTTATTGAGACCTTTGGTATGTTCAGCTCCAGTATCTTCCTAAGCTTGTCCAGCACCATTTCCCTGCCGCATAAAGAGTTGGTTGGCATGGTGAGAACGTAAAGGTCCTTTGAGGTTTCCGCAAACGCCCTTGCTATTTCAACTATGTCGCTTCTAAGGAATGGCTCTCCGCCAGTAAGCTCTATCCACTTGAAATAATCGTTCTTCTTGGCGAACTGCTTTATCTCATCAAGGCTGAGCTCGCCCTTCGGCCTGATCTGCCATATGTTGCAGGTCATGCACCTGGACTGGCACCAATAGGTTATGGCGAAGTTTAGCTTGTAAGGCTTGTCCAGTGCAGTAACGTTGCTCTTCAGGGCAGTGGCCCCAAGCGAAGCGAACTTCTTGACGCTCAAAAATACACCTTTCTACATAATTTCTGGATTTTTATATATTTAAACATATTCCGATGCAGAAAACGCAGTTTCCTACACTTTCTGCTCTTTATTCGTCCTTGCATTGTGGAATAGGTACTGCTGCGCATAGCCTGCGTATTTACCCCAATAGTCCTTTGCAAATTCGTGTATGTCGCGCGGCTTGACCTTTTTGCCGTCGAAATAAAGCTTTTCCATTGTGCGCTTTATCCATACATCTGTAGGGAAGGCCTCGAGGTTGCCGTATCCCATAAGCGCTATGCAGTCGGCAACCTTTTCTCCAACACCGTCTATCTCCATCAGCCTTTCCTTTAGCTTGTCGTAGTTGTTTTTTGGCAGTTTGTAAAGGTCTATGTTGTTGGTGCAGAATTCCGCCGCGTTTATCAGGTATTTGGAGCGGAATCCGGTGCCGAGTGCCCTAAGCTCATTGTCCGTGGCTTCGGTCAATCTTGCGCTTTCCGGAAAGGATTTTATGGCTGTGCCATCCTCGTACGCAAGCTGCTCGCCGAACCTCTCCACTATGTTGCTTACGATAAGCCTTATCCTTTTTACGTTGTTGAACTGCGAGATTATGAAGCATACGGTGGTTTCCCATGGGTCGTTTACCGTGAGCCTCATGCCCCTGTACTTTTTTATCATGCCTTCTATGTGGCTGTCCTTCGATATCGCCTTGTATATGCTTCGCATGTCGTCATCGAGCCTGAAGCGCTTTACGAGCTCCTCCGCCATTTTTTTCTTTTTCTGGCCGTAAGCCGAGATGACCGCGCCGCCGTTTTTTTCATGGGAACGTACAAGCATTGGTATGCCATCGCTCGCGTATCTGAGCATGTTCATTTCGGCGCTATAATCTGCGTAAAATGTCAGGGGCTGTGCGCTTTCGAATGTGTGCCTTAAGCTGAAATCCTTTACATTTACGTTTACAGCGGGCCCATAATCTGATTGCTTCTCCAACCTACCACCATTTTCAGATATCCGCAATTTTGACGCGTTTCTGCTGTGCGTCGTACGAGTCCCTTATTGTAACGGTGCCATCTTCCAATGTCTGGTAATCCACGGTGATGGCGAGCCTTATTCCGGTCTCATCGGCTTTTGCATACCTTTTGCCTATGCTGCCGCTGTACGAGAACATTACGCGCATGCCCTTTGCAACCAGCGCGTCCCTTATTTCAAGGCTTTTTTCCCTGAGGCTCTCGTCTTTCTGCAATGGGAATAATGCGTAGTCGTAAGGAGTGGTTACTGCATTGAGCTTGAGGACGTTCCAGCCCCTTTCGCCGTCCTTGAAAAGCAGCTCGCCCAACATTGTCCAGAAAAGCCTGTCCAGGCCGAAGCTCACTTCAACCACGTGCGGGACGAGCTTCTTGTCGGCGTTTATCACGCTCATGTCGCTGTTTGACTTCTGTTGGTGGTTCATAAGGTCAAAATTTGTCCTGTAAGCTGTGCCTGAGACCTCCTCGAACGAACCGAAGAAATCCACTTCCATGTCGAAGTTTCCTTTTGAATAATGCGGCAGTTCGCTCTTCAGCACCTGCCTGAACCTTATGTTTGCGCTGCTGAAACCCAGCTCCTCCATGAAGCGCTTCTCTACGATTAGGCAGAACCCGAAAAGCTTGTTTGGCACGTAGCCCTTCGACATGCATTCCGCAACGCTCATCTCAACATATTTCTGTTCCGAACCGTTTTCCTGCATCTCCGCAGTGAGCACATTTATCTTTTCGGAGAACATGCTGTCCTTTACTGTTGCGCCGTTTATCTCGAGCTCCTCGGATTCCGGATCGAAGAAATATTCAAGCTCCATTTGGGAGAATTCCCTCATGCGTATAAGCATCCTTCTCGGCGATATCTCGTTTCTGAATGCCTTTCCGACCTGCCCCATTCCAAGCGGCAGCTTGTAGCCTCCGTCCCTGAATACCTGCTTGAAGTCCATGAATATGCCCTGCGCAGTCTCCGGCCTAAGGTATCCCTGGACCCCTCCGTAAGGCCCTATCTTTGTGCCGAGCATCAGGTTGAAAGGCTCGGCATCCGAAAGCTCTCCCCCGCACTTCTGGCATTTTATGCCGTTCTTCTTTATCTCCTCGTCAAGCTCGTTCATGTGCATGTGCCTGGAAGCCTCGGCCATTTTCTTGTCGCCTTTCTTTTCGTAGAACTCTTCGAGCAGCTTGTCCGCCCTGTAGCTCGCATGGCACTTCTTGCAGTTGACTATCGGGTCTGTGAAGTTCGCCAGATGGCCGCTCGCCTCGAAGACTTTTTCAGGGGCTACTATAGTCGTGCTCAGCTCGAGGTTTCCGAGCTTGTCTATGAAAGTGCTCCTCCAATGGTTCTCGAGCCTGTTCCTTATTGCCGTGCCTATTGGCCCGTAATCGTAAAATCCTGCGAGTTCGCCATAGGGCTTGAAAGCAGGTATTATAATCCCACGCCTGGCAGCCAGGTTCTCAAGATCGTTCATAGAAGCTTTTTCCATTTGATACACCGATACTATCGCAAATAGCGCAATGCGCGGCATGCTAAGTTTTATAGCATTAAGCTGCGATTGTTTAATGCAATTTTTGCAATATATCTTTAATATTGCTTGCTTATAATCTAAACGCTGAATTTTAAGTGGTTTGCTTGGAGAACGATTTTCAGGAATTGAGGAAGCGCATGATAAAGGGCGCAAAGGAGAAGATAAAGCTTAACTATGAGAGCGAGGAATATGCGCTCATACAGTCGATAAACGCCTACAACGAGGCGCTTAGGTCCCAGAACCTTTTCTACGAAAGGCTTACGGAATGGTATGGTTTGTACTTTCCCGAGATAAGCATATCGAGCCCAAAGGCCCTCGCATCGCTTGCGATGATACTGAATTCCGATAGGGACATAGGAAAAGAGGCGATAGAGAGCGCGGTCTCGGATCCAAGCAAAGCAGAATCCATAGCAAATAAGCTCGAATCCAGCATAGGGAGGCGCATGGGCGGGTCTAGC
>JAMCYO010000040.1:4195-18992 GCA_023473395.1 Candidatus Martarchaeota archaeon | reverse complement strand
GATATTCTAACATATTATTATAATGGGCTTATTTGGTTAAAATGACTTAACCTATTAAACCGGAAAATATTTTTTATCTATGCCGTTAAAGTTGTAAAAAATAGCAGGGGCATACCAAAAATAAAGAAATTAATGCTCGACAATCTTAATCGAAGCATTGTCGCCATCTGCTTTTAATTCTGCAGTGCCTCCTATCGGGAAGGTTGCCATCGGGCTAGTGTGCCCGAAATCGGCGTTGAATATTACGGGGATATCATTCAGTTCAGGCCTGTCAGTTATCATCTTCCTTATAAGGTTGTCAGGGAATTCGGACTCCACCTGGAACCTGCCTATGACTATGCCTTTTACCTCGTCAAAGCCCGGTTGGTGCATCAGTGACTGGAAATCCCTTATGAACGTAGCGGGCTTGCTTTCCGAATCATCCTCTAAGAAAAGTATAGAGCCTTCCAAACTTGGCATGTATTTTGTGCCCTGGAGCAGGTTGAGCGTGCATAGATTACCTCCTATTATCGTGCCTTTGGCAGAACCCTCGTTTATGATCTTAGGCCCTTCGTTCCTTAGGAATTTGCGGTTTTCCTGGTCCCTGTACCAGTGGTCGTCGCTCCATTCCTTTGATGGCAATATCTCGTAGGGCTCGTTTGACATCAGGCATTTCCTGAAATAATCTATGGTATACTCGTTGCCTTTCTCCATAGCGAATGCGGAAAAGGTGGGTCCGCTGTACGTGACGATTCCAGTCCTGGCGAATATGGAATCCTGCAACGCGGTAATGTCCGAGAATCCGCATATGGGCTTAGGGTTTCTTTTTATCACGCCGAAATTGATATGGTCCAGCATCTCGTTGCTATTAAAACCGCCTATTGCAGGCAGCACACCTTTTATCTTGGCGTCGGAGAATGCCCATTCTAAATCTTCGACCCTGGATTTGACAGAGCTGGATTCAAACTCGTTGATCTCATCGGCATGCGGCGAAAACTTCACGTTCAAACCGAGGCTCTTCAAGGCTCCAATTGCTATTTTGCGATTTGCATCGCTTATTATGGCTAAGCTATTCGCCGGCGCTATCACCGCAATAGTGTCCCCTTCTTTAAGCTTTTTCGGTATCGTGACCATTATTATCAAATCATAATGTTGATACGCTTTATTTATTGCTTTTGCGCAGGTATTTTTGCCGACATAGCCAAAAGCCTTTTTGCTTTTCAATAAGCAGCATCGCAAAATATGTGGCATTCAGCAGCGCGACAGCGACTTTAAGTCCTCTTTGCGCTGATGATATAGCAGCAGAAGCTTGTTCAATTTTTTGCCATCATTTATGTGGGCTTCCAGCAATGAATCCATAAGCCCTCCCTCCTTTTCAAAGAAAGTGTTTATGTTGCCTGCGTAAAAGTTTTGCAGGAGCAGTTTGAAGTCATCCATGTCTTTTCTCCTTCCTGCGTCATATTTCATAAGCATAAGTATCGATGGCCTTGGAACAAGCACAGTGCCTATTGGTAATTTTATCTCAACTGAATTTTGCAATATTTCGTTTATGCTTAAACCATTCACTGGCCTTGAACTGTAAAAGTCTATGGTGAGCATATCTCTACCTGGCTCTGTGCCTTCCTTGTCTAGATATGTTGCTCCGACTAATCTTGGGCCGTTCCATTTAAGCATAAAACCAGCGTCTATCAGCTTGCCTTGGCTTTCAGCAGGGTTGTTAGGCACTACCATGTCTATATCGTGGGTGTACCTTGTATCTCTGGAACAAAGAAAATTTATTGCCCTGCCACCTATTACTACTGGCTTTGCTTCCAGCGCCTTTTCTATTTTTTCGTATACCTCGAAGAACTTATAAAGCGGTATGTTGTAATTTACCGATTTTTGCTTATTTTGGTTGTAATGCATTTATATCTGCTGTAAGATGTGACTTTTTAGATATTTATATGTATTTTTGGCATTCGGCGCTTAAACTTCCAAGAGGATATGGAAGGTAGAGCGCTGCCAACGTTGTTATTCATTTTTGTTTATTTCTCAATTAATTGCCGTTACCTCGGTTATATTATTGTATAACCTAGGCATTAAAGCAGAGGTAGAAGTTTTGTGTTAAGGCTATTTATGGATTGAACCTAATTTCAAGGCAGCTTCTGCAAGATCTTTTGAATTTGGTTCTAAGGTTGCATTTTCAGGGATTTTTCCTTCTATTGCAGCACAGTCCATCTCCGAAAGCAGTTCTTTTAGCAAAGATCTGTCGGATGATATTATTACGGTGCTGGGGCCGGTATCTGCCGTTATGTGCAGGTTTTGGCTTTCCGTGCTCTTTGAGATGATCTTCCGTATCCTGGACATGCTCTTTTCGTTGTGTATGAAAACACCCTGTGACAGCATCAGTGAATCGAGCCTGAACATGTCGTCTTGGGCTGCCTTTCCCATTTCTTCGACAGAAATTGTTGATAGGTTTTCAATCATTTTTGATATTCTTTCATATTTTTTCTCAATCCATCTTGAATAGAACTCAGATGCAAGGGCGATATTATGGGCGTTTATGGTTTCTATCTTTGAGCTTTCAGGGCAGGCGAAAAACGCAAGCTTTGAGGCATCTAAATCTAATTTCTGCCCGTAGCATTCCTCTTCCTTTATTCCGGGGTAAGAGAGCCATAAGGATATTCCACCCACAGAAGACCTTGTGCCGGAACCTGAGACAAGCCTCGAATATCTTGATACAAATCTATTATCGGATGCAGCATTCTTCCCAAAGGTGCATGAGATCAACGCACGTGCAGTTGCAGCGGCCACGGCCGCGGATTCGCCCAGCCCTTTGGCATCGTCATATCTCTTCTCTATTTTAATGGCAAACTTGAATGATCCGTTAATTCCGTTTATAGACTTGAACTTCGAAAGCGCCTTTTCCATTCTTGCCGTGTATTTGTCGCTTACGACGCCATTAAGCATGACAAAATCTTTCGAATTTTCTTTTGTGTACATGCAGAATGCTTTTGCCTTGCTGAAATCCGTGGTCATTGATATGGACGGGCTGTAAGCTATGTTCCAGTCCCCGTCGAAATAACCCAAGAACTTTTCTATCCCTATTATGGGATATCCTTCGCCATAAGCTATCCTGTCTTCCTCTGGTTCGGGAGTGTAGCTGTCCAGGGCACCGAACATGCCCTCTTTGAGTAGTTTGGAATGCAGTTTTGAGCCTGCTGCGTGAAGCCTTTCCCGTTCTTGGTCATTTACCGGCATACGCATCCCTGAAGAAATTTACCATTTCTTTCCTTGTAGCCAAGTAGTCTACATTGTCGAAGAGCTTTATGCCTCCTGCCTCTGAAATGCTTTTTGAATAATCCATTATAGTCCTGTAGACGTCTAGCTGTGCGGAAAGCCTTGCCCCTGGGGATTTGAAATGTGTGTAAAGCTCCCTTTCGTTTAGGCGGTCCGCATGGGTCTGCCAATCTGATATATATATGTACGCAGCCTTTGTCGCGGTCTCGTTTATGGTTTTTAGAAGCTCTTCGTTGATGTAAAGGGACTCTATTATCAAGCTTTCCCCGTTATTGAATGCGCGCTTCAAAGTCGCAGATATGCCATCGCACATGATTTCGGATTGTGCCTTGAAGCCCTTTATTATGTTTCCGCTGTTCTTTTCGCCAAAGAGCTTCCAGGAGTCGTACACGCTATGTTTTAAGGTTTCAGCATTTTTTATGTCCAAGTCCCTAACGAATTCCCTAAGGTAGTCTCCGGAAAGCACCAAGTCTATGCCCAATTCCTTTGCTATAACGCCAGATATGCTTGTTTTGCCCACTCCTGGAACTCCGCCTATGAATATTAACTTATAATTTTCCACAAGACAACCTTTTCGTGTTTTAACTCTCTTTTCTTATAACTCTTGCTGCTGGCGCCACCTTGTATTCCACTGGTTTTTGACCCCTTCTCAAGAATTCCTTTAAAACATCTTCGCCATGGGGTTCCCATGTAAAGGCATTTATTACCTTGCCGCCACCTGCTGTCCAGTAAACCGGAAGCCCCGAGTCCCTCATCTCTTCAACGTCTATAACAACACTCATCATCTCCTTTTTCCTTACGCGCTTTCCGGAACTTTCTATTAAGTAATGCGCATTTGCGCAGTTTTCCTCGGCAGTCGAAAATACCATGTTCCAATCCTTGTTGAGAAGGCCGAGCTTGATCTTAGCTTCCCATCTGGGCAGCATGCTTAACCTGTAATCATAAAAAGGGTTGCTCCTTGTCAACTGGAATATCTCCGCAGCAGATATCCTTGAAGGGTAGTCAAATCCCATTGCGAATATCCGTATCCCTTTTAAATCTTCTTCCGATGCCAATTGGCGGCCATAAGGGGCCCCAGGGCCTTCCACGACCAACGTATTAAGGCCTCCGTATACTGCCCTGACTGCCGATTCTGATATAGAATTTGCCAACATGGCTATTCGCTCTGTAGTGTAGTCCGCTTCGAACAGTTCATTCAATGCGACTACGAAAGCTGCAGCTCCAGCATCGCTGCTTCCTGAAAAAACATTGTAGTTGTTTGATTCCACTTTCAGGCCGTATTTTTTTTTGGTGTCGTTTTGGAATGCCTTTAAAACCTCCTTCATCGACTTGAGCCGTTCGTCGGGTAGGCGTTCGCCATTTAGGGTAAAGCTGTCAATCCTTCCGCTTTCCGTTCCTTTTACAAATGTTACTACCTTTGTTTTTTCTTCCTTATCTGTAACTGACAACCCCATGGAATTGTGCAAAGGCAGCCTGTTGTCCCTTGCGCTGGATACGAATATTATAGGTATCGTAGGATAAGCTTCTGCAATGATTGTTTGGCTTACATTGCCGTTGGTTTTGGTATAAGACATTTTATTCACCATTTTTAGGACCAATGGATATTTTTCCTAGCTTTATTTAGGATTTTTAAGGAAAACGACAAATGACGAATCATGATTGCCCAAACAGATTAGGAACGCAACGTAATGGCTTAATATTTGCTATGCTAGAGTATAAACGATGCAAATGTCGTATTCCGATGATGTTGAGAGGTTACATCTGGCTGCTGACAATGCTGCCAAGGCGATGGCCTTGACCGATTTTACAGATATGGATTCCGTTGATGAATTGAACAGGAGCCTTAGGGACACATATGGAAAATTCGCTAAGACCATTGGCGAATCTTTCACAAACCCAAAGGGGCTAGGCTTCTTTAACGTTTGGACAAACAGGAAGCTTGAAAAAGCCGCCGCAACAAATGGAGCAAGGCTCAAGGCTTATGAAGTAAGTTCCGAAAACGGCGATACAATAAGGGGTTATATTGCCCAAGCAAGTTTTAAGCACAAGGATCCGCAAACAAAGGGACTGGAAAACAAAGAGGATACGGTTGTTTTATTTGGCGAACGGAACAACAGTTCAGAAAAAAGCGGGGAATTCAGGCGAGAGGTAAGTCGAGTAGTTTATGATGGCTACACTTCTGATGCGAAGGCTGTGCTCTTCGAAAACTACAAGATAATTAACAGCATATTCAGGGATGCATACGGCAAGGACTTCGAAATTCCGGATTTGGCATTCGAAAACGGATTCAGCGACTTCCACAGGACGCATTTTGATAGCGACAGAAGGGGCGTGCCCACAATAGTGCTTAGGGCGGACGCGTTCGAAGCCTGGGAATCGGGAGGGCTAAGTTCGCTTATTGCTCACGAGCTCAGCCATGCAATGTTCAACGAGATGCTAAAGGCGAGCAATCCATCAGTAGACTGGCAGTCGACCGACAATTTTATACATGAAAAGCGCTTCGGCATAGACGAAGCGGTAGCGTTGGCCTGCGAGCACTACGTAAGGCTTGCAAAGGGAGGGAAGACCGGCAACTTGGCAAAGCCGATTGCAGTTTCTTTGCTTAATAACATATGCTATAACTGTTCAGTTGACATGCTTGAAACTGAAAAATACCACCAGAGCGTTATAGAAAACCTTGGAAAAAGGGGCGAAAAAGACTCGGAGCCGCTAAACCTCGACAGCGTATACGACAAGCTTTATGTGTGGCAGAACATAAAGGGGGAAAGCTACTTCAAGTACAACACCATGGCTGCAGGCATGGCAAGGCTTCTTATTGAAAAAGAAAATCTAAGGATTCCGGATTTCTACAAGGCAATAGCCGAAGACTTGGTGGAATCCGAAAGGCAGGGGAAATTGGTCGGGAGCGCGGAATTCTTCGGCGACGACCATGGAAGGAGAGTGTCTCTCAACGGCAACGAGTATTACGAAATGCACAAGGACGGCGATTATATGAAAAGCCTTACCAGGTTCAAGCTTGGTTTCCTTGCCGTTTTGCACGGAAGGCAGATAACTACTAAGATGTTTGAGGGGATAATCAATCGGGATCACTATGAAGAGGAGTACATAAACGGCCTGCTCAAGGATTCCAAGGAACTGCTTTCAGGGATAATAGGAATCGAAAATGCGGACGGGTCCAGTGTTAAAGAATGGTTAAGGAAAAATAATGCGGAGTAAATGCCGCATCCTCATACTTCATGCAAAAATACTTCATGCAAAATAGAAAATCAAACCTTCATTCGTTCTCCGCGAATATTTCTTCTGCGAGCTCTTCCTTTGCGTCGGCATACTCGTTGTTGGCTATTATATCTTTGGCGCTGTCGCTTTTTACAACCGCGTATTTTATGCTTCCTTGGGACATCATGTAAGATCCAGGGCACATTACGCCTTCTTTGACCGCTATGACATCCGGCTCTTCCCTCAATATCATCGACATTGTGGCCTCTTTGCTCCCGTATCCGGGGTTCTCGTTTTCCTGCATGCTCTTGTCCTCGTCATTGTAAATGACAATCAATTCCGCTTGGTCCAGCGGCACAAGCATCTTTTCTTTGTTGCAGGGTATTGCTACTTTCATAAAATCACGGATTAATTATGCTTCAAAACAGCTTTTAATGTAGCGCATGGTTGTTTTTACAGGAATAAAATTTTTGCCCATTTATTGCGCTTTTTCACAGGCGCTCCATTCCCATCCCTGTGCCAGGCCTGCTTCTTCTGGAAACGGCCTGACTTTGTCCAAGCGCCTTTTTGTAGCCATGCTTGTAAGCCGCATGCACAATAACTGCAGCTAGGAGCACAGCTATTAAAACTATCATTAGCCCATTGCCCTGGCTTCTCCTGCTTGTGCTCCTTATCACGGACATCGATTCCTTGAAGGATTCTATGTATACGTATATGTCAAATGCAACCGCAAAAGAGTTATAAAGCGCTATCAGTATGCTCCATATGCTGCGCCTTTTTGCCGCTATTATTATGGACTGGATGGTTATTATGAACCCGAAGCCGATTATGAGTATGCCAAGGAATATGAAGTCAAAGCTGAGTATGAAGCTAAGCGTGGATAGTGAAATGTAAGCAAGGTAATACGCTATAAACCCGAGCACTATTGCTATTACGTATGTGGCCCCTACAAGGCCCAAGCCAACCGCTGCATAAGCAGAGACCTTCCTGAATTTCGAAGTGTCGCCGTTCTTTTTTATCATGCCCAGGCTGTAGCCGCCAGCGTAAGCGTCCCACATCGAGATAAGGAAGTCTATCGCTATTATCGCTATTGTTATTATGAGTCCGAGGCCCAACTAAGCACCCTGGAGCATGACGATTAAATTGCCCGTATATATTTTTGGGCACGGTTTAATAACGCTTAGCCTTTGCGCCGCAAGCAAACATTTTGCGAATTCAAATAAAAACAATTTTATATAAAGTTTAAATATTAAGCCTGGCGAAATAAATACCATGAGAAAGGGCATTGATATTATTATAGAGGGGCAATACTCTTACGATGGCGCCGGCGTAAGGCTGAGGCGCATTTTCGGTGGGCAGAATATTGCAAGGCTTACGGACCCATTCCTGCTGCTTGACAATTTTGGATCCAAGGATCCCAAGGACTACGAAAAAGGGTTTCCGTGGCACCCCCACAGGGGCATAGAAACAGTCACCTACATTTTAGATGGAAAGGTAAAGCACAGGGATAGCACCGGCGTTAGCGGAACCATAGGCAAAGGGGAGCTCCAATGGATGACTGCCGGCAGCGGCATATTTCACGAGGAGATGCCACAGGTGGAAAAGGAAGGCAACAGCGGCCTCCAGCTTTGGGTAAACCTGCCCAAGGAAGCCAAGATGCGCAATCCCGTATACAGAAACCTTAAGGACAAAAACATGCCTTCGGTTGAAGACGGCTATGGAAACAGAATAAAAGTAATAGCGGGAAGGAGAGCGGATGCGGTCGGGCCAATATCCGACTTATCAATACCTATAGGTTATTTTGTTGTAGATATGAAAAGGAATTCCGTATTCTCACAGAAATTGGAAGAGGGGCACACTGCGATAGCCTATGTTTTGGAGGGAAGGATAAACGTTGAAAAGGGGGCCGAGGTAAAAGAAGGTTCTGCTGCAATCTACAAGCGCGATGGAGACGAAGTCGCAATAAGTACCGATAATGAAAATGCCAAGGTCATGCTTATTTCCGGCAGACCCCTCAACGAGCCCATAGCGTGGTACGGGCCAATAGTAATGAATTACAAGCAGGAGCTCGTGAAGGCCTACGAGGAGCTCCAGAACGGAGATTTCATAAAGGAACAGGGCTCAGTCGAAGATTTATAAACGCGCAGCAAGGCATGAAACCGATCTAATCGTAATAGCTATACCTTATGCGCTTGACAAACCTGATGGGTTTTCCGCATTATTTTTCCCTCCAGCGCATGAGCTTGATGCCTATGCCTGAATATATCGCTATCTCGATTATCAACACTGGAATCGCATAATACGCCGCAGGCGCCAGCCCAAACACGCCCTGCGAGAGCATCGAGACCTCTGTTATTGGAGACAGCATGAAAGCGTATAGCAGCGCCTTCGGCAGCAATGTATAAGGATAAAATGTTGGCGGAAGCACCGTAAGCAGTATGCTTGCTATTCCTGCTATGCCCCATATGTTCCTGACGTGCTTTATGAAGCCGAATATGGTAAAAGATATGGCCATAGTCCCGAGCAGCACCGCTATTAACAGAAGTGTGAATAAGAGTGCGTTTGCAAGCCCAAAAAGGCCAAGGTATGCGCCTATTATCGCGTATACTAGTATTCCAGGGAGGGAAGTTGCAAGGTAGCTAAGCCCCATCCCGAGCATGTAATCCGCAGGGCCTATCGATGTTGCTACGAAAAGGTCCTGGGTCCTGAGTTGCAGCCTCTGGAACGCCATGTCGCTGCCGCTGTATATGGCGTTCATCGCCACTATTGATATGAAGCCGCCGATAACAGCGTAGTCAAGATACCTTCCAGCAGAGAATATCGTTATAAGGAAAAGAAAAACCAACGGGTAGAGTATCGAGGATATTATATATGAGGGCCCGCGCTTTATCGAGCGTATTCCGTAGTACCATATGAACGTGCCTATAAACCTAAGATTCAATGTTGACACCCCTCATTATGAAAAGATCGTCAAGGGTTATCGGCTTTATCGCATAGCCGTTCTTGACATAGCTTTCAGCTTCCTTGAGCTTTATGTATTCTATTTTCGTATTTCCTATCGTATACTTTGCCTTGGCTGAACTGCTTGTTATTTCCGCCCTTGCCATGCCCTTGAATTTGGATAGCAACGATTTTATGGTTCCTGTGGCTATTATCTTTCCGGACTCTACCATAACTACCGCTTCGGAAAGCTCAGCAGCCTCTTCCATATAATGCGTCGTGAGCACAATGTTGCCGCGCAGCCTTTTTATCGCGGACCACACCTCTATCCTGGAAAGCGGGTCCAATCCCGTTGTAGGCTCATCCAGGAATATAGTGTCTGCATTGGCCGCAAGCGCCATTGCAACGAATATCTTCCTTTTCATGCCGCCGCTAAGCATGTCTGAGGGCGTATCTCTGGCATGCCAAAGCTCAAGCTCCCTGAGCGCCTTGGAAGCTTCTATTCCTGCATCTTTAAGCGACATGCCCCTTGCGCAGAGATACATCTTTAGGTGCTCCATCGGCGTTAGGTAGCCTATCGGGCTTGCCTCCTGCGGTATGCTGACTATCCTTTTCCTTATCTCCTTCGCGTCCTTTACGTTGTCAAGCCCGTCTATTTCGACCGTGCCTGAGCTCTGCAGGAGCTGGGTTGAAAGTATGCGCATCATCGTAGTCTTTCCGGCTCCATTGCGGCCTATGACCGTGGTAAGCCTTTTATCGAAGTCCGCGCTTATGCCGCGAATAGCAAAGTTGCCATCGTCGTATCGCTTTTTGAGGTTTTTTATGCTAATCATGCACCAATATTTCAGCATTCGGATTTTTAAACAATGTGCAAAGTCGCGGTTTCCGTAATCGTACTTATGTTAGGCAACGCGCTTAGAGTGCTCTAAAAGCTTTTTTCCAAAAGGCTTAAACGCACTTGGGATATAATATCGCTGTGATAAGATGAGCGACGCAAATGCAGAAATAGTCAAAAAAGGCGACGAAATCGAGGTATTTTACACAGGAACGCTTGATGATGGGACCGTTTTCGATTCGAACGTAGGCAAGGAACCACTCAAGTTCACAGTTGGCTCAGGGGAGCTGATAAAGGGTTTTGATGAGGGGGTCCTAGGAATGAAGTTGAATGAAACGAAGAAGATATCCATAGAGGCAAAGGATGCCTACGGCGAAAAGAGCGATGAGCTTATAGTAGAAGTTCCAAAGGAAAATTTTGCCGAAGGGCAGGCGAAGGAAGGCATGGGTGTCAGGACCGAAGACGGCCATGAAGGCACTATAATAAGCATAGGGGAAAAGACAATAAGGGTAGACTTCAACCCGCAGCTCGCAGGTAAAAGGCTCAATTTCGAAATAAAAGTCGCAAGGATAAACAAGAAGAGGTAACCGACATTCGGCAGCTTAAAGCTGCTTTGCTAAAGCCAGCCTCATTTTTTATTTTTATTCTTCGCGCTTCCTTACCACTCCCACAGAATAGCCATTTTTGTGCTTTCCCGGAGGAAGAAGCCTTTTTCCGTCGATATATGATTCCACGTCAGGATCTTCTGCGGCAGATTCGAACATCAATTCCCTAATCACATAATTTTTATTCGTGTAGCTGAAAAAATCCAGCGTTTTCTCAACTGCAAGTTTTGCGTTTGAATCGGCTTCGGCCTCCGATGCCCCAATTTTAACGTAATGGTCCCTTATCGCAGAATATATATCTACGCAATGATTTTCCAGTGATTCGCTGTCCAAGTCCTCGCTTTCTGCAAGCTTTATTATTGGCTTGCTCTTGGATTCTATAAACGCCGATAGCTCTTCCGATTTAAGCATCGTAGGGTCGACCTCGGATACGAACTGAAGAAGTGACTTTATTTGCTCTTTAGTTTTCGAATTTTCATTCTTTTTGCTGGCTTTTTTTGCAACCATAAAAATCTCCTTGAAAATTTTAATTATTAATGTATCCTGCTTCCAGGTGCGGCGTCCTTGTCCGGCACTATCAATGAAATGGTAATCTCGTCTTCTGCTGCCAGAAGCATGCCGTCCGACAATACGCCTGCTATTTTCCTTGGGGCAAGATTGGCGACTACCACTATCTTTTTGCCTATAAGTTCCTCCCTGCCGTAAAATGCGCCGATGCCCGCGACTATGGTCCTTTTTCCCAATTCTCCAAGGCTTAGGGTCAGTTTATACATGGGCTTTCTGGCCCCCTCATGCACCTCCGCATCCAGTATCTCAGCGACGCGCAGATCGACTGCTTCAAACTTGTCATAGCTTATCCTTGAGTATTCATCGATGGACATTACGCCTGATTCCGCGCTGCCGGCTTCATTGCCAGAAACTTCATCATGCTCGGAAATCTGGTCTATCCTTGAATCGCTTTGGCTTTTGCCAGCCCTTTCCTTTTCGTTTATGTCTCCCATTATGCTGTCCAAATCGCGCAAAATATACACCTTTTCCTCTGAATTATGTTTTTTGGTTGATTATATATTTATGCATATAGTGGTATTTGAATTCTGCCGAACCTGATAATTTTGCGTTATTGGCTTCCATAAGGGCCTTTAGCGTGCTTTCCTCAATACGTATCTCTTTTGGCGGGCCGATATCTGCCTCTTTTTTGAATTCTATAAACACAACTTTTGAGCCTGGGCGCATTGTCTTCCCCATAGCCGCAGCTATCCCATCCCTGCAAGGCAAGTCATGAAATACATTGGAGAAGAATACGACTCCGTAATTGGAGTAGTCCTTCAATGTGCATGCGTCCTTTTCCAGCACTTCGACATTTTGTATTTTTTCTGACTTTATTCTTTCGCGTATGAGCTTCGAACCGTTTAGTCCCGGTTCTAAAGCGGTTATATGCGAATCTGGGAATTTTAAAGCGAAGGCTATGGAGTAATGGCCATCCCCTGCGCCCATATCGATGAGGCTGGCATTATTTTCCAACGACACAAAATCTATAACCTTCTCCAACGGGATGAATCTGTCTCGCATCTCCTTTGTCCTAGAATAATCAAAATTGTCCCATTCCATAGCAATGCCTCAGGATGTTTTAAGCTTTGAGCTTATTATGCTTTTAAAAAGAGACTTGGTGTCGTTGACATCGCCCACGCTTATGGATGTGACGCCAGCCTTTGCGGCCGGGTAGTCGTTGCCGCCTTTGAAAAGCGAATCGCCGACATAGAGCATCTCGCCCTTTTTGTAACCTAGAACTTCCGTTATCTTCTTTATCCCGTAACCTTTGTCTATCCCTTTCCTCGATATGTCTATCGAAGTCGTGCCGCCTATCGCTATCTGGAAGCCCTTGAGCCTCTTTTCGATGAGCTTTTTTATCACTTCGCGCTTCTTCCTGTCAGGATCCCATTTGGACTTGAGCTCTATCGGAGCGTTCTGCCCAAGGGCTGAGAAGGTTATCTGTGTGAACCTGTCCTCTATCACGTCGCCATAATGCTCGTTTGGTATAAGGTTCGTCTCGCTCATTGCCTGGTTTATCGCTGATATTATATCAAGTTTTTCCTTTTTGGTCAGCTGCTCCGCGTAGACCCTTTTCCATGAGGAAGCATTCATCCTGTAAAAGGCGGTCGCGTTGGTCGGGAACAGGTAAAGCCTGGAAAGCTCCTTCTCCCCGCAGTTGAGCATCCCGACAAACTGCTTTTCGAATTGCCCGTAGTTTCCGCCGCTTATGACTGCAAGGTCCATAAGCCCCAGCAGCGCAGCTATGAGCTTTGACATCTCCGAGTCTATAGGGCTTTTGCTCACCGCCAGAGTACCATCAAGATCCGCAACTATTATCTTCGCCTTCTCTGTAGCCTTAAGGATTTCTGGATCATTATCCTTGTATTTTATGATCTTCATCATCGCACCGACAATAGCTGTATAGAAAGCTTTTAATCTTAATAAATGTTATCTAATTTAAAGTTATTAGCTTTAAGTCTGTCAATATTAAAGTATTGGCAGTCATTGTTGTGATTGGATGGGAGACGAAAATGGCAAACAGGGCAATTCCGCTTCGGAGATAGCAAGCGTCACGGCGGATAATATAAAGCTTATAAAAAAATTCGGAGCTAGCCCCATTTCAGAAATTAAGGGTCTTCCCGACTTTTACACGTTCGGCAAAATGCTTATGTATTCGCACAGGGACTTTGACAGGTACATGAAGAACCTTAAGGACGGCAAAAAATGCGCGATAGTGTCCGGATTCAACGCGAGCGGTACACCGCACATGGGGCATATACCTGTTTTTGACACGAATCTTTTCATGCAGAGGAAATTTGGCATAGACCTATTCATGCCAATTTCCGATGATGAGAGCTATGTCTCAAACAAGGTTTCAACGCAGGAAGAGGGGATAAAGAATTCCCTGCTGCTCGTTAGGGTCATGATTGCATATGGGTTTGATACAAAAAAGACGAAATTCATAATAGACCACATATACACGAACATATACAACCTTGCTATAAAACTATCAAAAGGCTTGACGCTTTCGGAGGTCAAGGCAGTATACGGATATACGCCTGACCAAAACATAGGGCTGCAGTTCTACCCAACAGTGCAATCGGCGCACATAATTTTCCCGTTGACAAGGGGCTACGATGACGTCCTTGTACCGATAGGCGCAGACGAGGATTCCCACATGAGGGTGTGCAGGGACCTTGCTGCCAAATTCGGCTTCGTAAAGCCAGCGGCTTTGCATTCAATTTTCATGCCAGGGCTAGACGGAGAAAAGATGTCAAAGTCAAGGAATAACGGGATATTCCTTTTCGAGGACGAGAAATCGATAAAGAAGAAGATAATGAACGCCTTCAGCGGAGGCCAGGCAAGCATAGAAGAGCACAGGAAGCTTGGAGGCAATCCCGACGTAGACATGGCTTATTTCTATTTAAAGAATTATTTCCTTGAAAGAGATGAAGCGGAAAGTCTGGCCGAAGATTACAGGAAGGGAAAGCTCCTGAGCGGGGAGATGAAGACGATGCTGTACGAGATAGGGTCATGGAAAGGATAAACAAGCTTAAAGGCGACTACAGCAAGGTTAGCGAGAAGGACATGGAAAAGGCCATCATGGTCGACGAATGGGTGGACCTAAAAAAGATGATGGACGACTACGGAATATTTTCTTAGTGTTTTGATGGATGTGGTAAGGATAGGCACAAGAGGCAGCAAGCTTTCCTTATTGCAGACGGGCATAGTTGCAAGGAAGCTTGAATTGCTAGGCGTGGGCATAAAGTGCGAATTGGTACAGATAAAGACGCTGAATGAAAAGATTGACAGGAATTCGGGAAAACCGACTGAAAAAGATATATATACCAAAGAGATAGACGAAGCGCTCATCGACGGGAGCATAGACATTGCCGTGCACATCCATCAAAAC
>JAMCYO010000040.1:0-4185 GCA_023473395.1 Candidatus Martarchaeota archaeon | reverse complement strand
GTTCCCGAAAGGGCGGACCCGCGCGACATGCTTGTTTTCGGAAACGGATTCGATTCCAATATGAAACCTAGAATAGGCACTAGCAGCATCCGCAGGAAGGTCCAGATAAAGCGTATTTTACCTGGCGCAGAAGTGGTAGAATTGCATGGAAACGTCGACACCAGGCTGCACTCGCTTAAAAACGGCAACCTGAATGCGCTTGTTCTTGCAGTTTCCGGAATGGAAAGGATGGGTTATTCCGAACGCTCTAGAATATTAGAGCCAAACGAAATGATACCTGCAATAGGGCAGGGAGCACTTGCAGTAACCGCAAGGTCCGACGATTCTGGGATTATCGAAATCCTGAAGCGAATAAACGATAAAAAGGCTGAATCTGAAATAATCGCCGAGCGTTCCTTTGGCAGGGTCTTCGGGATAGGGTGCGACATGCCAATAGGTTCTCTTGCTAGGGCAAATGGCAATGAAATGAATATTTTAGGCTTTATAGCGAAAAACGACGGAAGCGTGTTTGCAAGGGCAGAGGTAAAAGGAAAAGCTTCTGACCCAGAGGGGATGGGAAAAGCATTAGCCCGCGCAGTTATGGAAAAAGGAGGGGACGAGATAATTGAAAGCAAATGAAAATGTGCTCGTGCTATGCAACGAAGAGGATTTAGATGAATTGAAAGGCGAGTATAAATCGAAACGCGTGCGTTTTGAACCTGCCATAAGGTTCGAAGATAACGACAATGTGGTAAAAAGCGCGCTCGCATTGCTAGACGCCGCAGATTATGTTGTTTTTTCCTCCAAGCATGCAGTAAGGCTTATAATGTCGCATTCGAAAAGCGACACTATCCGCGTGCTCAAAGGCCGTAAGATATTCGCCGCTGGAAGCGCAACGAAAAAAGAGCTTGAAGATAATGGCATAAATGTAGTCTACGCTCCGAAAAGCGGTGGGCTTGAATCGGTTATCGATTATATATCAAGCATGGACAGGGGCACAATAATTGAAATAACGGGAGGATCTAGAAGTACGAGCGAGCAGGCAATTGCAAACACAGGGTTCATGCTTGTAAGGCTTAAAATCTATTCGGTAGTGCAATGCTTGGATAAGAAAGGCGCCAAATTGGAAGGCATAGGTTCAATAGTGTTTCCGAGCGGAGCCGAGGTAAAGGCATTCGAATCGTTGGGCATTGATAAGGAAAGGCTAAAGGGAATAAAGGCCATATGCATAGGCAAAAAGGCCCTTGCGATTGCGAAACCGCTTTTTGACGATGCAGAACTTTCGGAGCAGAACAGTATTGGTTCGGCGATTTCAAAGGCTTTGGGGTGATTTGGTGAAGGATAGCTTGCTTTTAGAGGCAATGAACGGTAAGTATGTGGAAAGGCATCCAGTATGGTTCATGCGCCAAGCTGGAAGGTACCTCGACGAATATGCAAGCCTCAAGAATGGCAAAAACATATTCGATGTCCAATCCGACCCGGAAACATCCTCCGAAATAACAGTGCTGCCGGTCAAAAAGCTAGGCGTTGACGCCGCCATATTGTATTCGGATATTATGATACCGATAAGGGCAATCGGTTACCCGATAAGGATTGATGAAAACGTCGGCCCGATTGCAGAAAGGAAACTCGACGTTTCTGACACTGCGCAGCTTGAGGAATTCGCAAGATTCGATTGCAAAACCAACGCGCCTTACGTTTTGGAAAACATAAGGCTTTCCATTTCAAAGCTGCCAGACGATATCCCGTTGATAGGGTTTTCCGGAGGGCCGTTTACCCTATTCAGCTACCTGATAGAAGGCGGCCCTTCTAGGAGCTTCGAGAGTTCGAGGATGTTGATGAGGGATAAGCCTGATGAATTCAGGAATGCCATGGAAAGCGCGGCCGACATGATAATTAACTACCTCAATTCGCAGGTTCACAGCGGGGTTTCGGTCGTCCAGCTGTTTGACAGCTGGGCAGGATACCTGAGCGACAGCGAGTACAACGAATTTATACTGGAGCCTACAAAAAAGATATTTTCATCGATAGAAAGCGTACCAAAGATATATTTCTCTGCAAAAACCGGGAGCAAAGTTGAGGCGTATTCCAAGACGGGCTGCGATTTCCTAAGCATAGATTCCAATGCTAGTATAAAAGAGACCTACGACATGTTTTCCGGAGAGCTTGGCATACAGGGGAACCTTTCCCCGCAGACTGTTGCGTTCGGAAGCCCTGAAAAATTGGAAGAAGAGGTAAATTTGATACTCGATGAAGCAAACGGCATACGCAAGTTTATCTTCAACCTCTCGCACGGCGTGCTGAAGGAAACTAAGCCTGGTGTATTGAAAAAAATAGTAGAAACGGTAAAGTCAAGGCGCACTCGTTGAATGTTTGGCATAAGCAGAGTATAGCGCTTCTATTATAAAGTCGGAATCGTCTGGCATCTCAGCTATTTTGCATTCGATACCCAATGAATCGCACAACATTGCGTATTCTTTTTTAACGTCGTATTCAGTTTCCAGATTGGCGGATACGAAACCTATTGGCACTATTGCAAGCCTTTTAACGCCGTTTTCAGCCAGTTCTTTTATCTGCCATGCCGCGTCAGGGCCTATCCAATTACCAGGCAGGTCGGCTGCGCTTTGGAAGCTTAGAGACCACTTGCACCCAAAATGCCTTTGCACTGAGTTCGAAGCAAATATTATCTGGCGCCTGTATAGGCTCAGGTCGTCCGCAGGAGTAACTGGCATGCTGTGCGCAGTAAAAAGGATTACCCAATTCTTGTCTAGGCCAAGGCGCGAAACGCTTTCAACCCACGCCTTTTCCAAACCAGGCTCCGAATACCACGAATCAACGCGTTCAACGCTTCCTTTATAGCCCAATTTTGCGATTGCGGAATCGGCTTTCTCGAAATAGCTGCCAGTGCCTATTGCAGAGTAGAAAGGGGCGACAGGGATGCATATTATCCTATCAACGCCGTCATCGATTGCCAAGCCGACCGCATCTGCTATATGGGGGTCGGAATACTTCATTCCAGCGTATACTTTTGCATCTACGCCTTTTTTCTCGATAAATTTTTGGAGCTTCGATGCCTGGCTTTTAGTTATTTCCAAGAGCCTTGAGCCGCCGCCTATCGAGGCATAGCGGGACTTGAGCTTTTCCAGTTGCATATCTGACGGCTTTTTGGACCTTAGGATTTCGGTATAGTATCTTTCGACGTCATCAAGGCCGTTTGGCGTTCCATATGCCATAAGTATTATGCCGTCCACAGAATCAACCATGCAGTATGCCAGTTAGTATCGGAGTTTCGTTTGTTATCCATTTCCTTGCCCTTGCCCCCCTTAGCTCTTCGGTAACCCTTACCCAAGAGTAAAGATCAGGTATCTCATATATGACAACGAATTCGGAATCCGCTATGCCAAAGCCCTTTGTCGTATATGACTCAATGCCGTCATTGCTCTTGCTGCTTATTGCGATTTCGACATGCTCTGCCACTATCCTTTTGGATTCCTCTTTCGGAAGCAGATACCATTCAGGTTCCTTGCTCATCGGGTATGCCACAAAGTACGTTTTCACGCCTTTTTCCGGTTTCTTCCTATTGTTGGAATAGACTGAAAGCATCCCATAGGTAATTTGCGCATAACCGGAAAAGGTTTTTTCTATCTTTTGCTTGATTGCAAGCAGGTCCGTAGGGTTCTTGCACATGTTCCAAATTATGATGTCAGAATCCCACCTTAATGAATCATAAATTTCGGATTTGAGCGCGCCTGTCCGCTTTTTCCAAGAATTTAGATCCCTTTTCATGGCATCTAGGCGCATTTTCTTATCCACTTCTGAAAAACCCCACCATTTTTCGTTAAAAGAAAACGAAAGAACGCTGGAAATGTAATCTTCGGCCATTTGATTACCCGTTATATTATTGGTTTTGCAGTAAAAGCATAAATATTATTTAACCACATATAAAAACAGCTTGATTAAAAGTGTTATTGTATGGTGGACAAACATATAGGAAGGGATTGGGAAGGGACTAAAGAATTCGTAACCATGAATATAAGCCGTTTTAATTTCACAGAGATAAAGGAATACTTGACAAGAGACATTGTACCAAGGGCCATAAAAGAATACGCGGAAATCTGCATCGAGGGCACTGACAACAGAATAGAATCGAGTAATATAGATCCGATTATTAAAATAGCCGGAAGGATAATAGATAACAGCCTTCAG